>CAZZYX010000053.1:0-23081 GCA_964658485.1 uncultured Acetobacteraceae bacterium | reverse complement strand
CGACGATCAGCTTGGTCTCGTGCAGGCATTCGAAATAGGCCATTTCCGGCGCGTAGCCGGCTTCCACCAGCGTTTCGAAGCCCGCCTGGATCAAGTGAGTGATACCGCCGCATAAGACGGCCTGCTCGCCGAACAGGTCGGTTTCGCATTCTTCCTTGAAATTGGTTTCGATAATGCCCGAACGTCCGCCGCCAACACCGGAGGCATAAGCCAATGCGACATCGAGGGCGTTGCCCGTGGCGTCCTGGGCAATGGCGACCAGGCAGGGCACGCCGCCGCCGCGAACATATTCGCTGCGCACGGTATGGCCGGGGCCTTTGGGCGCAATCATGATGACGTCGATGTCGGCGCGCGGCTCGATCAGCCCGAAATGCACGTTCAGGCCATGGGCAAACGCCAGCGCTGCGCCGGGTTTCATGTGGGCGTGAACGTCTTCGGCGTAGATCGCGGCCTGGAGCTCGTCGGGGGCCAGGATCATCAGGATGTCGGCCCAGGCGGCGGCATCCTTGTTGGTCATTACCTGGAAGCCGGCAGATTCGGCCTTTTTCGCGGTGGCCGACCCGGCGCGCAGGGCGATGGCAACGTCCTTGACGCCGCTGTCGCGCAGGTTCTGGGCATGGGCATGGCCTTGGCTACCATAGCCGAGCACGGCGATTTTCTTGGCCGTAATCAGGTTGATGTCGCAATCGGCGTCGTAATATACTTTCACGGTCGTTTCCCTCGGTCGCCGCACGGCGGCATGAATTGCGTATTTGGTGGCGCCCCTGCCTCAGCAAGCGCGGTGGATCAAGCGGCCTTTGTGCCCCGAATCATGCCGACGATGCCGGTGCGACCGACTTCGACCAGCCCCAGCTCGCGCATCAATGCAACAAAGCTGTCGATCTTGTCGGGCGGCCCGGTCAGTTCGAAGACAAAGCTGGCGGTGGTGGTGTCGACCACCTTGGCGCGGAAGATATCGGCGACTCGCAACGCCTCGACGCGAATATCGCCGGTGCCGGCAACCTTGATGAGCGCCAGCTCGCGCTCGACATAAGGGCCGACTTCGGTGAGATCGACGACCTTGTGCACCGGCACCAGCCGATCCAGCTGGGCGTGGATCTGGTCGATCTGCGCAGGCGGCCCATGGGTGACGATGGTAATGCGGCTGACTGCATGATTCTCGGAGATATCCGCGACCGTCAGGCTGTCGATATTGTAGCCGCGCGCGGTGAACAGCCCGGCGATCTTGGCCAGGATGCCGGCTTCGTTGTCCACCGTGATCGTCAAAACGTGACGCTCGCCAGCCTCTTGCTTGATCTTCATTGCAATACCTTCTTCTCTAAGCCCCCTCCTCAGAGGAGGTTGGGGGTGGTGCCTTCGGACGCCAGCAAGTGCGCTCGGACGATAGACACCGCCCCTAGCCCCTCCTCTGAAGAGGAGGGGGACAGTAGTCAAACCAGCGCCCTGGCCTCATCATCGACCGTGCCGATCACCACATCGCCCGGCAGGATCATGTCGGTATGCGCCGCTCCCGAAGGAATCATCGGGAAGCAATTGGCCAGTTTCGCCACCCGGCAATCGACGATCACCGGCCCGTCGTAGTCGATCATCGCCTGGATACCGGCATCGAGTTCATCCTCACCGGAAATGCGGATACCCTTCCAGCCATAAGCCTCGCCCAGCTTGACGAAATCGGGCAGTGCATCGGAATAGCTGTTTGAATAGCGGCTCTCATAAGTCAGTTGCTGCCATTGCCGCACCATGCCCATGTATTCGTTGTTCAGGATAAAAATCTTGACCGGCAGGCGGTATTGGCTCGCCGTGCCCAACTCCTGGATGTTCATCTGGATCGAGGCTTCGCCGGCGATGTCGATCACCAGCGCGCCGGGATTGCCCAATTGCGCGCCGATCGCAGCGGGCAAGCCATAGCCCATCGTCCCCAGTCCACCCGAAGTCAGCCATTTGTTCGGGCCGAAGAACGGGAAATACTGGGCCGCCCACATCTGGTGCTGGCCGACCTCGGTGGTGATGATCGGATCACGGTCGCGGGTCAGGGCATACAGCCGCTCGACCGCATATTGCGGCGCGATTTCGGACTTCAGCCGGGCATAAGCGAGACTGTTCTTGCCGCGCCATTCAGTGATGCGAGCTTTCCAGGCTGACAGATCCTGCGGCTGGCGCTGGCCCCAGGCTTCGATCAACTGTTCCAGCACTCGGGCGCAATCGCCGACGATCGGCACGTCTACGGCCACGATCTTGTTGATCGAGGCGCGGTCGATATCGATGTGGATCTTGATCGAATTAGGCGAAAACGCATCCAGCCGCCCGGTCACCCGATCATCGAAACGCGCGCCGATGCAGACCATGACATCGGCCTGGTTCATCGCCAGATTGGCTTCGTAGGTGCCGTGCATGCCCAGCATTCCCAGCCAGTCGGAATGATCTGCCGGAAAACAGCCCAGTCCCATCAGCGTCGAGGTGACGGGCGCGCCGGTCAGCGCCTGGAACTCGCGCAGCAGGCTACTCGCGCGCGGCCCGGAGTTGATGATGCCGCCGCCGGTGTAGAAAATCGGCGCCTTTGCCGCTGCGATCAAGGCAATCGCCCTGGCAATGTCGTCAGCCGGGCCATCGATCTGCGGATTATAGCGAATGGCCCGTTGCGGCGGGCCGTCGGGCATGACCGCGCTGGCGACCTGAACGTCCTTGGGAATATCGATCAGCACCGGGCCGGGGCGACCGGTGGTGGCAATCTGGAAAGCCTCATCGATGGTCGCGGCGAGGTCTGCCGGATCCTTCACCAGATAATTATGCTTGGTGCAGTGGCGGGTGATACCGATGGTGTCGGCCTCCTGAAAGGCGTCCGATCCGATCAGCGCGGTTGCGACCTGCCCGGTGATGATGACCACCGGAATCGAATCCATATAAGCATCGGCGATCCCGGTGACGGCATTGGTCGCGCCCGGCCCGGAGGTGACCAGCACCACCCCCGGCTTGCCCGTCGATCGCGCATAACCCTCGGCAGCATGTGCCGCACCGGCTTCGTGGCGGACCAGGATGTGGCGAATGCGGTCGTCGCTGAACAGTGCATCATAAATGGGCAGCACCGCGCCGCCGGGGTAGCCGAACACGAATTCGACGCCCTGGCGAACCAGACTTTCCACCAGGATTTCGGCGCCACTGCGCTCTTGGCTCACTTTCTTAACCTTCCGTAACTCTAAACGCAGCCCATGGATCATGAGAGGCGCCGCAGATATGTGCAATAATATATCGCGTCAACTGCTAAAATAGAAATAATGATGCGAATATATCTTCGATCGGGTAACTTCCATATTCCAACCTTGGCCAGCCTGGCGGCGGCTGGCGACGAAACCAGGTATATTGCCGCTTGGCATAGTTGCGCGTGGCCTGCTGCCCCAACCGCTGTGCCTGTTCAAGCCCATACTCGCCGCGCAGATGAGCGGTAATCTCCGGCACGCCGATTGCCCGCATGACCGGCAGCGCGGGATCGAGATCGCGCGCCAGCAGCGCCTCGACTTCGGCCACCGCGCCGTGTTCCAGCATCTGGCTGAACCGCTCGTCGCATCGCGGATAGAGCCAGTCGCGCGGCGGCAGCAGCACGACCGGGTGCAGCGTCACTCGCTGTCCGATCCCGCCGGCCTTCTCGTGCTGCCAATCCGCCAGCAGCCGCCCGGTCGAGCGCACCACTTCCAGCGCGCGGGCAATGCGCGCGGTGTCTGCGGGCGCAAGCATCGCGGCGCGGTCGGGGTCTTCGCAAACTAGCGCCGCATAGGCCTGGTCCACCGGCAACGCGCGTACGGCGGCGCGCACGCCGGGGTCGATTTCGGGGATAGGAGCGATGCCATCGAGCAGCGTGCGCAGATAAAGCCCGGTGCCGCCGACCAGGATCGGGACACCGCCGCCGGCATGGATAGCGGCGATCTCACCCGCCGCGCGGGTGGCCCAGTCCGGCGCCGAACAGGCGACTGCGCCGTCCCACTCGCCGAACAGCCGGTGGTCGATGCCGCGCATTTCGGCGACCGACGGGCGGGCGCTGAGCACGGCCAGATCGGCATAAACCTGCGCGCTGTCGGCGTTGACGATCACCGCATGCCGGCCCTGCGCGGCAAGTGCCCGCGCCAGTGCCATCGCCAGATCGCTCTTGCCGCTGGCGGTCGGCCCTGCAATGAGCGCCAGCGCCGGTTGATCCAGTGCCTGGCCGAACGCAGTATCAGGGGACGAATTAGTGGTCATCGCCCGGCTCTTAGCAGATCCCGCGCTTATTGCGGCACGCAGCGGTGATGCGCTGGCTGCGCTGGGAATGGCCGCGAGCATGGTGCATCTCGGCGCCGGCGCGTGGGAGATTTCAGTTTCCGGGGTGGAGGCCTCCGCCTTGCGCGCGGTGATCGACGCGCATTTTGTACCCGCCGATGTGCTGATTGCCGATCATCCGCCAATCCTGCCGGCGCTGTTCGTCTCGGACATGGATTCGACGATGATTGCGGGGGAATGTATCGATGAACTCGCCGATTTTGCCGGGCTCAAGCCGATGATCGCGGCGATTACCGAGCGGGCGATGCTGGGCGAACTCGATTTCGCCAGCGCCCTGCATGAACGCGTCGCCTTGTTAAAAGGCTTGCCCGAAGCCGCGATCGCGCAGTGCCTGAGCGAACGGATCGCGCCGATGCCGGGCGCGCAGGTGCTGGTCCGGACGTTGCGGGCCAGGGGATGCCGGACGGTGCTGGTGACCGGGGGCTTCCATCAGTTCGCCGATCCGGTGGCGGCGCAACTGGGCTTTGAACGCGTCGTCGCCAACCGGTTGGAAATCGCCGATGGCAAGCTTACCGGCAAGCTCAGCGGCCCGATCTGCGACAGCGCCACCCAGCGCGAAACCTTGCTGGCCGAGATGGCGCAAATAGGGGCAGGGGCGACCAGCCTCGCCATGGGCGACGGCGCCAATGACATTCCGATGCTGGAAGCGGCAAGCCACGGCATCGCCTTTTGCGCCAAGCCCAAAGCCCGCGCCGCCGCCAGCGGCTGGGTCGATCGCGGCGATCTGACCGCAGTGCTGCGGCTGTTCGATATCCCCGAAACGGCATGGGTGAGAGGGTAATTCATGCCTGCCCAGGCAGCGCTGCGCACTGCCATGATCGCTACTTACATCAGATAAGCCCCTTGGCCTTCAGCGAAACATGCCCCTCTCGCCCGATGATGACGTGATCGTGGACGGTGATGCCCAGCAAGCGTCCGGCCTCGGCGATGCGGTTGGTGATCTGGATGTCGGCGCGGCTGGGTTCGGGCGAGCCGGACGGGTGGTTGTGGACGATGATGATCGCGGTCGCGCCCAGATCGAGCGCGCGCCGGATGACTTCGCGCGGGTGGATCGCGGCCTCGTCGATCGAGCCGTCAGTGACATGCTCGTCGCGAATGAGACGATTCCTGGTGTCGAGATACAGCACCCGCACCCGCTCTACCGTCAGATGGGCCATGTCGATGGTCAGGTAGTCGATCAACGCCTGCCAACTGCTCAGCATCGGCTGCGCGGTGGCCTGGGTCCGCGCCAGCCGCCGTGCCGCCAGCGCGACGATGCGCAATGCTGCCGCGCTGGTCTCGCCCATGCCGGGATGCCGCGCGAGCGCCGCCGGGTCGGCATTGAACACCCCCGCGAGCGTGCCGAACTGTTTCAACAGGGTCCGCGCGATCGGTTTGGTATCGCGTCGCGGAATCGCAGTCATCAGCAGGTATTCGATCACTTCATGATCGGCCAGCGCATCGGCCCCGCCCTCCAGCAGGCGTTTGCGCAGGCGCGCGCGGTGGCCCGAGGCGTCGTGACCAGGTTTGCCCATTTCATCGGTATCGAACAGATTGCCGATCGCCACGGTTCGTTCTCCTGTGGTGATAGCTGGCCGATACAGTGCATTGCCTTTACCGGAGCTTGAGCGCAAGTGCCCCACGCAGGCGGCTTTGCCCTGGCGGGCGCCAGACCCGAATTCGTGGCATGGCCGCCGCCGGTTGACTTGGCTTTACCCCCCGCTTAAGGGGGCGGCGCCCTAGGCGGGGTGCTTTCGTCCATGCCGGCCTTGCGTCAAAGGAAACCGGCATGACCGATGAGCAACCGGCAGAGGAACCCATCGGGGACGACGCGCGGATCGGCGCGCTCGACACGCGGCTCAAGGCCGCCAGAGAGCGCGAAGAACAGCGGGTCAAACCGGCTGAGAGCATGCCGGCCAATGCCAGTTACCAGCTTGGTAACCGCGTATTGGCTGAATTGCTGGGGGGAATTGGCGGCGGCGCACTGATCGGATGGGTCATCGACCACTTCGCCGGAACGTCGCCCTGGGGACTGCTGGTGGTGATGATGCTGGGCATCGTCGCGGCCTTCAGGAACATCATCCGGATTTCGAACCGGCGCCCTGATTGATCCCGCGCCGGGCATGACGGGCGTGGTCGCATAAGTTGAAGCAGAGGGCAGAACGCGTGGTAGCCGAAGCGGGAAATGTCGATCCGATGCACCAGTTCACGATCGAGCCGATGTTCGGCACCGATCACTGGCAGTTGCTGGGTCATAACATCGCTTTCACCAATTCCGCGCTATGGATGGCGATTGCGGTGTTCGCGCTGTGGATCTTCGTTTTCGGCGGCATGAAGCATCAGCTGGTGCCGGGGCGCTGGCAGATGGCGGTCGAGAGCATGACCGGCTTTGTCGATAATCTGCTGGCCGCGAATGTCGGGCCGAACGGGCGCAAATATGTGCCGTACATCTTTTCGCTGTTCATGTTCATCCTGTTCTCCAACGTGCTGGGGCTGTTGCCGCTGGGCCTGTTCGGTTCACATGCGCAGCCGTTTACCGTCACCAGCCACTTTTCGGTGACCGGCGTGCTGGCGATCATGTCCTTTTCGATCGTGCTGATCGTGGGCTTTTATAAACACGGCTTTCACTTCTTCTCGCTGTTTGTGCCGCATGGCACGCCGCTGTGGCTGATGTGGCTGATCCCGGTGGTGGAACTGATCTCGTTCCTGGTGCGCCCGTTCAGCCTCGCGTTGCGACTGTTCGTGGCGATGATGGCGGGCCACGTGTTGTTGGAAGTGCTGTCCAGCTTCGTCATCACCAGCACCGGTTCCGGCTTTCTGTGGGGCACCATCGTGGGCATTCCAAGTTTTCTGCTGATGATTGCCATCTGCGCGCTGGAAATTCTCGTCGCCGCTATTCAGGCCTATGTCTTCGCGCTGTTGACCTCGCTCTATCTCAACGATGCCGAGAACCTTCACTGAATTTATTTAACGATCCGAATTACAACAGGAGTTTTTTTGATATGGAACCTGCAAGCGCAAAGCTCATCGGCGCCGGTCTCGCTGCGATCGGTGCCGGCATGGCCGCAATCGGTGTCGGTAATGTCTTTGGTTCGTTCCTCGAAGGCGCGCTGCGCAATCCTGGTGCGGCTGATGGCCAGCAAGGGCGCCTGTTCATCGGCTTCGCCGCCGCAGAACTTCTCGGCCTGCTGTCGTTCGTCGTTTCGATGATCCTGATCTTCGTTGCCAAGTGAAGTTCGGGCGCTTTGCCTATTGAGCGCCTGACTGAATAGACCGCATGGCCGGTCGGAGTGCAGCTCCGGCCGGCTGTGAGCCGATTTAGCAACCGACGAGAGCGGACCTAAAATGCCTCAGATCGCGCAGCTAGCCGAGACTTACGCCAGCCAGCTTTTCTGGTTGCTGATCTTTTTCGGCTTTACCTTCTTCGTCATCGGACGTCACATGGTCCCCAAGGTCATGGCGACGGTGGACGCCCGTGAACGGCAGATCGTCAGCGACCTTGCCGCAGCAGAAGCCGCGCGCAAGGCATCCGACGCGGCCGAGCAAGCCTGGAATGTCGAAAATATCCGCCAACGCGGCGAAGCGCATGCCTTGATCGCCCGGGCCAAGGTCGATGCCGCCAAGGATACCGAACGCCGCCTGGCCGCCGCCGGCAAGGTCATCGACGCCCGCGTAGCCGAAGCCGATGCCCGCATCGCCGCCGCGCGGTTTAGTGCATTGTCGGAAATCGAAGCCGTCGCCAGCGAAGCCGCCAGCGAAATCGTCGCCCGCGTGGCCGGAATATTCGTGGATGCCGGCGCCGCCCGGTCCGCCGTCAAGGAGGCGCTCAATGGCTGATGCAGCCAGTCTTATCCTGCTAGCCGCCGGCGCGGTACATGAAGCTGCCGAACCCAGTTCGCTCGGCCTGACGCCGCCGATGTGGGTGGCCTTGTCGATGGCGGTGCTGATCGCCATTGCCCTGTATCTCAAGGTGCCCAAGATGCTGACCTCCGGGCTGGACGCCGGCATCGCCGAAATCCGTGAACAGCTCGAAGAAGCCAGGTCGCTGCGCGTCGAGGCCGAAGCCCTGCGCCAGGAATATGCCGCTAAAATCGCCGGAGCCGAAAAAGACGCAGCCGCCATGCTCGACCACGCTCGCCACGAAGCCGACGCCATCGTCGCCAAAGCCGAAGCCGACACCGCCGCGATGATCGGTCGCCGCGAAAAAATGGCCACCGACAAGATCGAAGCCGCCGAATTGGGCGCGATCGCGGCGGTTAGGGCCAAGACTGCCGAAGCCGCTACCTCGGCTGCACGTGGGCTGATCGTGGCGCATCATTCTGCGCAAGCGGATAGCGTGCTGGTCGATCAGGCGATTGCCGGGATTTGAACGATAGGTCCGAGGGGTAATCCCCTCGGGCTCCCCGTCATTTACGGTTCAGGCAGGCATCAGCACCGTCGCGGTGATAGTCTGATGGTCTTCGAAGCCAAGGCTTCGGTAAAGTGCAATTGCCGCTGTGTTCGTCGTATAGCAATGCAGGAACGGTATTTCGCCGCGCTCCAACATCCTCGAAGCGACAACCCGCATCAAAAATCCGGCGTATCCGCGCCCGCGATAGTCGGGATGACTGCAAACGCCGCTCAGCTCGGTGTAAGCTCCGGGTTTCATTCTTTCTCCTGCCATCGCGACCAGCCTGCCGTTTTCACGGATGCCGATAAACCGACCAAGGCGGTGCGTTCTCTGCGAAAAGGGTCCAGGATTTGTCAGGAAAGCCAGGGCGAACATCTCTTCGGCATCCTCGTCGTCCAGATCAAAAAAGGCATATTCATGCCCACCGTCGAGAATCGAGCCCGCTACCATTTGAAGGCATTCCGCACTGCGAGCAATCCTCAAGCCCGAGGGCGCGATCACCCGTTGCTTCTCGACGAGCCACAGACCGGTATGGTGCGCCAGGCGAACGAGCGAAGCAAGATCGCCGGCTGCATTGCGCGCAGCCGCGAATGGCCCATATTCAGGAGCAAATCGCAGGTTTTCGGCATCGCCCTGAGCGAGTTGTGCTTGCCGTCCGATCAATGCGTTCCAGACGGGCCGATCGAGAGCCTCTCTTGAGAGGGCAGTTGATTGTAGCATGACGGGGAGACCCTGATTTACGCTTGCTCGCCTGAGGTCGCAGAGCACGCGCGGCGTAAATGGGGAGACCTCGCTCTTGGAGTTATACTGCCCGTTCTCGAGAGCTTGGTGAAGAAGGCCTCAAGTTGCGGCCCGAGATCGGCGCTGATCATCGTTATTCTCCTGATAGTGGGGAGGAGAGCGCGTTATCAACTATTACCAAGACACAGGCATCGGTCGGTCAACTATCTGGCCCCTCGTAAGCATCGACAATCCGGCCCACGATCGGGTGGCGCACCACATCCGCGCTGGTGAATCGCGTCACCGCAATTCCTTCGACGCCTTCCAGTCGCTCCACCGCATCGCGCAGCCCGCTTTGGGCATCGCCACCGGGAATATCGACCTGGCGGGGATCGCCGCAGACGACCATTCGGCTGTTCTGGCCGAAGCGGGTGAGGAACATCTTCATCTGCGAGGGGGTGGTGTTTTGCGCTTCGTCGAGGATGATGAAGGCATCCGCCAGGGTGCGGCCGCGCATGAAGGCGATGGGGGCGACTTCGATTTCGCCGCTGGCCATGCGCCGCTCGACTTGTTCGGGTGGCATGCAGTCGTACAGCGCATCGTAGAGCGGGCGCAGGTAGGGATCGACTTTTTCCTTCATGTCGCCAGGCAGAAAGCCGAGTCGTTCGCCCGCTTCCACTGCGGGGCGTGACAGGATCAGGCGTTGCACGCTGCCGTTCATCAACTGGCTGACCGCTTGCGCCACCGCGACATAGGTCTTGCCGGTACCCGCCGGCCCCAGCGCAAAGATGATGTCGTTCTTTACCAGCGCCTGCATATAGTTGATTTGCATCGCCGAACGCGGGACGATCGTCTTGCGCCGGGTACGGATCATGATCGGCGGCGCGTCATGGTCGCCGGAAATGATCCCCTCCAACAATGGCTCGCTCGACATCGCGATCAGCGATTCGACCCCGCCGGCATCGATATCATGGCCACCGAGCAGCCGGTTCTGCAACCCCTTCAACACATCCCGTGCTCGCGCCACCCCGTCTTCCGGCCCCTCGATCTGGATGCGATTGCCACGGGCAGCGATAAATACTCCCAGGCGGCTTTCGATCAGCACCAGATTGGCATCGAATTGTCCGAACACCGCTGCCAATACTGCGGGTTCGTCGAATTCGATCTCGGCACGAGACCGGCGGTTCTCATCGCGGCGAGGAGAATTGTCGTCGCGGCGGGAGCCTGGGGGCGAATAATGCGCCACTTCATGTGCGCGGGTTGTTTTACGGGCCATGCGCTCCTTTCAACAGGGAGCGGAGTCGGCTCCCGTGATGAAGATAAGACCATGATTTCGACAAACAAGCGTCATGTTGCATCGCAACAGTGGAAAAGTTTTGATGTTACTCCACCGCCAGCAGGCGCCCGGCTAGCGAATTAGCATAAGCGGCCATCAGTTCCACACGCACCAGATCGCCGATCGCCATGTCACCGATGACATGGACCGATTGCAGCCATGGCGATTTCCCGAGCCATTGGCCGGGTAGTTTGCCACGCCGTTCGATCAGGACATCGCAAGTTCGACCGATGGATTGCTGATTGAAAGCCAGTTGCCCATGATTGACGCGCCCCTGCAGGCGTTGCAGCCGGTCGTGCATTTCCGGTACCGCGATTTGACCGGCCATTTCGGCAGCCGGCGTACCGGGCCGGGCACTATAGGCGAAACTGTAAGCCTGCGCGAAGCCGACGGTATCGATCAGATCCAGCGTCTCGGAGAACTCGGCCTCGGTTTCGCCCGGAAAGCCGACGATGAAATCCCCCGACAGCGCAATATCCGGCCGCACCGTACGAACTCGCTCCAGCAGCTTCAGATAGCTGTCCACGGTATGGCTGCGATTCATGGCGCGTAACACCCGGTCGCTGCCCGATTGCACCGGCAAATGGAGGAACGGCATCAGCTTTGCCACCTCGCCATGCGCCGCGATCAGTCCGTCGCTCATGTCATTGGGGTGGCTGGTCGTGTATCGCAACCGGGCCAGATCGGGCAGGCTTGCAAGTGCGCGGATCAGGCTGTCCAGGCCGATGGCGCGACCTTTGTCATCCTCACCCGTCCAGGCGTTGACGTTCTGGCCGAGCAGCGTGATTTCCCGCGCTCCAGCTTCCAGCAATTTTTCCGCTTCGGCGATCAGACTAATGTATGATCGCGATATTTCGGCGCCGCGCGTATAAGGTACGACGCAATAGGTGCAGAACTTGTCGCAGCCTTCCTGCACGGTGAGGAAGGCGGTCGGACCGACCTTGCGGCGCGGCGGCAGCACGTCGAATTTGGTCTGCGCGGGCATGTCGGTATCGGTCACGCGCTCGCCCCGACTGGCACGGGCGAGCATGTCGGGTAGGCGATGATAGGCCTGCGGGCCGACCACCAGCCTGACCGACGGCGCGCGGGTCATGATCTCTTCACCCTCGGCCTGCGCGACGCAGCCGGCGACGGCGATCAGCGGCGTGGTCCCGTCTTCCCGCCGTAATCGGCCGATATCGGAATAGACCTTCTCGGCGGCTTTCTCGCGAATATGGCAGGTGTTGAGCACGACCACATCGGCATCGGCGCCGTCCGCCGCCGCCGTGAACCCGGTCGCATCCAGCAGTTCGGACATGCGTTCGCCGTCATAGACGTTCATCTGGCAGCCGAAGCTTTTGACGCGATAAGTCTGTGCGAGTTTGTTCATGGGCGCCGGCCCATAACGCATCGCATCGCGTTGCGCCAATAATTGTGACCGGGCGCGCTTTTACTCTTTGCTCTTGGACTTGCCTGGCGCCGGTTCGGGACCGAGCCGCACGCCGAACAGTTCGAGCCGGTGATCGACCAGCCGGTAGCCCAGTCGCTCGGCGATCTGCCGTTGCAACGCTTCCAGTTCAGGGTCGACGAATTCTATCACGATACCGCTTTCGACATCGATCATGTGATCATGATGCGCTTCGGGTGCGGCTTCATAGCGAGCACGACCGTCGCCGAAATCGTGCCGTTCCAGGATGCCGGCTTCCTCGAACAGCCGCACGGTCCGATAAACCGTGGCAATCGAAATGCCGGGGTCGATGGCCGCAGCGCGCGAGTGCAGCTTATCGACGTCGGGATGGTCCAGGCTTTCCGATAGCACCCGGGCGATCACCCGCCGCTGGTCGGTAATTCGCAAACCGCGCTGAGCACACAGCGCTTCGATGTCGATCGGCTGATTCACTCGCAGTATCCCGAAATAAAACCTCGGCAGGTCTTAGCCCAGCGCAACGGTTCTGCAAACTGCGAGTAAATTAAGTTGGCGAGCATGGCCTCGCTGCAACCCGATTGGCTCGAACCGGCCATGCCGGGCACGGCCGGTTTCCCGAAGCCGTGCCCCGCCGGCGCTATCCGAAAGTTCAGGCGGCCTTGGGCTTGCGACCACGCCGCGCTCCCGGTTTGCGGCCCAGGCCGATCTTCTTGGCCAGATCGCGACGCTTTTCAGCATATTCGGGTGCGACCAAGGGATAATCGGAACCCAGATTCCAACGCGCGCGATATTGATCGGGCGACAATGTGTGGTGCGTCATCAGGTGGCGCTTGAGCATTTTCAGCTCCATGCCGCAATCCAGACAGACGATCTTGTCGGGCTTGACCGACGAACGGATTGAAACCGCCGGCTTTGGCGGAGCCTCTTCGGCAACGGGTGCCGACTGACCCAGTCCAGCCAGCGCGCCATAGACATTGCTGATCAGTGCGGGCAGATCGGTCACCGTAACATCGTTATTACTGACATGCGCCGCGACAATGTCGGATGTCAAAGTGACAAGCGTTTCGTTCAAGTCGCTCATAGCGTTTTCCATAAAATTTCCTTCTTTTAGACGACCCGTGCCTTCGATCGACCGATAGTTATTGTCCGGCCTTCTGGTTATCGATGCATATATGCAAGGCGGTAATTTGCAGCCTACATGTCCGCGACATTGAACCATCCGCAACGATAGTTCAAGCTATAAGTAACATACAAAGGTGAATAAATAGAAATTTATACAGTGTAATAGTGAACTTACGGGACGTTAATCCAGGGTACAGGAAAATGTAATGGCATCGACGCAGGCGCCCCACCGATCGCGATAGTAATTGGGGCGAGTGCCGATAGGTTTGAACTGCTTGGCAATATAGAGACCTTCGGCACTATTGCCCTGCCGCATTTCCAGCAAGATCCGGCGTATGCCACGCGTCCTGGCATCCTCCTTGACCCATTGCAGCAACTTTGCGCCGAGTCCTTGTTTGCGCAACTGGGGATCTACCGCCAACAACAACAATTCTTCTTCATCAAGAGCAGTGCGTAACAGTGCAAATCCCACCGCGATTTCGCCTTCTTTCGGGCGCCTGCCATTTGCCGCGATCAATTGGTAATGACAATTTCCGATAAGTAATGCCGAAGAAACCTGTGCACGGGTCCAGGCTTCACTGAAGTTCGGGTCGAATGCTGTCGCCATGACCGCCATGATCCGGTCGATATCGTCCGCTGGCATAGGCGCGCGATTGGCCATCATTAAGCGCTGGCAATCCAGCCGCCAGGCAAGGAAGCGGAATTTGCAACTGGGGCAACGCCGGCTAGCTTGGCATCGGGAGGCCGGCCATATAGCGGGGTAAGGTCGGAGCCGATCGATTCCGCCGACAGCAGCGGCAGTTCTCTCGCGTCGGGCCACAGCGGCATTGCTTCTCCCGTGCCGCGAAGCGCGACCAACGCCTTGGCCTGGCTGCCGGCCACCAGTCGCTGATCAAGCCGGGCCGCATCCGCCGGGGCAAGCGATGCCTGTACCGCATTCCCACCGCCGTCCGCATTGAAGACCTGCGTGAACCATTCGCCATGGCCTCCTGTCATCGCCACCAGCACCGGCTGCAAGCCTGATGCATTGCGTGCCATAGCGGCCACCAGCGCCAGCGTCGGATAACCGGCCACCGGGACCTGCCAGGCCAGCGCCAGCGCGCGGGCGGCGGCCAGCCCGATCCGCACCCCGGTGAAGCTGCCAGGCCCCAGACCGACAACGACGCGATCGGCACGACCGCGACCGGGCAGCGCCGCGATCATTGGCACCAGCGCCTCGGCATGGCCGCGCCCGAGCATGCGCCAATCGCCTGCTACAAGTTGCAGACCGTCTAATAGCGCGACCGAGCAAGCTTCGGTCGTGCATTCGATGGCGAGCGTAATGGTCATCGCGACGGAAACAAAGTCATCGCGTCGCGCCAATAATGCTCAGACCGCGCGAACTTCGTTCACTTCGGGAACATAATGCCTGATCAGGCTCTCGATGCCGTTCTTCAAGGTTGCGGCGGAGGAAGGGCAGCCGGCGCAAGCACCCTGCATCGACAGATAGACCACGCCTTCGCGAAAGCCGCGATAGGCGATGTCGCCACCGTCATTGGCCACAGCCGGGCGTACTCGCGTCTCGATCAATTCACGGATCTGATCGGTGATATCGCTGTCGGCAGGATCATCGTCGAAACCGCCAGCCGCATCGGCAGGCACGGCGATAGCGGCAGCGTTGCCGGCAGCAAACAATGGCGCCTCGGAGATGAAATGGTCGAGCAGGATAGCCACTACTTGCGGTTTCAACGGCGTCCAATCGACCCCGGCGCCGGCGGTGACGGCAATGAAGTCACGCCCGAACAATACGCCCGATACATCGCCCAGGCTAAATAACGCCTCCGCCAGCGGCGAGGCCTGCGCCTGTTCGTCATCGGTGAATTCGCGTGTTCCGGTCACCATGACTTGCCGTCCAGGCAAAAATTTCAGTGTGGCGGGATTTGGCGTGGTTTCGGTTTCAATATACATGGACTTCCATGTAAGCGCGGCAGGCACGGGGTCAAGGCCTGCTCCCGATTCAGGCGTACCTTGCCGTCTTTTCACCGGGCGCATGGCAGCGCGGCAAGGAGCTGATGAGATGGCACGTTCGATTATCGTTACCGGCGGTTTCGGCATTCTTGGGCAGGCGGTGGCACAGGCGTTTGCGGGCGCGGGTGACAAGGTGGCGCGAATCGACCTTGCCGCCGAAGCGGTTGCCGGCGCGCCCGACCCGGCCGGATGTCTCGATCTGGGAGCTATCGATCTGACCGACGCCGCGGCCACGGCGGCGGCGCTGGACCAGGTGGTCGCGGCGCACGGCGGTATCGACGTGCTGGTCAATATTGCGGGTGGTTTTACCTGGGAAACGCTGGACGGCGGCAATCTGGCAACCTGGGCCAAAATGCGGGCGATGAACCTGACCAGCAATGTCACCATCACCCGACTCGCCCTGCCGCAGCTGGGCAAAAGCACTGCCGGCCGCATCGTCAACATCGGCGCTGGCGCGGCGATCAAGGCGGCAGCGGGCATGGGCGCCTATGCCGCAGCGAAATCCGGGGTTCATCGCTTGACCGAAGCACTGGCAGAAGAAATGGCGAGCCAGGGGGTGACGGTCAACGCGGTGCTGCCCAGCATTATCGACACCCCGAGCAATCGCGCCGATATGCCCGATGCCGATCATTCGACCTGGGTGCAGCCGGCGGCGATTGCCGATGTCATCCTGTTCCTGGCGTCACCCGCTGCACGTGCGATTACCGGGGCGTTGATCCCGGTCACGCGCGGCGGATAGCAAGCGTCCGCACCACTTTCGCTCGATCTTGTTTCGCTATTCACTCGCCCTTAATCGGCGGGGCATTTATAGGCCTTCCATGAACCCTTTCCTGCGCACCGTTCGCGGTTTCGTTCTTGTCCTGCCGCTAAGCGTGACCGTCATGGCAGCCGCCCTGGCGGCGGCTGCCCCGGCGCCGAACGGGGTAGCCGCCCCTGCCGCACTGCCATCGCTGCCTTCGCAGGACGATCCCTGGCTCTATCGCGGCAGCGACATTCCGCATGACAAGGAATGGATTTTCGGCACCCTGCCCAATGGCTTGCGCTGGGCCGTGCGCAAAAATGGCGTGCCGCCGGGGCAGGTGTCGATCCGGGTTCGCATGGATGTCGGTTCACTGTACGAGCAACCGCAGGAAGCGGGCTTTGCGCATCTGCTCGAGCATCTGGTGTTTCGCCAGTCGCGTTATCTGGGCGAGGCGCAGGCGATCCCCACCTGGCAGCGGCTGGGCGCCACCTTCGGTACGGACACTAACGCCGAAACCTCGCCGACCATGACCAATTTCAAGATCGACCTGCCCGATGCCAATCCCGCGGCGCTCGACGAAAGCTTCAAGCTGCTGTCGGGGATGATGATCGCGCCGACGCTGTCCGAAAGCGATATCCGCACCGAAGAACCGATCGTGCTGGCCGAAAAGCGCGAGCATGGCGGCGCCGCGGAGCGGGTGATGGATGCCACCCGGCAGGTGCTGTTCGCCGGCCAGCCATTGGCCGATCACGCCACCATCGGCTCGGTGGCGACGATCCAGGGCGCGCATCAGGATGCGGTCCGGGCCTTTCACGATCGCTGGTATCGCCCCGAAGATGCCGCGATCATCGCCTCGGGCGATGCCGATCCGGCCTTGCTGGCGAGTTTGATCCAGAAATGGTTCGGCGACTGGAAAGGAGTTGGGCCGCGCATGACGACGCCCGATTTCGGGCATCCCGAGGCGCCTCCCGGCAGCGATCCGGCCAATCCGGTGGGCGAAACCCGGGTGATGGTCGTACCCGAACTGCCGCGCTCGCTGACCTATGTGGTGGCCCGGCCCTGGCATGAAAAGCACGATACCATCGTCTATAACGAGGGCCTGATGATCGATCAGGTAGCACAGGCGATCATCAACCGCCGGTTGGAAGACCGGGCCCGTGCCGGCGGGGAATATCTCAACGCGCAGGTATCGCAGGATAATGTCAGCCGCTCGATCGACGGCACCTTCGTCAGTATCGCGCCGCTCGATGCCAAATGGCCGGTGGCGCTGCATGAAGTGCGCAAGGTCATTGCCGATGCACTGGCGCGGGCGCCCAGCGCGCAGGACATCGCGCGCGAGGTGGCCGAGATCAATGTCACCTTCGAATCGCTGGTGCAGCAACGCACGCTGGCGCCGGGTGGCAAATTGGCCGACGATCTGGTGCAGGCACTGGATATTCACGAAACCGTCGCGGCGCCTGAAGTAGTGCTCGACATCTTTCGCAAATCGATCCCGATGATTACCCCGCAAGCGGTGCTGGCCCATACCAGGACCCTGTTTACCGGAACCGCGATCCGCGCGCTGTATGTGACGCCTGCCACTGGCGAGGCGGACGCGGCGAGCCTGCGCGCGGCGCTGCTGGCGCCAGTCCAGCCCGATGCGCACGGGCGGCCCGATGGCAAGCCGATCAGCTTTGCCGACCTGCCGCCGATCGGTGCACCGGGCAAGCTGGTCAAGGCCAACCCCACTGGCCTGCTGGGTATCGAACAGCTGGATTTCGCCAACGGCGTCAAGGTGTTGCTGTGGCCCACGCGCGATGATCCCGGCCGTGCGGCGGTCAAGGTGCGGTTCGGCGCGGGCTATAGCGCCTTTGCAGTGGGCGACGCGCCCTACATTGCACTGGGCCAGATGGCCCTGGTCGGATCGGGCGAAGGCAAGCTTGGCCAGGAAGAACTCGATCGCGTCTCGACCGGTCGCAAGATGGGTTATCAATTCAGCATCGGCGAGGGCGCTTTCCAGTTTTCCGCCGATACCAGGCGCGAAGACTTGGCCGATCAGTTATATCTCTTTGCCGATAAGCTGGCCATGCCGCGTTGGGATGCAGCGCCGGTACAGCGGGCAAAAGCGGTCGCGCGGCTGCAATACGAAACTGCCGAAGCCTCGCCTGACGGGGTGCTGCAGCGCGACCTGCGCTATCTCCAGCGTGACCGCGACCCCCGTTTCCGGCCACCTTCCGCCGCCGAACTGGCAACGACCACGCCGGAAGGCTTTCGCAAGGTATGGGCCCCGATCCTGGCGTCCGGCCCGATCGAAGTGCAGGTGTATGGCGATGTCGATCGCGAAGCGACGATCGTGGCGCTAAGCAAGACGTTCGGCGCGCTGCCGCCGCGCAGTTCGGCCCCGGTCCCGCCCGCGACGGTACGTTTCCCTGCGCCGACGCCCGAACCCATCGTGCTGCACCACCATGGCGACGCCAATCAGGCGGCGGTGGTGGTGAGCTGGCCCACCGGGGGCGGCGAGGCGGGCCTGCGCGAATCACGTCAACTCGAAATCCTGGCGCAGGTGTTTTCCAACCGGCTGCTGCTGGCCATCCGCGAGAAACTGGGCGCAAGCTATGCCCCGCAAGTCGCGTCGAACTGGCCCCTGGACCTGGCCAATGGCGGCACCATCACCGCGATAGCGCAGTTGCAGCCGGAGAATGCGGCGCGTTTCTTCACCGTGGTCGATCAGATCGCCGCCGACCTGGCCGCTCGCCCACCCGGCGCGGACGAACTGGCGCTGGTGCTGGAACCGCTGAAGCAACAGCTCAATCGTGCCGCAACCGGCACCGGCTTCTTCATGTGGCAGTTGGAAGGGGCATCGCAGGATCCGCAACGCTATCGCGGATTGACCACGGTCATGACCGACTCCACGGAAACCACGGCGGCGGCGATGCAGGCGCTGGCCCAGAAATACCTGGTGCAAAACAAGGCATTTCGGATCGAAGTGCTGCCAACGGCTGCAAAGCCTTGATTTAAAATCCCTCCTCTTCACAGGAGGGGCTGGTTGGGGCCTTTCCGCCATAGTTGGGCTATCCGGAGAGGCCCCAACCCGACCCCGCCCCTGAAGGGGAGGGGGGAAGGGTTTTGCAATCCGGGTTTCGGCGGAGTATGGGCCTTGCCTGATCAGAGGAGCCCTACCCGTGTCTAGCCTGTCGTCCTGGAATCCCGCGAGCTGGAAGGCAGCGGAAGCTCGTCACCTGCCGGTGTATGAAGACGCCGCCGAGCTTGGCCGGGTGGAAGCGACGCTGGCCAAATTCCCGCCACTGGTATTTGCGGGCGAGGCGCGGGCGCTGAAGGCCGATCTGGCCAGTGTCGCGGCGGGTAAGGGGTTTCTGTTGCAGGGCGGCGATTGCGCCGAAAGTTTCGGCGAATTCCATGCCGACAACATCCGCGACACCTTTCGCGTGCTGTTGCAGATGGCGGTGGTGCTCACCTTCGCCAGCAAGCAACCGGTGATCAAGCTGGGGCGCATGGCCGGGCAATTCGCCAAGCCGCGCTCGGCACCGACCGAAACGCTGGGCGGGGTGGAATTGCCCAGCTATCTTGGCGATATCATCAACGGCATCGAGTTCGATGCGGCCACGCGCCGCAACGATCCGGAGCGAATGCTGCGCGCCTATAGCCAGTCGGCCTCGACGCTGAACCTGCTGCGCGCCTTTTCGACCGGCGGCTACGCCAATCTGCGCCAGGTTCACCGGTGGACGCTGGACCATATCGCGCGCAGCCCGTGGACGGACAAGTTCTCCGACACCGCCGACCGCATCGGCGAAGCGCTGGATTTCATGGCTGCCTGTGGCGTCGATCCGACCACCGTGCCGCAATTGCAGGGCACCAATTTCTACACCAGCCATGAAGCGTTGCTGCTGCCGTACGAGCAGGCGCTGACCCGCCGCGATTCGCTGACCGGCGACTGGTACGATTGTTCCGCGCACATGCTGTGGATCGGCGATCGCACCCGGTTTGCCGGGTCTGCACACGTCGAGTTCCTGCGCGGGGTCGGCAATCCGATCGGCATGAAATGCGGCCCCAGCCTCGCGCCCGACGCACTGCTCAAGCTGCTCGATACATTGAATCCGCTGCGTGAACCGGGTCGGATCACGTTGATCAGCCGCTTTGGCGACGACAAGGTGGAGGCGGGGCTGCCGCCGCTGGTACGCGCGGTACAGCGCGAAGGGCATACGGTGGTGTGGTCATGCGATCCAATGCACGGCAATATCATCAAGACCAGCAGCGGCTACAAAACCCGGCCGTTCGACCGCATCCTGCGCGAGGTGCGCGGCTTTTTCGCCGTACACCGCGCCGAGGGCACGCATGCTGGCGGCATCCACATCGAGATGACCGGCCAGGATGTCACCGAATGCACCGGCGGACTGGTGGATATCACCAATGACACGCTAGCCGATCGCTATCATACGCACTGCGATCCCCGCCTGAATGCGGCGCAGTCGATCGAACTGGCATTTTTGCTGGCCGAAATGCTGAACCTGGAAGCCACCGATCGGGCCAGGCAAGCCGCCTGAGCTTTCTGATTCCCCGCCCGCTTGCGGGAGGGCCAGGGGTGGGCTTTTAGGTGCTTAATTAATTTTCGGCGTTGGAATAGAAAAGTGCCCACCCCCCAACCCTCCCGCAAGCGGGAGGGGAGATAGAAGAAGAGTGCAGATGGAAGCGGCCGATGCTCATGAGATGATCGAGGAGGCGCTCGAGGAAAGCGAAGCGCGGCACGAAGTCGCGGAGCATCGTGAAAAAACCCAGGAGCGCAAGTTTCGCGATCGTGCCTCGGTGTTGGTCGGGGTTTTTGCGGTGCTGCTGGCGATCATCCATACCGCTGCGGCCAGTGCTCAGCGTGAAAGCATGTTGTCCTCGATCGAGGCGTCGGACAATTTCGCCTATATGCAGGCCAAGATCGTCCGCCAGACGGTGCTGCTGAGCGCATCGCGGATGCCGGGGCTGGAAAGCGAAACGCGTGCCGCCGAACTGGGCGAGGCGACGCGGCTGCGCCAGCCCGACAAGGCCGGCCATGGTATCGGCCAGTTGCAGGCGGAAGGAACACGGCTACGCCAGATCAGTACCGCACGGGCCATCGCCGGCGAAGGCTACGAGTTCGGCGAAACCGCCCTGCAGGTCGCGATCGTGCTGCTGTCGATCGCGATGATCACCAATAGCAAGCGGTTGTTGTGGGTCGCGGGCCTGTTGGCAGGCTGTGGGGTGGCGCTGGCGTTGCTGACTGCACTGGGCCTGCAATTGCCCTGAATTCAGCCGCCGGCACACGCCCGGAGCCGGCTCGCGAATTCCGTTGCGGCCGGTGCGGGTGGCTTGGCAAAAGGTTGCAACGTCGTGGCAAGAGCGGCCAGCTCATCGAGCCGAAAGGCATCGGCGAAGGCCAGCCCATGATCGTAGCGGTTACGCCACCGCACCTGGGCGAAGCGGTCCGGCATGCCGTCGATCGCCAGCCTGATCGTTTGGTGCAACGCCAGCCAGGTTGTGGTCTCGATCCGCGCGCCGCCCTGCGAGATGTTACGCAAAACCATCGGCGTGCGGCGCCCGTCGCTCAACACCTGGCCATGACATTCCAGAGCAAGCCGTATCGGTCGGCGCTGATGATCGCCATCTTCTTCGATAAACGCGTCGACGTCGATCGGCTGGGCGAACCGAAAGCCTGCCTGGTCGGTATCGCACCATTTGCTTTCTATCGGATAAATTTCGCCGTTAGCCATTTCCAGGGAAAAGCAGGTCGCCGGCGGCAGCGGATGGAACAGGCGCAGCCTGACTCCGCTGGCCGATACATCGCGCACGAGACAGACATATTCACCGCTATGGCAGATCAACTTGGCCGAACGGATCAACAGTATCGCACGGTTCTCGTCCCGTCGATCCGGCGGGGCTGGCGGTGTCTCGATTGCCACGGCATTTATCATGTGCGGATGTCCGGAGGAGGCGGGTCGAACATCCTTTAGACAGATCAAGGTAAAAACGCTTTTAACCAAGCAATCCGGATTGCACCGCGTAAACTTCTCGGCAGGGGCCGGGCGTTTTGCAAACCGGCACCGCTTAACCGCCGCCCTGCGGCCCGGCAAAGCCCGGCAGATAGGCCGCAGCCTTGCCCCGCGATAGTTTGAGTGCCCTGGTCAGCGACTTTTCGAACTGCTCGCTGACCTTGTGCGGGGCGAGGTGATCGCGGAAGAAATCGGCCCACAGAAATTCACTGTAAGGCGTCTCGGTCTTGGCATAGCCACCGGCGATCCGGACTTCGCCGGCAAGCGAGCGATAGGGATCGTCAGGCATCTTGCCGACATGGCGGGGCAGTTCGTCCCAGTTGCATCGCTGGCCCTGGGCATCATAGGGGTGCAGCCAGTTGTGGCTGTCCATGAAGGCAAAGAACCGCTTTTTGGGCAGATGCGACAGCTTGGCGACTACCGAGACCAATACTTGTTCGACGCCTTCGTCGAGCAGGGCACGCGCCAGATGGTGATTGTCGATCAGCCAGTAATTCTTGCCGGGACCGAGCACGGCGGGGATCAGGTGATGGCCCAGGAATTTTTCGCCACCGTGCGCCTTGCGTTCGCGCCATGCTGCTCGCTTGCGGTCCACCTCGCGCATACCCAGGGTCATCTGCGTTGGGCGCAACGCCTTGATGGCGATGGGATTGAGGATGGGTTCAAGGGAATTGCCAACGGGCATGGTTGTTTCCTGTTTTCCGCGATGCCTAGTTCCGCAGACTTTGCATCCGCATCAGATATCGCGCCAGCACGTCGATCTCCAGATTGACGTGATCGCCGGGCTTCAGGGCGCCGAGCGTCGTCATCTCGGCGGTGTGCGGGATGATGTTCAGCGCAAAGTGGCAACTGCCGTCGCTCTGGTCGGCGACCTCGTTGACGGTGAGCGAGACGCCATCGACGGTGATCGACCCCTTGGCCGCGAGATAAGGCGCCAACTCGCACGGGGCGGCAATTTCGATGCGAAGCGATTCGCCGACGGGACTGACGCCGACGATCCGGCCGACGCCGTCGACATGCCCGGTGACGATGTGGCCACCCAGTTCGTCGCCCAGTTT
>CAZZYX010000052.1:0-23232 GCA_964658485.1 uncultured Acetobacteraceae bacterium | reverse complement strand
CTGGGTCTGATTCCGCGCCGCGTGGACACCTATGATTCATCGGTCGGCTATTTCGTCGAGGAAGTGCGCCGCCGCTTGATCGATCAATATGGCGAGAATGCCGATGACGGCAAGAACAGTGTCTATGCGGGCGGGCTATGGGTGCGCACCTCGCTAGATCCGACCTTGCAGAGGGCCAGCCTCGATGCCTTGCGCGGCGGGCTGATGCGCTATTCCGCGGGCAAGGGCTGGCCGGGACCGATCACGCGGATCGACGTCGATCAGGAAAAATGGCAAAACCAGTTGCTGGCACTGAACAAGACCGTATCGTACAAGGACTGGCGGGTCGGGCTGGTGCTGCGCCGCCGTGGTGCTTCGGCGACGATCGGCTTTCCCGACGGGTCGACCGCGCCGCTGTCCGGCTTGCCAGATCCCTTGCGCGCGGGTGACGTGATCGCGGCGGCGCCGGACGGCGATGCCTGGACCGTGCGTACGATCCCCGGCGTTTCGGGCGGGATGCTGGTCGAAGAGCCATTCAGCGGGCGCATTCTCGCGATGCAGGGCGGCTTCGATGCCGGGCTCGATTCATTCAATCGCGCGACGCAAGCCGAGCGTCAGCCCGGCTCGACGATCAAGCCGTTCGTCTATGCCACCGCGCTGGATAACGGCATGACCCCGGCAACGATGGTCCCGGACGAGGCTTTCTGCGTATTTCAGGGCGCCGCGCTGGGCCAGAAATGCTTCAAGAACTTCGGCAATGAAGGCGGCGGCGGCAACCATACCATGCGCTGGGGCCTGGAACAGTCGCGCAATCTGATGACCGTCCACATCGCCAACGACACCGGCATGCCCAAGGTGGTGCGTAATTTCAACCGGCTCGGCATCGGCAATTACCAGCCCTATCTGTCGTTTGCGCTGGGCGCCGGAGAAACCACGGTCGGTCAGATGGTCAATGCCTATTCGGCGCTGGCCAATGGCGGCGTGCAGTATGATTCTTCACCGATCGATTATATCCAGGATCGCGCCGGCAAAGTCATCTGGCGCGTCGACGACCGGCATTGCGAGGGCTGCAATATGGTCGACTGGGATGGCAAGGCGATGCCGCGCCTGTCGCCGCGCGGCAGGCAGGCGATGGACCCGCGCACCGCGTATCAAGTGGTCCACATGCTCGAAGGCGTCATCATTCGCGGTACCGGCGCCGCATTGCACGACCTGGGGCTGCCGTTGTTCGGCAAGACCGGTACGACTACCGGACCAACCAATGTATGGTTCGTCGGCGGGACGGGCAAGATCGTCGGCGGGGTCTATCTCGGCTACGATCATCCGCGGCCGCTGGGTGGCAATGTCCAGGGCGCCACTTACGCCGTGCCGATGTTCAGGCAGTTCGTGCAGGAATCGCTCGGCCGCTGGGATCATGACCCCTTCCTGGCACCGAGCGGGGTGCGCATGGTCAAGATCGATCGAGTCAGCGGCCAGCGCGTGTTCGGCGGCACGCCCAGCGACGACGCCAAGGCGCCGATCATCTGGGAAGCCTTCAAGCCCGAGACCGAGCCGCCACGCCCTACCCGCGAAAGCGAACTCAACGCCAAGCGCCAGGACCTGCTCGATGCGATCCGGCGCGGGTTTGCCGCCAGGTCGCCCGCAGCACCGGGCGCGCAGCCCGGCGGGATCGACGCGCTGCCGCAGGACTTTGCCGCGCAACAGGGCGGGGTTTATTGAACGTGCGCCGCTGAGAGGGGGCTTGGGTAACGCAAGTCCCTCTCCCAGCCCGGGGAGGGCTTGAGAATAGGCGCTGGACAGGGCGCTTAAGCCGTTTTATTCACACCGCCATGAAAAAACTGTCGCAATTTACCATCGCTGCCTTCGCCGCGGCATCCCTTACCACCGGCGCGCGCGCCCAACTGGCGCCTGGCGCAATTGCGCCCGATTTTGCCACCCAGGGGGCGATGGCGGGCAACGACTTTCCGTTCCGGCTTAGCGATGCGCTGAAAAAGGGGCCGGTGGTGCTCTATTTCTATCCCAAGGCCTTTACATCGGGCTGCACCATGGAAGCCCATGCCTTCGCCGCTGCCATCGACGATTTTCACAAGGCCGGCGCCACGGTGATGGGGATGTCGGCGGATGATCTGCCGACGCTGAAGCGCTTTTCGACCAGCGAATGCCAAAGCAAGTTTCCCGTTGCGGTGGCCAGCCCGAACATCGTCAAGGCCTATCATGTCGCGCTGGTGAGCCTGGGCGGAATCGGGCCGCACATCACCAACCGCACATCTTATGTCATAGCGCAGGATGGCCGCATAAAGTTCGTCCATTCCAATCTCGACTGGCATGATCACGTCAAGCTGACGCTGGCGGCGGTGCAGGGGCTCGCGCGCTGATTTGATAGCTTCCCGCTTGCGGGAAGCGCCAGGGCGGGCATCGTGCCTGCTGCATCAACGCCCGAAGAAGTGTCCGCCCCCGACCTCTCTCGCAGGCGCGAGGGAAGTCAGCACAGCCTTTACTTTGACGGTAATCCGGCTAACGGGCGTGCCTTCCCGATTGGAGAGTATTCGCCATGCGTGCCGAGGGACAGGCCCACATCGACCGTATCGCAGCGGCGTTGGCCTTAGTCCGCAAATTTCTGGACTGGGACCGGGCGATACGCCGGCTGGACGAGCTGAACGCGCGGGTCGAGGATCCGAAGCTATGGGATAGCCCGCGCGACGCCGAAGCGGTCATGCGCGAACGACGGCGGCTGGAGGCCAGCATCGGCACCGTCAACCAGATCGGCCAGGAAATGGCCGATGCCATCGAATTCGTCGAACTGGGCGATGCCGAGGGTGACGACACGATCGTGCAGGAGGGGCTGGATTCACTTGCGGCGCTGGCCCGGCGCGCCGATGCCGACAAGGTCCAGGCGCTGCTCGCGGGCGAGGCCGACGGCAATGACGCCTATCTCGAGGTACATGCCGGAGCAGGCGGCACCGAAAGCCAGGACTGGGCGGAAATGCTGCAACGCATGTATTCGCGCTGGGCCGAACGCCACGGCTACAAGGTGGAACTGGTCGATTATCACTCGGGCGAGCAGGCCGGGATCAAGAGCTGCACGCTGCTGATCAAGGGCGAAAACGCCTATGGCTATGCCAAGACCGAAAGCGGGGTTCACCGCCTGGTCCGCATCAGCCCCTATGACAGCTCGGCGCGGCGGCATACCAGCTTCAGCTCGATCTGGGTCTATCCCGTGGTCGATGACAATATCGAGATCGATATCAAGGAGAGCGACCTAAAGATCGACACCTATCGTGCGTCGGGGGCAGGCGGCCAGCACGTCAACACCACTGATTCGGCGGTGCGCATCACCCATGTCCCCACCGGGATCATCGTCGCCAGCCAGAGCGACCGCAGCCAGCACAAGAACCGCGCGACCGCGATGAACATGCTGAAGGCGCGGATGTATGAAGCGGAACTGGCGCGACGCGAAGTGACCGCGCTGGGAGAATATTCCGCGAAAACCGAGATCGGTTGGGGCCATCAGATCCGCTCCTACGTACTCCAGCCCTATCAGCTGGTGAAGGACCTGCGCACCGGGGTCACCTCGACCGCGCCCGACGATGTGCTCGATGGCGACATCGATCCGTTCATGGCGGCAGCGCTGTCGCAGCGGGTGACCGGCGAGAAGGTGACAGTGGAAGACGTCGATTGAGGTGGTTGCAGGCGGCCGGACTGGTCCTGATGCTGGGGCACCTGGGCAGTTGCCGGCAGCAGGACAGCGATCCGGGCCGGGCAGCGGCGGCGCGGGGCTTTCCCCATGCCGATCGCCCCGCCGCGACCACCACCGGGGACGATGTTTCCACCGATGCGCGTCGCGATCAATTGAACGAGGCGACCACGGTGATGAAGCTGGCCGACATCAGGCCCGGCATGACGGTTGCCGATATCGGCGCTGGCGAGGGCTATTACACGGTGCGGCTGGCACGGCGGGTCGGGCGCAAGGGCCGCGTGCTGGGCGAGGATATCGATGGCGCCGCGCTGACCCAGTTGGGCGACCGCGTCCAGCGCGAACGATTCGACAATGTCTCGATCGAGCAGGGCGATGCGGCCGATGCTCACCTGCCGGGGGCCAGCTTCGACCGGATTTTCATGGTTCACATGTATCACGAAATCAGCGAGCCCTATGCTTTCCTGTGGCATATGCGCCCGGCGCTGCGCCCGCATGGTCGGGTAATCATCGTCGATGTCGATCGTCCGACGGGCACGCATGGTATCCCGCCGGCGCAATTGTTCTGCGAATTTGCAGCAGTGGGCTTTCGCTTGACTGAATTTGTCCGTAAACCGGAACTGACGGGGTATTACGCGCAGTTCGAGGCGGTCGGTGACCGCCCGGCTCCCTCAGCGATCAAACCATGCCACAGTCGAGGGAAAACATGACTGCGGGCGGGGGCATGATTGCCGGGCATGGCGCCAAGGAGAGTAGGGGACGATGAGTTTCAAGGGTTTAGTGCCTATCCGCTATGCCGGACGTGAAGTCTGGCCGCTGGTCGAAGGCGGCAAGGGCGTGGCGGCGACCAACCATGCCAGTTCCGGCGCCTGGGCGGCGGCGGGCGGGATTGGCACGGTCAGCGCAGTCAACGCCGACTCATATGATCCGTCGGGCAAGATCATTCCCCAGGTCTATGCCGCGCTGACCCGGCGCGACCGCCATGAGCAACTGGTCCGCTACGCCATTGACGGCGCGGTAGAGCAGGTCAAACGCGCGTTCGATATTTCCAACGGCAAGGGCGCGATCAACATCAACGTGCTGTGGGAAATGGGCGGCGCCCAGCAAGTGCTCGAGGGCGTGCTGGAAAAGACGCGCGGGCTGGTCTCCGGGGTCACCTGCGGTGCCGGCATGCCGTACAAGCTGTCCGAGATCGCAGCGCGCTTCAATGTCAATTATCTGCCGATCGTCAGTTCCGGGCGGGCGTTTCGGGCGCTATGGAAACGGGCCTATCACAAGGTATCGGACTTGATGGGCGCCGTGGTCTACGAAGATCCCTGGCTGGCCGGCGGGCACAACGGCCTGTCCAATGCCGAAAATCCGCTCAAGCCCGAGGACCCATATCCGCGCGTCAAGGCGCTGCGCGACATCATGCGCGCCGAGGGCGTGGCCGATACCGTGCCGATCGTCATGGCCGGCGGAGTGTGGTTCCTGCGCGAGTGGGATAACTGGATCGACAATCCCGAATTGGGCCAGATCGCCTTTCAGTTCGGCACAAGGCCGCTGCTGACCGAGGAAAGCCCGATCCCGATCGGCTGGAAGGACCATCTGCGGACGCTCGAACCGGGCGATGTGATCCTGCATCGTTTTTCGCCGACCGGGTTTTATTCCTCGGCGGTGCACAATCCGTTCCTGCGTGAACTGGAGGCGCGGTCGGAGCGCCAGATTCCCTATTCGAAGGTCGAGGCCGGCGAACATACCGTGCAACTCGATGTTGGTGTTCGGGGCCGCAATTTCTGGGTTACCTACAAGGATCGCGAGCGGGCACGCGGCTGGGCTGCGCTGGGCTTTACGCTGGCGCTGCGCACGCCTGACGACACGGTGGTGTTCATCACGCCCCAGGAGCGGGAGACAATCCACAAGGACCAGTCCGATTGCATGGGCTGCCTGTCGCATTGCGGCTTTTCATCGTGGAAGGATCACGAGGATTATACCACCGGGCGACTGGCCGATCCACGCAGCTTCTGCATCCAGAAGACCCTGCAGGATGTCGCGCACGGTGGTGATCTCGACAAGAATTTGGTGTTCGCCGGACATGCCGCCTATCGCTTCAAGCAGGACCCGTTTTATTCCAACAACTTCACGCCCAGCGTGAAGCAGTTGGTGGATCGGATCTTGACCGGGGATTGAGGCCTATGTTGGCACCTCCCTTGAAGCGGAGCGGAGTAGTCTTGGCTCGACGCCCTTACCGGCGCGACCCGCAGCGGGCGAGCGGCCTTGATGAATGCGCCTGGACTGGCCTATGCATCGGCATGGCAATGCGTCGCGACATCGGATTACTGGCCAATCTGGCAGTGTTGCTCGCAGGCCTTGCCGCGTGGCCCGTCTACGCAGCCTCCGATCTCAGGCAGGTTCCTTACTGGGCGTCGCTCAAGGCTAACGAGGTCTATATGCGGGTCGGACCAGGTGAGGATTACCACATCAACTGGATTTATCACCGCCAGCATTTGCCGATCAAGGTGCTGCGCATCATGCAGAACTGGCGACTGGTTCAGGACCCGGAAGGCGCGACGGGGTGGATCATGGTGAACATGCTGGTGATCGGCCACGATGGCTTCGTGACCGGCAGGAATCCGGCCGAAATGCACGAAGCGGCGGACGATAACTCGCGGCTGCTATGGCGACTGGAACCCGGCGTGCTGGGCAAGGTCGGCGATTGCAGCGCGGGCTGGTGCCGGTTTACGGTCAATGGCCGGCTTGGCTATGTGCACCGGGACGCGCTATGGGGATCGGCGGAGATGCCGCCGGGAAAGTAATTTTTCCTGACCCCACCCGCTTGCAAAGCGGGCGGGGCTAGGGAGTCAGATCACCTCGATCGCAACTGCGGTTGCTTCGCCGCCGCCGATGCACAGCGAGGCCACGCCCTTGGTCAGGCCGCGAGCCTTGAGCGCGGCGATCAGGGTTGCAATGATACGGGTGCCCGAGCAGCCGATCGGATGGCCCAGCGCGGTCGCGCCGCCATTGACGTTGACCTTCTCGTGCGAGATGCCGAGATCGCGCATGGCGAACATGGCGACGCAGGCAAACGCCTCGTTGACTTCGAACAGGTCGACATCGGCGATGTTCCAGCCGGCTTTGACCATCAGCTTGTTGATCGCGCCAATCGGCGCGGTCGTGAAGCGGTTCGGTTCATGGGCATGCGCGGCCACCGCGACCAGGCGGGCCACCGGCGTCAGCCCCTTGGCATCGGCGACGCTCTGCCGGGTCAGCACCACGGCGGCGGCGCCATCCGAGATCGACGAGGACGAAGCGGCGGTAATCGTGCCGTCCTTGGCGAAGGCCGCCTTGAGCGTGGGGATCTTGTCGGGGCGGCCCTTGCCCGGCTGCTCGTCGGTGTCGACGATGGTTTCGCCCAGCCGGGACTTGACCGTAACCGGGGCGATCTCGCCCTTGAACGCGCCGCTGGCGATGGCTGCCTGGGCACGGCGCAGCGATTCTAGCGAATATTCATCCTGGGCTTCGCGCGTCAGTTGATACTCGTCAGCCACGGTCTGGGCGAATGTACCCATCGAACTGCCCTGGTAAGCGTCTTCCAGCCCGTCGAGGAACATGTGGTCGTAGGCGGTATCGTGCCCGGCCCGAGCTCCGCCGCGATGCTTCTTGAGCAGGTAGGGCGCACCCGACATGCTTTCCATGCCACCGGCTATGGCCATGTCGATGGACCCGCTGGCCAGGGCTTCGGCACCCATGATTACGGTCTGCATCCCCGACCCGCAGACTTTATTGACCGTGGTCGCCTGCACCGATTGCGGCAGCCCGGCCTTTAGCGCGGCCTGGCGGGCAGGGGCCTGGCCCAGCCCGGCAGGCAGCACGCAGCCCATGTAGATACGCTCGATATCGTCGCCCGACACGCCTGCGCGTTCGACTGCGGCACGCACGGCAGTAGCGCCCAACTCGGTGGCCGACGCTTCGGACAGCGCACCCGACAGGCCGCCCATCGGAGTTCGGGCATAGGATAGGAACACGACCGGATCGGAAACAGAAAACTGGACCATGACGAAGGTGCCTTTCAGAGCATATTCAATTTGGGTGCACGGATCGAATCGCGCCTTAATGTTGCGCTGCGGCAAGAGCAATCGGACATTTCCCAGCCAACTGCCTGGCGACTGCGCAGGGGTGAACTGCTGTCATCGCCAGATTATCCGGGCCTTGCCCCACAAATACCAGAGTCGAGCAAGGAAATATCAGGCGTTTTGGGTATCCGCCGCGAAAACCGGAGATTGCCCCACTTGCGCAGCGCAGCAGGGGGCAGTAGGGCGCGAGGAGTGACCGGCACCTCGCAATTCGGTGTCATCATGACGCCGAATCCGCTTCGCCGAGAGAAGAGCAATTGGTCGATCTTGCACAATATCTGCCCATTTTGATTTTCCTGGGGATCGCCACGGGATTGTCTGCGTTATTCGTGTTCCTGCCGATGGGTGTAGCGCACCTGACCGGTACCTATAATCCCAGTACTGACAAGCTCTCCGAATATGAGTGCGGTTTCCCCGCTTTTGAAGACCCGCGTAGCCAGTTCGATGTTCGGTTCTATCTGGTCGCGATCCTGTTCATCATTTTCGACCTGGAGGGAGCGTTCCTGTTTCCCTGGGCGGTCAGCCTTAAACAGACCGGCTGGGCGGGCTGGGTGACGATGATGGTGTTCCTGGGCGAACTGATCGTCGGCTATATCTACGCCTGGAAAAAGGGAGCGTTGGACTGGGAATGAATACGCTTGTCCCTGCAACCGCCGGTTCAGCGGTCACGCCGCCGGATCTCGCTTTTTTCAACGACCTCAACGCGCAGGTAGCGGACAAGGGGTTCCTCGTCGCCGGCACCGAGGACCTGTTCCAATGGGCGCGCACCGGCTCGCTGTGGTGGATGACCTTTGGTCTCGCCTGCTGCGCGGTCGAGATGATCCATGTCAATATGCCGCGCTATGACATGGAGCGGTTCGGGGTAGCCCCCCGCGCCTCGCCCCGCCAAAGTGACGTGATGATCGTTGCAGGCACGCTGTGCAACAAGATGGCCCCGGCGTTGCGCAAGGTCTACGACCAGATGTCGGACCCTAAATACGTCATTTCGATGGGCAGTTGCGCCAATGGCGGTGGCTATTACCATTATTCCTATTCGGTGGTGCGCGGCTGCGATCGCATCGTTCCGGTCGACATCTATGTTCCGGGTTGCCCGCCTACCGCCGAGGCGTTGCTGTATGGCGTGATGCAATTGCAACGCAAGATCCGCCGCGTCGGCACGCTCGAGCGGTGAGATTGGGGTGATGGGAGTTATTCATTCCGCGCCGAAAATCGCCTCGAACGAGGGCGTACGCGACATGCTGGTCGCAGCCTTGGGCACCAATCTGGTCGCCAGCAAGGAAGAGCACGGCGAGATCATTCTGACCGTGGCGCGCGATGCCATCGAGGATGCGCTGCGGTTGCTCCGCGACGAACACGATTACCAGCAGCTTATGGAAATTGCCGGAGTCGATTACCCTGATCGGCCCGAGCGGTTCGAAGTCGTTTACATGCTGTTGTCGGTGACGAAAAACCATCGCGTGATGGTCAAGCTCAACGCGGCCGAGCATACTCCGGTGCCAACGGTAACGACGCTGTGGCCGGTCGCAGGCTGGCTCGAACGCGAGGTGTTCGACATGTACGGCGTGATTTTCGCCGGCAACCCCGACTTGCGCCGCATCCTCACCGACTATGGCTTCGAGGGCCACCCGTTCCGCAAGGATTTTCCGCTGACCGGCTATGTCGAGCTGCGCTACTCCGAGGAAGACCAGCGCGTCGTCTACGAGCCGGTCAAGCTGGCGCAGGATCTGCGCCAGTTCGATTTCATGAGTCCGTGGGAAGGCGCCGACTACGTGTTGCCTGGCGACGAAAAGGCTGCGAAGGCCCCATCGACGTCGCCGGCCAATGAGCCACAGACCACAGACAAGCCCAAGGATACCGGTGCTGGACCAAAAGCCGATGCCAAGGCGGCGGAGCCGGTTGCGGCATCGCCGCCGGCCATGGTGGAGACCGGCCAGCCTGCTCCCGGCGCACCGGCATCGACCGACGCTCAGGTGTACAAGGGTTCGCCAAAGGATGACCTGAACGACGCGGGAGCCGGTTCATGAGCATGCAACTCGAAGAATCGCTGACCACGACTGGCGAACTGATCAGCAACTACACGCTCAATTTCGGGCCACAGCACCCCGCCGCGCATGGCGTGCTGCGCATGGTGATGGAGCTGGATGGCGAGATCATCGAGCGCATCGACCCGCATGTCGGCCTGCTTCATCGCGGCACCGAAAAGTTGATCGAGTACAAGACATACCTGCAGGCGTTGCCGTATTTCGACCGGCTCGATTACTGCTCGCCGATGGCCATGGAACATTCCTATGTGCTGGCAATCGAGAAGCTGCTGAACCTCGAAGTGCCGATCCGCGCCCAATATCTACGCGTCTTGTTCGCAGAACTGACCCGCATCAAGAATCACATGCTCAACCTCGGCTCGCACGTGATGGACGTCGGCGCGATGACCCCGAACCTGTGGCTGTTCGAGCTGCGGGAAGACTGCATGAACTTCTATGAGCGCGCCTCGGGAGCGCGCATGCATGCGGCGTGGTTCCGCCCCGGCGGGGTGCATCTGGATGTGCCGCTGAAATTGCTGGCGGACATCGGCGATTGGCTCGACACGCGGCTGCCGCGCCTGTTCGAGGATGCAATGAGCCTGATAGTGGACAATCGCATCTTCAAGCAGCGCAATGTCGATATTGCGTTGGTCAACAAGGAAGACGCGCTGCGCTGGGGCTTTTCCGGGCCAATGATCCGCGCCGCTGGCATCCCCTGGGATCTGCGCAAGAGCCAGCCCTACGACGTCTATGGCCGGATGGATTTCGATATTCCGGTGGGCACCCGCAGCGATTGCTATGATCGCTTCATGGTCCGTGTCGAGGAAGTGCGCCAGTCGGCCAGGATCATGAAGCAATGCCTGGCCGAGATGCCGGGAGGTCCGATTGCCTCGGACGACCGCAAGGTGGTGCCGCCCAAGCGTGGCGAGATGAAAAGCTCGATGGAAAGCCTGATCCATCACTTCAAGCTCTACACCGAAGGCTTCCACGTGCCGGCGGGCGAGGTCTATGTCGCCACCGAAAGCCCCAAGGGCGAATTCGGCGTCTATCTGGTCAGCGACGGCAGCAACAAGCCGTACCGCTGCAAGATCCGACCGACCGCCTTCAGCCATCTGCAGGCGATGGACTTCATGGCGCGCGGCCACATGCTGCCTGACGCGACCGCGATCCTGGGCGCGATCGACGTGGTCTTTGGGGAGTGCGACCGGTGACCGTTAACAAGGACGCCTCGTAAATGGCCGACCTTCATCTGGCACCCGATACACCCGAGCTGCGCGCGCGCTGGGGTGATTTCGCCTGGACTCCGGAAAACGCCGCCCGGGCCCAGGCGATCGTCGCGCGCTATCCCGAAGGCCGGCAGCGGTCGGCGGTCATGGGCCTGCTCGATCTCGCCCAGCGGCAAGTCGGCGTCGATACGCAAACGCAGGGCTGGCTGCCGATCCCGGTGATGGAATTCGTCGGGCGCGAACTCGACATGCCGGCGATCCGCGTGGTCGAGGTGGCGACGTTCTACACCATGTATAATCTGGTGCCGGTGGGGCGCTTTCACGTCCAGGTCTGCCGGACTACACCGTGTTGGCTGCGCGGCAGCGACGCGATCCTGTCCGCCTGCAAGGCGCGCGGCATGGCGAAGGGTCATACCACTGCGGATGGGATGTTCACGCTGACCGAGGTCGAATGCATGGGCAATTGCTCCAGCGCACCGATGTTCCAGATCAACGACGACAATTACGAGGATCTCACGGGGGAAAGCGCCGCGCATATCCTCGACCAACTGGCCGCCGGCCGCTCGCCGAAGGTCGGCACGCAGATTGCCGAGCGCCACACCGTCGAACCGCTGGGCGGGCCGACCACGCTGACTGAAATGGTCGGCGCCAATCACGATTATCGAGGGGAGTGGTAACATGTCCCTGCAGGATAAAGACCGCATCTTTACCAATCTCTACGGCTATCAGTCGTGGCATCTCGCAGACGCGCAAACGCGCGGCGATTGGGACAATACCAAGGCGCTGCTCGAACGCGGGCAGGATGCGATCATCCAGGAGATGAAGGATTCCGGCTTGCGCGGGCGGGGCGGGGCGGGCTTTCCAACGGGGATGAAGTGGAGCTTCATGCCCAAAGAATCAAAGGATGGCCGGCCCAGCTTCCTCGTCATCAATGCCGATGAATCCGAGCCGGGCAGTTGCAAGGATCGCGAAATCCTGCGCCATGATCCGCACAAGCTGATCGAAGGTGCTCTGGTCGCGGGTTTCGCGATGCGCGCCCGGGCCGCCTATATCTACGTTCGCGGCGAATATATCCGTGAGGCCGAAGTGCTGTCCGCTGCCGTGCAGGAGGCTTACGATGCCGGCCTGATCGGCAAGAACGCTTGCGGCTCGGGCTTCGACTACGATGTTTTCGTCCATCGCGGCGCGGGGGCTTATATCTGCGGCGAAGAAACCGCGATGCTGGAAAGCCTGGAAGGCAAGAAGGGCCAGCCTCGGCTGAAACCGCCATTCCCGGCCGGTGCGGGGCTGTATGGCTGCCCGACCACGGTCAACAACGTCGAGAGCATCGCGGTTGCGCCGACGATCTTGCGGCGCGGCGCGGCGTGGTTCGCCGGCTTTGGCGCGAAGGGCAACAGCGGCACCAAGCTGTTCCAGATCAGCGGCCATGTCGACAAGCCCTGCGTCGTCGAAGAAGCCATGAGCATCCCTTTTCGTGAGCTGATCGAAAAGCATTGCGGCGGGATTCGCGGTGGCTGGGACAATCTGTTGTGCGTGATCCCCGGTGGTTCCTCGGTGCCGCTGGTGCCGGCGGCGCAGATCATGGATGCGCCGATGGATTTCGACGGGCTTAAAGCGGTCGGCTCGGGGCTTGGCACGGCGGCGGTGATCGTGATGGATAAATCCACCGACGTGGTCGAGGCGATCGGCCGATTGTCGCACTTCTATATGCACGAAAGCTGCGGCCAGTGCACGCCATGTCGGGAAGGCACCGGCTGGATGTACCGCATTATGGAACGGCTGCGGACCGGCGAGGCCGATATCGGCGAAATCGACATGCTCCAGCAACTGACCAAGCAGGTCGAGGGCCATACCATCTGCGCGCTGGGCGACGCGGCGGCATGGCCGATCCAGGGGTTGATCAAACATTACCGTCCCGAACTGGAACGCCGGATTTCGGAGAATGTGCGGGAGGCGGCGGAATGAGGGGTGGGCGGCTAATCCTCATGGCAGCCGGATTATGGACCGCAGCGGCGTCCGCTGAACAAGTACAGACGGCAAAAGAAACCCACGAGGTACGAGTGCTCGTTGAAAGATACGCGAAGTGTGTGGTGCGTGAGCACCATGACGAAGCCAAATCGGTTCTAATGTCTGATTCAGATAATAACGACATACTTCGGCATCACTCGACGGTGATCGATAGCAATTGCATGACCGAAGTCGGTGGCGCCGTCGCAGTGACATTCCCTCAGGACATGTACCGATATGGCTTGGCTGATGCGCTTGTTCGTGCTGATTTTTTGAAAAAGGGTGTTGAAAGCTTTTCCGATCGATTGCCGCTGGCACACTTGCCGATGCCGACGCAAGCCGATTTGGACCGGAGTCTCAGTGGGATCAAATCTGCTCGTCGAAAAAGGGAGCTAGAGGAAAGTTACCGTAAAGACAGAGGGATCGCAGCATTATCGATATATGGCGAATGCATTGCACGAACTGACCCGGTTGGTGCGCGCTTGTGGATTTTGACCGAACCCGATGTTCCCGAAGAGGCCAGTCGGACCAAGGTATTAATGCCGGCATTTCAGCAATGTATGCAACCTGGGGCAACCGTGAAGTTCAGCAAGGATCAGCTGCGGGGTGTGGTTGCGCTTAATTATTACCGACTGGCTAACGCGACGCCGCAGCATGGACTGGGAGGAGAGCACTGATGCCCAACGTCACCGTGGACGGCATCGAAATCGAAGTCCCGCAGGGCGCCACCGTGCTCCAGGCGTGCGAGCTGGCGGGCAAGGAAATTCCGCGCTTCTGCTATCATGAACGGCTGTCGATCGCCGGTAACTGTCGCATGTGCCTGGTCGAGGTATCGCCCGGTCCGCCCAAGCCGCAAGCGAGTTGCGCGCTACCTGCCGCCGACAAGCAGGTCATCCGCACCGACAGCGAAATGGTCCGCATCGCCCGCGAGGGGGTGATGGAATTCCTGCTCATCAATCATCCGCTCGATTGCCCGATATGCGATCAGGGGGGCGAATGCGACCTGCAGGACCAGTCTATGGCCTACGGTCGCGGCGCGACACGCTATCACGAGCACAAGCGCGCGGTCACCGAAAAATACATGGGTCCGTTGATCAAGACGGCGATGACGCGGTGCATCCATTGCACCCGCTGCGTGCGTTTCTCCGAGGAAGTCGCCGGCGTGGACGAGATCGGCGCGTTTTTTCGCGGCGAGAACATGCAGATCACCACCTATCTGGAACGCGCCGCCAAGCATGAGATGTCGGCCAATGTCATCGACCTGTGCCCGGTCGGCGCGCTGACCTCGCGGCCCTATGCGTTCGAGGCGCGACCGTGGGAATTGAAGAAAACGCTGGGCATCGACGTCTCCGATGCGGTTGGCGCCAACATCCGCATCGATAGCCGGGGTCGTGAAGTGCTGCGCGTGCTGCCGCGCATCAACGACGACGTCAATGAGGAATGGCTGTCCGATAAAGCCCGCTATCAGGTCGATGGCCTGGTCCGGCGGCGGCTCGACAAGCCCTTCATCCGCCGTGACGGCAAACTGATCGCGGCAAGCTGGGATGAAGCTTTTGCTGCGATTGCCGCCATCAATCCGGGGGCGTCGGTCGCCGCGATTGCCGGGGATATGGTCGATTGCGAGACAATGTTCGCAGCCAAGGCGCTGGTTTCGGCGCTGGGATCCAGCATGCTCGAAGGGCGCCAGACCGGTCTCGCCTATGATTGCAGCAACCTGGCAGCAGTCAATTTCAACTCTGGCCTGGCCGGGATCGAAACCGCGGACGCCATCCTGATCGTTGGCAGCCATGTCCGCTGGGAAGCGCCGCTGGTCAATGTCCGCCTGCGCAAGGCAGTCAAGCGCGGCGCCAAGGTGTTCATCGTCGGCCCGGAGTGGGACACGACATTTGCAGCGGAATTCTTCGGCAATGATGTCGCGCTGCTGGGCAATCTGCCCCCGCATGTCGGCGATATCATGGCAGCGGCAAAGCGGCCGGCGATCATCATCGGCGGCGGCGGTCTGGCCAGGGGCGCGCTGGCGGGCGGGCTGGCGCTGGCCGCCGAGTGGAAGCTCACCCGCATGCTGGACAATGGCGAAAACTGGAACGGCTTCAACGTCCTGCACATGGCGGCCAGCCGTATGGGCGGGCTGATGCTGGGCTACGCGCAGGCCGGCGGCATTGCCGACATTGCCGCAGCCAAGCCGAAGCTGCTGATTTCGCTGGGTGCCGACGAGGTCGATTACGCGAGATTTGCGGATTCGCTGATCGTCTATATCGGCCATCACGGCGACAAGGGCGCGCATGCCGCGGATATCGTCCTGCCGGGCGCAGCCTATACCGAAAAGCCGGGCACCTTCGTCAACACAGAGGGCAGGGTGCAATTCGCCGACAAGGCCGTGTTCGCGCCGGGCGACGCGCGCGAGGACTGGACGATCCTGCGGGCGCTGGCCGATGCCCTTAAGGTCAATGTCGGCTTCGACAGCTATGCGCAGCTCCGCGCAGCCATGATCGCGGCGGTGCCAGCGCTCGGCGTCGAGGGAAGGGTCGATTACGGCGCGCTCCCGAACGGGACCGGCACTTTCGCCAGCGGGGTTATCGAAGCCTATCCCATCGGCGATTTCTATCTCACAAATCCCATCGCCCGCGCCAGCGTGACGATGCAACGCTGCTCGGCCGAACTGCTGCACGGGCAGGATTTGGCGGAGGCGGCGGAATGACCAGCCTGTTCCAGAACTGGGGCATGTCTTTTGGCGGGGCATGGTTTCTCGCCACGATCCTGGGCATCCTGCTGATCGCGCTGCCGCTGATGCTCGCGGTGGCGATGGTCATCTATGTCGATCGCAAGGTCTGGGCGGCAATGGCGCTGCGGCGTGGGCCTAACGTGGTCGGGCCGTTCGGGCTGCTGCAAAGCTTTGCCGACGGGCTCAAGGTGTTCCTGCAGGAGACGATCGTCCCGTCGGCCTCGAACAAGGCGCTGTTCCTGATCGCGCCGATCCTGACCTTTACCGTCGCGCTGATGGGCTGGGCCGTGCTGCCGTTCAATTCGGGCGCGATTCTCGCCGATATCAATGTCGGGCTGCTGTACATCCTCGCGATCAGTTCGCTGGGGGTTTACGGCACCATCATCGCGGGCTGGTCTTCGAACTCGAAATACCCGTTTTTCAGTGCGATGCGCGCCTCGGCTCAGATGATTTCCTATGAAGTCTCGATCGGCTTCATCCTGATCTGCGTGGTGCTGTGGGCGGGGACGTTCAACATGAACGGCATCGTCATGGCGCAAAAGGACCATGTCTGGCTGATCAACGGCTTCTGGGCCAATCCGCTGCTGTTCCCGATGTGGGTAATGTTCCTGATCTCGGGAATGGCCGAGACCGGGCGCGCACCGTTCGACCTGACCGAGGCGGAAAGCGAACTGGTCGCGGGTTACCAGACCGAATATTCGTCGATGAGCTTTGCGCTCTACTGGCTTGGTGAATATGCCAATGTGCTGCTGATGTGCGCGCTGAACGCGACGCTGTTTTTCGGCGGCTACCTGCCACCGATCGACATGCCGTTCCTGTTCTTCTTCCCGCAGATCGTCGTGCCGGGCGTGATCTGGCTGTTCCTCAAGATCGCCTTCTTTTTCTTCATCTTCAGTTGGGTCAAGGCGACCGTGCCGCGCTATCGCTATGACCAGTTGATGCGGCTGGGATGGAAAATTTTCCTGCCCACCTCGCTGCTGTTCGTCGTCCTGATCAGCGGCTATCTGATGCTTACGAGGTACGGCGCATGAGTGTCGCTCAACTTATAAAATCGTTCACCCTGTGGGAATTCCTCAAGGCGCATTGGCTGACCTTGCAGTATTTTTTCAAGCCCAAGGCCACGATCAATTATCCGTTCGAGAAGAACCCGCTAAGCCCGCGTTTTCGCGGCGAGCATGCCTTGCGTCGCTATGCCAATGGCGAGGAACGCTGCATCGCCTGCAAGCTGTGCGAGGCGGTTTGCCCGGCGCTGGCGATTACGATCGAATCCGAACCGCGCGATGACGGCAGCCGCCGCACTACGCGTTACGACATCGATATGACCAAATGCATCTTCTGCGGGTTTTGCCAGGAAGCGTGTCCGGTCGATGCCATCGTCGAAGGGCCGAATTTCGAGTATGCGACAGAAACGCGTGAAGAATTGCTCTACGACAAGACCAAATTGCTCGCCAACGGGGACAAGTGGGAGCGGGCACTGGCCGCGAACCTTGAAGCCGACGCACCCTATCGCTAGGGGCGCGTAGCATGATCCAGCTTGCTGCCTTTTACCTGTTCGCGTCGATCACGATCATCTCGGGGCTGGTGACGATCATGTCGCGCAATCCGGTGCATTCGGTGTTGTGGCTGATCCTGGCATTTTTCAACGGTGCCGGACTGATGGTGCTGGCTGGGGCCGAGTTCATCGCGATGTTGCTGGTGATCGTCTATGTCGGTGCGGTGGCAGTGCTGTTCCTGTTCGTGGTGATGATGCTCGACATCGATTTCGCTACGCTACGCGCTGGTTTCATCCGCAATTTTCCGCTGGGGATGCTGATTGCGCTGGTCCTGCTGATCGAGCTGATGCTGGGCATATTTACTCAGCACGCCGGTCCGGTGATGCTGGGTAAATCCGATGGTTCGGCCATGACGGCGGCCGGTTTCAGCAATATCCAGGCGATCGGGGCATTGCTGTATGGCCGCTACCTGTTCCTGTTCGAAGCTTCCGGCCTGATCCTGCTGGTGGCGATGATCGGCGCGATCGTGCTGACTCACCGGCAACGTAGCGATACGCGCGGCCAGAACGTATCGAGACAAATCGCGCGCCGACCGGACGAGGCCACAGTCAATGTGCGGCCTGAAGTGGGCCAGGGGATCAAACTATGAAGCGAGTAAAGCTGTGATCGGCATCGGGCATTTCATCGTGGTCAGCTCGATCCTGTTCGTGCTTGGCGTGCTGGGCATTTTCCTTAATCGCAAGAACATCATTGTCATCCTGATGGCAATCGAGCTGATTCTGCTGGCGGTAAATATCAATTTCGTTGCCTTCAGCGCCTATCTTCACGACCTGACCGGGCAGATCTTCGCAATGTTCGTGCTGACCGTGGCGGCAGGGGAAGCAGCCATCGGCCTGGCCATCCTGGTAATCTATTTTCGCGGGCGCGGCTCGATCGCGGTGGATGATGTCAATCGGATGAAGGGCTGAGCCCGGTGCATCCCATTCAGTTCATCGTTTTCCTGCCGCTGCTGGCTGCCTTCATTGGCGGACTGGGCAACAAGGCGCTGGGCAATGTCGCGGTCAAACTGCTGACCACCGGAGCGCTGTTCCTGTCCTGCGCGCTGTCGTGGCCGATCTTCCTGTCGTTCCTGTCCGGGGACGTTCAGGCCAGTGTCGTGCCGGTATTGCAATGGGTGCATTCGGGCGATCTCAACTTCGCTTGGGAACTTCGCGTCGATGCGCTGACCGCGGTGATGCTGGTGGTGGTGACCACCGTATCGGCGCTGGTTCACCTGTATAGCTGGGGCTACATGGACGAAGACCCGGACCAGCCGCGCTTCTTCGCCTATCTGTCGCTGTTCACGTTCGCCATGCTGATGCTGGTGACCGCCAATAATCTGGTCCAGATGTTCTTCGGCTGGGAAGGGGTGGGTCTCGCCTCTTACCTGCTGATCGGTTTCTGGTTCCGCAAGCCATCCGCCTGCGCCGCCGCGATCAAGGCCTTCGTGGTCAACCGGGTCGGCGATCTCGGCTTCATGCTCGGGATTTTCGGCACCTTCCTGGTGTTCGGGACAGTTTCGATCCCGGCCATTCTCGCCGCCGCGCCGCATATGGCGGGCAGCACCATCGGCTTCCTGGGTTACCGCTTCGACACCATGACGGTGCTGTGCATCCTGCTGTTCATCGGCGCGATGGGCAAATCGGCGCAATTGGGGCTGCACACGTGGTTGCCCGACGCGATGGAAGGCCCGACTCCGGTGTCGGCGCTGATCCACGCCGCGACCATGGTCACGGCGGGCGTGTTCATGGTCTGCCGGCTGTCGCCGATGTTCGTGGTCAGCCCGACGGCGATGCATTTCGTCACCTACATCGGTGCCGCGACCTGCTTCTTTGCCGCGACCGTCGGCACCTGCCAGTGGGACATCAAGCGGGTGATCGCCTATTCCACCTGCTCGCAGCTCGGCTACATGTTCTTTGCTGCCGGCGTCGGCGCCTTCGATGCGTCGATGTTCCACTTGTTCACGCATGCCTTTTTCAAGGCGCTGCTGTTCCTGTGCGCGGGCTCGGTCATCCATAGCATGCACCATGAGCAGGACATGCGCTTCTACGGCGGGTTGCGGACTAAAATTCCCTGGACCTTCTGGACCATGATGGCGGGAACGCTCGCGATTACCGGTGTCGGCATCGCGGATATTGGCGGGTTTGCAGGTTTTTACTCCAAAGATGCGATCATTGAATCGGCGTATGCGCGCGGAACGACGCTGGGTGAACTGGCATCGGTCACCGGCATATTCGCCGCGCTGCTGACCAGTTTCTACAGCTGGCGGCTGATGTTCCTCACCTTCTTCGGCAAGCCGCGCTGGGAACAGTCCGAGCATATCCAGCATGCGATGCATGATGCGCACGGCCATGAGGGGCCGGGAGATGAGAGCGACAGCCACGCCGAAGATACCCATCATGTAAATGCGCTCGACCACCACGTACCCGGCGTTGGGCGGGACGGCACCGGCGGCTATCATCCGCATGAAAGCCCGCTGGCGATGCTGATCCCGCTCGCCGTGCTGTCGCTCGGCGCAGTCTTTGCCGGCGCCTTGTTCCACAGCTATTTCGTCGGAGTCGACACCGGCGGCCACTTCTGGAACGGTTCGCTGGTCTTTGACCGGGACTTGATGGAAGCTGACGAGCACGTTGCGCTATGGGTAAAATGGGCGCCGTTCACGGTCATGCTGATCGGGTTCGTGATCGCCTGGTACGCCTATCTGCGCAATCCCAAGTTGCCGGCAGCTTTCGTCGAACAGTTCGGTGGCTTGTACCAGTTCCTCTTCAACAAATGGTACTTCGACGAATTATACGATTTCCTGTTCGTACGGCCGGCATTCTGGATCGGGCGCCAGCTATGGAAACTGGGTGATATCGGCATCATCGACCGGTTCGGTCCTAACGGCGCGGCCTGGGTAGTGATGAAGGGATCGGTGGGGGCAAAGCGATTGCAGTCGGGTTATCTCACGTCTTATGCGCTGGTCATGCTGCTGGGGCTGGTAGCCGCAGTTAGCTGGGCGTTGGTCGGTTAGGGTGGGTGGCTTAAGCGCAATGACGAATTTTCCCATTCTTTCGCTGATGCTGCTCGTGCCCCTGATCGGGGCGCTGGCCTGCCTGTTCGTCGATGCCCGACAGGCCCGACTGATCGCGCTGGCCGCGACGCTGGTCGATTTCGCGCTGGGCCTGGTGTTGTGGGCGGGGTTCCGGAATGGCGGGCCACAATGGCAATTCACCGAGCGGCTGCCGCTGTTCTCCGGGTTCCAATGGGCACTTGGCATCGACGGCATCGCGCTGGTGCTGATCCTGCTGACGGTGTTCCTGATGCCGATCTGCATCCTGGCCAGCTGGGAATCCATCCAGAAGCGCGTCGGCGAATACATGGCCGCGTTCCTGTTGATGGAAACGTTGATGATCGGCGTATTCGCCGCCCAGGATCTGTACCTGTTCTACATTTTCTTCGAGGCCGGCCTCATTCCGATGTATCTTATCATCGGCATCTGGGGCGGTGCCGAACGCATCTACGCCAGCTACAAGTTCTTTCTTTATACCCTGCTCGGATCGGTGCTGATGCTGATTGCGATGCTGTGGATGGCCAATGAAGCCGGCACGACCGACATTCCCCGGCTGATGGTCTATGACTTCCCGCCGGCGGCGCAGAACTGGTTGTGGCTCGCCTTCTTCGCCAGCTTTGCCGTCAAAATGCCGATGTGGCCGGTGCATACCTGGCTGCCCGACGCGCATGTCCAGGCGCCGACAGCCGGCTCGGTGATCCTGGCCGGGGTACTGCTGAAGATGGGCGGCTATGGCTTTATTCGCTTCTCGCTGCCGATGTTTCCCCAGGCCTCGGCCCATTTCGCGCCGCTGATCTATGCATTGTCGATGATCGCAGTGGTCTATACCAGCCTGGTTGCGCTGGTTCAGCACGATATGAAAAAGCTGATCGCCTATTCGTCTGTTGCGCATATGGCGATCGTCACGGTCGGGCTGTTCGCGTTCAACGCCCAGGGGCTGGAAGGCTCCGTGATCGTCATGCTCAGCCACGGCCTGGTCTCCGCCGCACTGTTCCTCTGCGTTGGCGTGATTTACGACCGGTTGCACACCCGCGAAATCGATCGTTATGGCGGCCTGTCGATCAACATGCCGGCCTATGCGGTGCTGTTCCTGCTGTTCACCATGGCGGCGGTCGGATTGCCCGGCACCAGCGGCTTCGTCGGTGAATTCCTGTCGCTGCTGGGCATTTACCGGATGTCGAGTTGGGTAGCGTTGGTCTCGACCACGGGTATCATCCTGGGCGCGGCTTACATGCTATACCTCTATCGACGGGTCGCATTCGGGGTGCAGAGCCATGCCGATGCCGCCGCCATGCCCGATCTGGCACTGCGCGAATGGGTCATGCTGGCGCCGATCGCCGCTGTCGTGATGTGGATGGGCATTTATCCGGAAAGCTTCATTGCCCCGATCCGGACAGATATTGCATCGCTTGACGCGCGGCTGGCACAGGCTCGACCCGCGAGCGACGCGGCGCTGACACCCCCTGTCAAAAATATCCCACAGGCGGGAGCACGCTGATGATTTGGGCAACGTCGCTGCAGTTGACCGCTGCCGAAGACCTGCTCAGCGTGGCCGCACTGGTCATGCTGCTGATTATCGCCTGGGCGGGAGAGAAATCGGCACGCGCCATGACCTGGCTGGCCGTGGCCGCAATTGTCGGCGCTGCCGTGCTGGTGATCCCGGCGCTGAATTCGGGCGCGATGGGGCGGAGCGTATCCGCGTTCTACGGCCAATACAGCGCCGATGCCTTCGCCAGTTTTGCCAAATTGCTGATCTATGTGGCGGCGATTGCGTCATTGCTGCTGGCGCCGGCCTTCTTCGAGCGTGCCGGCGCGATGCGCGCCGAATATCCGCTGCTGGTGCTGCTGGCGGTGCTGGGAATGGGGCTGATGGCGTCGGCCACCAACCTGATCACGCTGTATATCGGTCTCGAGCTGAATTCCCTGGCGTCGTATGTGTTGGCCAGTTTCCTGCGCAGCGACGATCGTTCGGCGGAGGCGGGTCTCAAGTACTTCGTGCTGGGCGCATTGGCCAGCGGCATCCTGCTGTTCGGGATGAGCCTGGTCTATGGTTTCACCGGCACCGTCGATTTTCTGGCGATCCGTGCGGCACTGCATGGCGGTGTCGCGACGGGCGCGCTGTTCGGCATCATTTTCATGCTGGCGGGGCTGGCATTCAAGATCAGCGCGGTGCCGTTCCATATGTGGACGCCAGACGTTTACGAAGGCGCACCGACCCCGGTAACGACCTTCTTTGCCACCTCGGCCAAGGTCGCGGCACTGGCGATGACCATGCGCGTGGCGCTGTCCGCCTTTGGCGGGCAGGTTCACGCGTGGCAGCAGGTGGTGGTTTTCGTCTCGCTGGCATCGATCATCGTCGGCGCGCTTGGCGCGATCGGGCAGACCAATCTGAAGCGGCTGATGGCCTATTCGTCGATCAACAATGTCGGCTTTATCCTGATCGGCCTGGCGACAGGTACGCCCGCGGGGGCATCGGCCATGCTCGTCTATATGGCGATCTACATGCCCATGACCATCGGCGGCTTTGTCGCGGTGCTTATGCTGAAGGACGCCGACGGCGCGCCACTCGAAGATATCGCCGACCTGGCCGGGCTGTCGAGCCACCGCAAACTGCTAGCGCTGTGCCTGGCCATGGTCATGTTCGCGCTGGCCGGCATTCCGCCGCTGTTCGGGTTCTGGGGTAAATTCGTGGTGTTCCAGGCGGCGGTTTCAGCCGGCATGGTGCCACTCGCCGCCATTGGCATAGCAGCGAGCGTGATCGGCGCCTTTTACTATCTCAAGATCGTCAAGCTGATGTATTTCGACGAACCGGTGATGAAGATAGTGGGACATAGCGACCGGGTCCATCAGGTGATCCTGGGGCTTTGCGCGGTCGCCATCTCGCCGC
>CAZZYX010000051.1:12374-23383 GCA_964658485.1 uncultured Acetobacteraceae bacterium | reverse complement strand
TAATCCTGCTGCGGCGGGTAACTTTGCTGAGGATAGCCGGGAGGCGGGCCGGGATAGTTGTTTTGATCCTGTGCCTGCGCCAGCGAAGCCAGCAGCGGAGATAAGGCTAACGATATGGTGCCGGCCAGCAGTGCCGCCCTGTTTATGACTTTCGACATGGACTCGTTCCTTCAACGCATCATAAGCTTGGTCACCGTTGCCGTGACCTGACCCATCATCCATGCCGTAATAGCCATGAATGGGTGCTGACCGAGACGTTGCCGCCATGACGTGCCGACAGCATCACGCCGTAGATCCATATTGCCCGCCCCTCACAGCGCCTGCGACAGCCGGGTGATGTCGTGATTCAAAATCCGGTCATTCTCCGAATAATCGACGGGGCATTCGATGACATGCACGCCGGGTGTATCCCGGCAATGCGCCAGCAGTTGTGCCAGATGGCCGGCGCTTTCGACCCGGTGCCCGGTAGCGCCGAAGCTCTCGGCAAACAGTACGAAATCGGGGTTGCCATAGGTCAAGCCAAAATCGGCAAAGCCCATGTTGGCCTGCTTCCAGCGGATCATGCCGTAGGCGTTGTCGTTCAGGATCAGGATGATAAGGTTCAGCTGCAGCCTCACCGCCGTTTCCAGATCCTGGCAGTTCATCATGAAACCGCCATCGCCGCACACCGCCATGACCTTGCGCTCGGGGAAGAGCATCGCACTCATCATCGCGCTGGGCAGCCCCGCGCCCATCGTCGCCAGCGCGTTGTCGAGCAGCACGGTGTTGGGGCGATAGGCGGTATAATTGCGCGCGAACCAGATCTTGTAAACGCCATTGTCCAGGCAAATGATGCCGTCTTCGGGCATCGCCGCGCGCACCTGTTCGACCAGATGCGGCGGGAACAGCGGGAAACGGGCGTCGCTCGCCAGCTGCCTGGTATGCGCCAGTTCGGCCTCGCGAAAGCCGAGCATCCGCTCGAACCGCCATGATCCGGGTGGAACGATATCTTCCTTCATCTACCACACCGCGTTGGCGATATCGCCGATCACCTCGATCTGCGGGAAATAGACCGGATCGACCTCGGCGGTCTCGGTCGAGAGGTGGATCACATGGGGTCCGCCGGGGTGCATCACGAACGGCGGCTTTTCGATCAGATCGTGGCCGATGTTGACGATGCAGTCCGATGCCTCGATCGCGCGGTGGACGAAATCGCCGGAGGACAGCGCCGCGCAGCCCAGGAACTTGGGATGGCGCTCATCGATCACGCCCTTGCCAAGCTGGGTGGTCACGAACGGAATGCCGGTCTTTTCGATGAACTGCGCCAGCATCCGCCCGGTGGTGGTGCGATTGGCGCCCGCGCCAATCACCAGCAAAGGCGATTGCGCGGCTTCCAGCGTGGTCACCGCCCGGCGGACCGATATGGGATCGGCGCTGGGGCGACGGACCAGGCTGCGCTGGAGGGGAACGGCTTTGGTCCATTCGTCGGCGATATCCTCGGGCAGTTCGAGGTGGCAGGCGCCCGGCTTTTCCTCTTCGGCCAGGCGAAAAGCTTCGCGCACGCGGCTGGCGATATTGTCGGCGGACGCCAACTGGCGCGCGGATTTGGTGATCGGGCGCATCATCGACACCACATCGAGGATCTGGAAACGGCCCTGCTTCGGTGATTTGATCGGCTTTTGCCCGGTAATCATCAGCATCGGCATTCCGCCCAGCGTGGCATAGGCGGCGGCGGTAACGAGATTGGTCGCGCCCGGCCCCAGCGTCGACAGGCAGACGCCGGTCTTGCCGGTATGACGGCCATAAGTAGCCGCCATGAACCCCGCCACCTGTTCATGCCGGGTGAGAATCAGACCGATTTGCGTCGAGCGCGACAGCGAATCAAGGAAATCGAGGTTTTCCTCGCCGGGCACGCCAAAGATATATTCGCAGCCTTCCGCTTCCAGGCAGGCGATGAACAGGTCAGATGCCTTGCGGCTCGGCTGGTCGGTGACGACATCATGCGGCATCGTATTCTCCCTGTGGTTCAATCGCGGCGGCAGGCGGATGCTTCGTGCGAAACTGGCTGGACAAGGCGTGATAGAGCTTGTGCCGGCAGATCATCGCGCTGACGGCATCGGCGATCAGCGCGGTTGCGAACAGTGGCAGGATCATGGTCCGGTCGGCGGTCATTTCCATCATGATGATGACGGCGGTCATCGGCGCACGCACCACCCCGGTAAAATAGCCCGCCATGCCCAGCAGCACGATCGCCCCGGCAGAACTGTCCGGGAAGAAATTGGAGATAAGCTGCCCCAGCCCGGCGCCTACCGACAGCGACGGCGCAAAGATGCCGCCCGGCGCGCCGCTGAGCGCGGTAGCGAGGGTGGCTATGAATTTTGCCGGGCCGAACAGCATCGTCGTGCCCATCGTGGTGCCGTGCCCGGCCAGCAAAAACCGGGTGGTCTGGTACCCCGTTCCCCAGCTCTGGCCGCTGGTGGCCCAGCCGGTCAGCGCGACGACGAAGCCGCACAGTGCCGCCAGCCTGACCGGGCGCGATTTAAGCGCTGCCAGCCAGGGGTGGCCCGGCCGGGTCATCGCGATCAGACTGCGCGAGAACAGGCCGCCGAGCACCCCGCCCAGGATGCCCGCGATCGGCGATACGATCAGCATGCTGCGCAGCGAGAGGGTGCCACCCATCGCGCCGAAATAGACGTAGTCGCCAGCCAGGTCGAGACTGACCAAGCCCGCGATCATCACTACCCCCATGACGATCACCGCTACTTTCTGCTCGAAGGCAGCGGCTAGCTCCTCGATCGCAAAGGCCACCCCGGCAAGCGGCGTATTGAACGCGGCGGCTACGCCCGCTGCACCGCCGGCGATGATTACCCCCGCCGAAACCGGCACCCGCAGCCAGCGATGGACGGCGACCATCAGCGCGGCGCTGATCTGCACGGTTGGGCCTTCGCGGCCGACCGAACCGCCGACCAGCAGCATGGCCAGCGTTCCACCCAGCTTGGCCCCGGCGGTGCGCAGCGACAGCAGGTCGCCTTTGGCTTGAAACTGCGGCGCGGCACCGGCGGCCATGACCTGCGGAATGCCCGATCCGCGCGCGGCAGGAAACCAGCGCAAGGTGGCATGGACCACGCCGGCAAACACCAGCGGCGTCACGAGAAAGGGCGCGTATGGCGAGAATGACAGCAGGCGCTGGAACAGTTGCTGCGCGATCTCGCCCAGCCGGGCAAAAACGATTGCCGCCAGCCCGAGCGCAACGGCACCGACAAGTGCCGCCAGCCGGTTGTGGACGACGGCAACACGCTTGCCGCGCAGCCAGTTGCGGAGATAGTCAGGCATGAGGCCCCTTAAAGCATCGTGCGCGAAAGTGGGCACCGGTTTTCGCTGCAAACGATGCGGCAGCAAGAATGCATTGCGCCAACAGGTGACCCGCTAATTCCGCCGAAACCGGAAGTACCACACCTCGTGCCCCTTGGTTCGCGCCTTTGCCTCGTAGCGGGTTTCGGGCCAGCCGCCGGGGCGTTGCTGGAAATCCTGCGGACGATCGCACAACCAGGTAAACTGGTCGCGATACCGACGCATGACCATCAGCGCGTGACGCAGGTAAACCGGGTGATCGGTACCGAACCGGAATTCGCCGCCGGGCCGCAGCTTCGCGGCAATTAGTTGCAACGGGCCATCGTTCATCATCCGCCGCTTGGCATGGCGCGCCTTTGGCCAGGGGTCCGGGTGCAGCAGATAGACGAAGCTGAGCGCGGCATCGGGCACCCGGCGCAACGCATCCAGCGCATCGCCATGATGAATGCGGACATTGCCGAGCGGTGTTCGCGTACCATTGTCACCGTCGATGTGCGTCAGCGCCTGCGCGACGCCGTTCAGAAACGGCTCGCAGCCGATAAAGCCGTGATCGGGCAGCAAGTCGGCGCGAAACGCCATATGCTCGCCGCCGCCGAACCCGATCTCGAAATGAAGCGGACGTTCGCCGCCGAACAGCCCCGCGGCGGTAACCGGACCTTCCGCCGGTATCGAGAGGCGCGGCAACAGCGTATCGACCAGCCCCTGCTGCGCCACGCGCAAAGGCCGACCCAGGGCCCGGCCATAAAGGCGGTTGAGCGTGGTCGGATCACCAGGTTTATGCGCGGTCATCGCGTGCCGATAGAATGGTTGGCTGCGAAATGAAACATGGGCGTAATAGCGATAGACCTGATGCCAGAGAGGCCAGTCGGCAATTTCAGGAACTAAGCGGGAAGATTCGATAAGCTTTGGGCGACGACCCCAACGACCTGTATCGCCGGGCGGCCGGAAAAGCATGGCATGTCGGATGCGATGGCGTAATATCGCGAGCATGGCCGATCATGTTTTCACCGCCAGCGCGTTTCGCGGGTCGGTCCTCTCCGTCGATGCAAGGTCGTCGCGTTCCTTTGCCCGACACAGCCATGACGAATTCGGCGTCGGGCTTATCACGAGCGGCGCACAGCGATCATGGAGCGGTCGCGGCATGGTAGAGGCAGGCCGTGGCGACCTCATCACTGTCAATCCCGGCGAAATCCACGATGGCATGCCGGTCGGCCCGGCTCGGGCGTGGTCCATGCTGTACTTCGCACGGGAATTTGTCGCGTCTATCGTCGCGGATATAAGCGATGGCAAGCTCGCCACCCGAGAACTTCATGCACCGGTCATCACCGAGACGCGCGCCGCCCGATATTTCATCGCGACCCGGACTGCCGCGATCGAGGGCTGCGCCCAGGAAGGCGCTTTCGATGAGAGACTGATATTGCTATTTGCCGCGTTATTCCGCAGCAAACCTTGGCTACCGGTCGCCACGCCGGAAAATCTCGCGCGCGCCCGCGAGTGGATCGATGACGATCCACTCGCCCCCCATAGCCTGTCCGACCTCGCTTCGGCTTGCCGCCTGAGCCGTTTTCAAACGGTGCGCGGTTTCGCGAAGCTCACCGGCCTCACGCCACGAGCCTATGTGATCCAACGCCGCCTTGAGGTCGCACGGCGGGCCATTCGGGCCGGCTCGACGCTGGCGGATGTGGCAGCGGGTTGCGGCTTTGCCGATCAAAGCCACATGCACCGGGCGTTTGTCTGCCGTTACGGCATGACCCCCGGCGCATACGCCAAAGCCTTCGCGCACTGATCTGCAATTTCGTTCAAGAATCGCAATCTCCTCCGGAACTACTGTCCGATCCGATCGGAGGCGCCATGAACGAAAATGCAGACAGAACAGCCGCGGGCAGGATTCGGACGTGCACCGTGCTGGATTACGAGAGCATGCTGCATATCATCAACGCGGCGGCCGAGGCTTACCGGGGCATCATCCCCGCCGATCGCTGGCATGACCCCTACATGCCGAGGGATGAACTGGACCGGGAGATCGCAAGCGGTGTCCGGTTCTCGGTCTTCCAGACCGGGCAGGGACTGGCGGGGGTCATGGGCGTGCAACGCGTGCGCAACATCGACCTTATCCGACATGCGTATGTCCTGCCCGCCTGGCAGGGCCGCAGCGTCGGTTCGGCGCTACTGGCGCACCTGTGCCACGATCATGATCGGCAGATCCTGATCGGGACGTGGCGGGCAGCGACATGGGCGATCCGCTTCTATGAGCGGCATGGTTTCATCCGCTGCTCCAGCGAAGATGCAGCGGTGTTGCTGCGGACCTACTGGACGGTACCCGAACGCCAGATCGCGACTTCGGTAGTCCTTTCATCAGTCGCTATGAATACCATGCAAACGGCACAGTTGATCGCGCACGATTCAAGCCTGTGAAAGGCTTTGATACAGCGGCAGCTATCACGATCGCTACGTGACGCGTGGATCAGGCGGCCTCGGCGCTTTCAATCGGATCGCGCAGGACGTAACCACGGCCCCACACCGTCTCGATATAATTCTCGCCCTCGCAGGCATGCGCCAGTTTCTTGCGCAGTTTGCAGATGAACACGTCGATGATCTTGAGTTCGGGTTCGTCCATGCCGCCGTAAAGGTGGTTGAGGAACATTTCCTTGGTCAGCGTCGTGCCTTTGCGCAGCGACAGCAGTTCCAGCATCGCGTATTCCTTGCCGGTCAAATGGACTCGGGCGCCGTCGACTTCGACGGTCTTGGCATCCAGGTTGACCGCCAGCTTGCCGGTGCGGATGACCGACTGCGAATGCCCCTTCGACCGGCGCACCACGGCATGGATGCGCGCGACCAGTTCTTCGCGATGGAACGGCTTGGTGACATAGTCGTCGGCGCCGAAACCGAAGCTGCGGATTTTTGAATCCATCTCGGAAATGCCCGACAGGATCAGCACCGGCGTCTGCACCTTGGCCACCCGCAGTTTTTTCAACACATCGTAGCCGTGCATGTCGGGCAAATTCAGGTCGAGCAGGATGATGTCGTAATCATACAGCTTGCCGAGATCGAGCCCTTCTTCTCCCAGGTCGGTGGAATAGACATTCAATCCCTCCGACGCGAGCATTAATTCGATTGCCCTGGCCGTCGCCGGCTCGTCTTCGATCAACAACACGCGCATGGGTCACCCCTTTTGCCCAAAAACCCCTGGCACACACCGTTACCGGCGATGTGCCGACCATTAACCATATGAGCAATGAACACAAAAGGTTAATCTGTGTAATGCCGCCGAAACGGATTTATACTTATGAACTATTAAAACAGGTCGCGGAAATATTTCAACGATCGCCGGTTGCCAGCGCGATCAGCGAATGGAGGCCCCAGCGGTTGATCGCAAAACCGGCACCATCGCCGGCTACCAGCGACCAGCGGATCGGCTCGCCGATCGGGATATAGACATTTTCGCGGGTCAGCGTTGCCTCGGCCTGCGCGTAAAGACCGGCGCCAGCGACCGGGTCGCTGGTGGCACGCGCCCGCGCGACGAAGGCATCGGCTGCCGGGCTGCACATTACGCGGTCGTTGCCGCAGCTCAGTTGATCGAGGAACCATGCGCTGCGGGGATAGCGCGAAACGACATCGACCAGCCGCAGGTCCGCCGCCGCATCCTGGGGCACCCGCGCGACGGCAACCGCAACCGCCGCCAGATCCTGCGCCAGCCGGGCGAACAGCAGGTCCGCTCCCGGACCCGATGGCAGGGCGATCCGCACCGTCGCCGGGCGACGGTTGTTCCGGGTCCACGCCAGCACTCGCCGCGCAGCTTCGGCGCGGCGATCGGCCAGGCTGACGCCCACCCAGCGCTCGTCGACCTGGCCGGTATCGTCCACCGTGCCGGGCGGAACCATGCGTGTGGTGGTGATCAGATTGGGCAGCGCGATCGCTGCCGCCAGGGTGTCGCGGTCGATGGCCATGGCAATCGCTTCCCGCAGCGGAGCGTCTGCCAGGAGGCCGGTCGTCGTCGTCACCGCCAGCCCGAACAGGCCGTTGACCGGATCGAACCGGGGCTTGGCATTGCCCAGCGTGGTCCGGCTGGTGCGCGGCAGATCGTCGAACGTCCCGCCCAGCACGATATCCGCGCTACCATTGGCGAAGGCGGCGACGGCGTCGCGCCCCCCCGTCCCCCGCAAGGTCAGCCGATGCGCGCTCTCCGCCCAGCCGGAAACCACCGGCAGCCCGCGTTTTTCCGGCGGGATCGGAGTCAGCAGCGCGGTATCACCGGTGCGTTTCAGCGCCATCGGGCCGGCCCCCCGGCCATGGTGGCTCAGGCCAAGCTCGGGCTGCGCCAGCAATTCCAGGAAATCGGGCATGGGCCGGCGCAAGCGGATTTCCACGACCCGGCCGGCCATGGCACGGATATCGCCGATGCTGTCGAGATCGAGGGCCAGCGGCAGATGCTGCACGCCGGCCAATGCCTGGCGCAGGGCCACCCGGATGCTGTCACCCGAGATCATCGAACCGTCCGGCCAGGTGCCGTCGCGCAGGCGGAAGATATAGCTTTGCCCATCGTCGGTCACGATCCAGCGGTCGGCCAGCGCCGGACTGATTCGCCCCTGGGCGTCGAGCGTGACCAGCCCCTCGGTGGTCGCTGCACGAACCAGTTGCGCGGCCAGCGGCAGGCGCCCATGCGTCGCAAACGGCGCGGCGTGATCGTCGACGACCAGAATCCTGATGTCGCGCTGGTCGTGCAGGCTGCATCCGGCGAGAACCAGGCCCAGGGCGGCGACGGTCTTTGCGCAGCGTACCGAAATCCGCATCACGGGTAAGGGCGCATGCCGCAGGATTTCAGCCCGCCGCTTTAATCGTCGCGCGAGATTTTCTCGCGACGTTCATGTGCTTCCTGCGCTTCGACGGTCATGGTCGCGATCGGGCGCGCAATCAGGCGGCCCAGCCCGATTGGTTCGCCGGTTACTTCGCAATAGCCATATTCGCCTTCCTCGATCCGGCGCATGGCCGAATCGATCTTGGCGATCAGCTTGCGCTGGCGGTCGCGCGTGCGCAGCTCGATACCCCAGTCGGTTTCGCTGGATGCGCGATCGTTGAGATCGGGTTCGCGCATCGGGCCATCCTGCAATTGCTGCAAGGTGTCTGCCGAAGATGCCAGAATCGACTTCTTCCATTCCAGCAGCAGCCGGCGAAAATAATCCTGCTGCGTCTCGTTCATATAAGGCTCTTGATCGGTCGGGGCATAATCGCCCGCGATCACGCGTTTAGCCTTGATCAGAATGTCGATGTCGTCCGCAGAACCTGCCGCCATGAATACCTCCACGGGACCAACGACACCACTGACTTGTCGAAGTCCAATTTCCTGGCTGGTCGATAGGGTGCCAATTGAGCCGGGCCTATAGTGGTGCTCCGTTTCCCGTTCAAGCTCCAAAGCCAGCCCCGACAAGATTTAGTTCCGGGCCATGGCCGGAACGGAATAGCCATCACGGCGCCGCGCCATTTGCGATGCCGTTCATGATTTATTGACCATCTTCGGCCAGCTTGATGCTCAAGGCGACCCGTCGAGGGTTCGTGAACGGGGTGCAGACGATGGATGTGAGCCGGATCTATAGCAATAATCGCAAAGGCAGCCTTACCGCCCCATCGCCCTGCGCAACGCTCGCCGCCGACCTGCGGGTGGCGCAATATCTAGCGGAGGCCGCAGCGGGGAACGCCCGCGCGTTTTTTGATTTGGGCGTGACTTTCTCCACCTGCAGCGACGGTGTTGCCGGCGACCTGATCGAAGCCCATAAATGGTTCAATCTGGCGGTAGTGGCCGGTCACGACTGCGCCCAGGGCTGCCGTGCCGATATTTCCGAAGAAATGACCAGCCGTGAAATTGCCGAGGCCCAGCGGCGCGCGCGCGAATGGATCGCTGCGACGAGCCGCCGGGCCTCGTGATTGTCGTCAGGTCGTAATCAGCAACCGCGACGCGACCGGGTGTTGTTCTTGTCCAGCGTCCTGCCCAGCAATGCGCCACCGATGCCGCCGCCGATGGTGCCAAGCGTGCCACCCCCGACTGCGTTTCCGATCAAGGCGCCACCCACGCCGCCGGCAACGGTTCCAACGGCACCGTTGCCACCGCTGCACCGGCGATTGCCGCGCCCGTAATAGGCATGGCCGCGGTAATGATGATGATCACGGTGATACTGCGCCAGTGCAGCTTCCGGGGCGACGGCCGCAATCGTCATCAGGCCGGTGGCTACCGCTAGTGTAAATTTCTGAAACATCATTCTCTCCTGTTTAAATCTCAATGCTTAGACAATCGATAATACATCGACTTAATTGAACCGATTATGAATTGACGAAAAGTAATATGAACGTTTATTCAGCTTTCCTTCCGAAACGGCGTACGCTCACCAAGATATAGCTGGTCCGCCGCGATCCCCGCCCGTTCGCGCTCCAGGAATTGGCTCACTGCTTCGCGAAAGCGGGTATCGGCGATGTAATGCGCGGACCATGTCTGCACCGGCTCGTAACCTCGCGCAAGTTTATGACCGCCCTGTGCCCCAGCCTCGACCCGCGCCAGCCCCAACCCGATCGCGGCATCGATGGCCTGATAATAACATAGCTCGAAGTGGAGGAATGGCTTATCCACGGTCGCACCCCAATAGCGGCCATAAAGCGCGTCGGCGCCGATAAAATTGAGCGCGCCGGCAATAGCTACGCCATCGACGAAGGCCAGCACCAGCAGGATGCTATCGGCCATGCGCTCGCCCAGCAAGGTGAATGCCGCGCGCGTCAGGTATGGCCGACCCCATTTGCGCGCGCCGGTATCCTGGTAGAAGTGCCAGAAGGCATCCCAGTGTTCGGGCCGGATGTCATCGCCCCGCAGCGCCCGGATTTCGACGCCGGCCTGCGCGTTGGCGCGTTCCTTGCGCAGGTTCTTGCGCTTGGCCGAGGACAACGCGCCCAGGAAATCGTCGAAGCTGGTGTAGCCCCGGTTGGCCCAGTGGAACTGGATATCGCTGCGCGGCAGCCAGCCCGCTGCCTCGAACGCGGGCAATTGATCGGGCGCAATGAAGGTCGCATGGGCGGAGGATAGCCCGTTGGCATCGCATAATTGCTCGGCGGCGCGCAGCAACGGCAGCACCAGCGCCGGATCCCGGGTCAGGACGCGCGGGCCGGTGGCCGGCGTGAATGGCACCGCGATCTGCAGCTTTGGATAATAGCGTCCCCCCGCCCGCTGCCAGGCATCGGCCCAGCCGGAATCGAAGACATATTCGCCCTGGCTGTGGGTCTTGAGATAGGCCGGCAACGCCGCTGCCAGCCGGCCATCGCCACCGGCGATCGTGATCGGCGCCGGCTTCCAGCCGCTGCCGCCGCCAACGCTGCCCGATTCCTCCAGCAGCGCCAGGAAGCAGTGCGTAAGGAAAGGATTGCCGCCACTGAGCGCATCCCATTCGGCCGCGGGCAGCGAACCGACTGACGGCGCAATGCGCGCGGTGATTTCGGTAGCCCGGTTCATGCCGCCATCACCGTCTGCGGCACGCCCGCACCCTCTACGATCGGGGCATCGGCATGAATTCGCGCGCGCGCAAGCAAATCAGGCGAGCGCACCGTCCAGCTGGCGACCGGAATGCCACGAAGCCGCTGCATCGCCGCAAATCGGCTGGGCAGGTCGCGAATGTCGTATGCCAGGAAATCGGGCCGCGCGCGCC
>CAZZYX010000051.1:0-12364 GCA_964658485.1 uncultured Acetobacteraceae bacterium | reverse complement strand
GCGAGGTGGCGCGCGAAGCCATGCCGCGCGCCATGGCGATGCTCCTCGCTGACGATCAGCCCGCGTGCCGTCGTCGGCGCATGGCGCGCGAACCATGCCGGCGCGCGCGGATCGAAGCTCATCACCGCATGAGCACCGCGATAGCCGACCAAGGCTCGCTGCACCGCCGCGCACAGCCGGGCGATCGGCCAATTCCGGCGCGACTTCAGCTCGATCAGCAACGGCACTCGCCCAGCGACCGCGTCGAGCAGCGCGCGCAGGCCGGGGATCGTCTCAGCCCCGCCCTTCAGTGCAATCGCCGACAGCGCGGCAGCGCCGGTTTCGATGACCGCGCCCTGATGGCCCGTCGCTCGCGTCAGTTCGAAATCATGGAACACCACTGCTTCGCCATCCGCCGTCAGTTGCACATCGCACTCGATCCCCAGCCCGCCGGCCACCGCACCAACACAAGCGGCCAGGGAATTTTCCGGTGCGCCGTCACTGCCATGCAATCCACGATGCGCGAAACACGCCCCGCACAACCAGTCGATCCGGCCAGATATCGGCGCCGGCGCCAGCCAGCGGTCAATCTGCGCGAACAGTGACAATCGCATCTACCTCCACCGCCGCGCCCAGCGGCAGCACCGGTACCCCCACTGCGCTGCGCGCATGCTTGCCGGCATCGCCGAACACCGCCACCATCAGCTCGGACGCCCCGTTGGCCACCTTGGGCTGATCGATGAATGTCCCGGCACTGTTGACGAATACGCCCAACTTAACCACCCGTTCCACCCGCGCCAGCGATCCCAGCGCCGCCCGCAACTGCGCCAGGATCATGATCCCGCATGCCCGTGCCGCATCCGTACCCTGATCCAGCGTTACCCCCTGGCCCAGCCGCCCGGTCACCAGCAAGCCGTCGATGAACGGCAATTGCCCTGAAACATGCGCGAGACCGCCAGCGATCACCACCGGGACATAGGCCGCGACGGGAGCAGCCGGGGCCGGCAAGGTAATGCCCAGTTCTGCGAGACGGGCGTCGATTTCGGCTTCGGTCATGGTGGTCCCTGCAATTTATGGATCAGCTAATCTCCCCTTCCGCTTGCGGGAGGGGCCGGGGGTGGGCACTTGCTTTCTATCGCAGCGCCCGAAAAAAATGGCCGCCCCTAACCCTCCCGCAAGCGGGAGGGGAACTAGGCCTCCGACCCCGAAACTTGCCCCTCACAGCCTCTCCAGCAACCACGGCAGCGCGCTTTCCCAATCGTCGATCCGCGCGTGGGCATCGCCGGCCACATGTGCGCAGGCGATATGCGGGGCGAGCAGCGGTTCTCCGCACAGATGCAGCCGCAGCACATCGGGCGCCATTTCCGCTGCGGAATTATGGTGCTGGGCGAGGTCGTCGATGAAAATGGTGTGGCTCGGCTGGTACTCCGCGATGATTTCCTTGATCTTGGGGCCTTTGGGTCCCTGGTTGGTGAACACGCGCACGCCGATGCCGTGTTCGGCAAGTTGGCGGGTGCGGGTTTCCTGGCGGTGATCGAGAAGGTTGGTCAGGACGACGACGTCGGCTCGTGCCGCCAGTTCGCGCATGGCGTGGACGGCGCCGGCGATCGGGTATTGGCGGTACATCTCGCCATCGAAGAACAGGTTGAGCAACTGCCAGACCTCTTCCTGCCCGACGGTTTCGCCGGTGTCGGCACGGCGTAGTGCCTTTCCGAAGTCATGTCCGTCCATCGAAAAGACGATGCCGTGCTGTTCCAGCAGCCAGTCGCGAAATGGCGAAACCATGTGCAGCAACACCTCGTCGCAATCGGTGATGACCAGCGGACGGTTCATGATTCGCCACCCCGCCCGCTCAATCGATCGCGGGCAGCGGCCAGCGCCCCTGGCGGCACCGCCAGCGCATCGGCGGCGGCAACGAGGTCGGGTTCATGGGCGCCCAGAAAGTCGAGCACAGCGCATTGTACTGCCTGTTCGCCAAGGCCCGCACGCAGCACATCCGGAGTAAGCCCGGTCAGCGACAGGAATCGCTCGGCCCGGATGTCGTCGGCCAAAACCCAGCCCAGCGCTGCCAAAGCAAGCGCGCCGGCGTCCCAAGCCTCTGTAGAATCACGAGGAATTGTCAGAACCTTTCGGAAGTCATAAGATGGTAGATCAAGGGGTGGCAATGGCAAAACTCATTTTGGTTGTGGAGGACAACGACCTCAACCGCAAACTGTTCTGCGAAGTTCTTCGCAGCCAGGATTTTGCGGTCGAGCCGGTGGCCGATGGCGGCGCGGCGCTGGCGCGGGCACGACAGCTTTTGCCCGATCTTATCGTCCTGGATATCCAGATGCCGAACATCTCCGGGCTGGACCTGATCCTGGCGGCAAAGGCCGATGCGGCGCTGCGCCATATCCCGGTGCTCGCTATAACCGCCTATGCCGGAAAAGGCGATGAGGAACGCATCCGCGATGCCGGGGCGGAAGGCTATCTGGCCAAGCCGGTGTCGATCCGGCCGTTCATGGCGGCGGTGCGGGCGCTGCTGGAGGATGCAGCTCACCCGGATGCCCTGTCCAGCCCGAACGCCTTGGCCAACGCAGCCATGGCAGCAGGAATGGCCGCAACATCGCCGATCGCCCGTTGGGCGTAGCGATGTCGATATTCCCGCGATGGAACTGCCAGTAGATCATGGTGCTCATGATCGCGGCATAGAAGCACCACACCGAGGCGAACGCGTAGGACTTGACGATCTGGGTAATGGCCAGGACAACGATGTTGAGCGCGCCATACCAGCGGACGACACGGTGGGTGGACAGCAGCAATGCCCCGCAGGTGGCGCTGATATACAGCAGCGAAATCGGTAGATTACCGGTCATGTGGTTGCGGTAGGCGACCGAGTTGCCATCGATGAAGGTATGCAGCGGCAACGATATCAGGCCGATGGCATCCCAGCCCGCTGCCACCGCGCCGATCGCAGTCAGCCCCAGGATCGCCCCGCGCCGCCAGCCGCGCGGCTCCATCAGCGCGACCGCCAGCGGCATCAGCGCCGGCAACAGCCCCTGCGCATACATCGTGAACATGAAAGCGACATGATCGAGAGCCAGCCGGCCGATGCGGCCATCCAGCCCCAACCAGACGAAGCCCTCGGTCAGTTGGTGAAACGCGAACAGCAACGGCATCGCCGCGAACAACAGCGTACGCGGCTCGCGCACCAGCCGCAACGTCGCCACGCCGATAACCGCGATTACCGCGCTGGCGGAAAAGCTGGCCGTGGCTGAAAAACACATGTGAATTCTCTCGTCGACGCGGGGTGGTCGCTGTGGCGGGATTGCGGCCGGATGACCAGAGCAAAGCATCATCGCGGCCAGTTCCAATATCGGGATGGCCACGCGGTTCATCATCGCGCCGGGGAAAGAGTCCCACATATTCGTCGCAATAATCTCGCCGGAACAGGAACCTACTGCGGGTTGAGCGTTTCTATGGTCATCGCCGACGCTACCCACGAAAGCCGTGAGCATGACCGATCCTGGCGCCAAGTCCACCAACCCTGCAGCCGCCGATCTCCTGGCGGCAACCCGCGTTCGGATTGCTGGCGATCTCGCCGCGCTAGTGGCGAACTGGCCGAAATTTTCCGTCCAATATGCTGCGGATCGGGCTGGTTTTGCCCAGTTGGAGACCGAGGTGCTGGTCGACTATATGGCCGGGCTACTCCGAACGGGAGATCACAACTACCGGCACTTGTATGTAGGCGAAAAGGTAAAGCAGCTTCATGACCGAAGTATCGACCAGGATGAGGATCGACGGCGGCGCCAGGCAATCGCCAGCGGCGAGCGGCGGATATTCCTGGATGCGTTGAGCGGTGACGATGGCGCACAGCAGCTGATCCACCGCCATTTCGACGTGATCGAGCATTTGCTCACCGCCGATGCGGTGGCCGAGCTGAATATACTATTTGTCGGCGATTGCCTGTTCCTCGACCTGATGAGCTTTCTCACCGCGCCCGCGCTGGAAGATGGTGTCCGGCTGCGGCCCAGCTTTATCACCACCCATGCCGCATCGGAAATTCGCGCGCAGTTGGGCAGCCTGGCGGACCAGCGCTTCGACCTGATCGCCTATAGCCCGTTTACCTACGCCCTGCTTGACGACTACGGATCGTTGCAACGGCCGCGCGGCCTGCTCGATCCCGGACGGATACGCCGGCAGGTCAGCGCGGCAACGCACGCGGCGCTGGAAATCTTCGACGTGATGGCCGACCTGTTCGACTGTCCCATCGTCACCCACTTGCCCGCACCGATCGTCAGGCATGGTTCGGGCGCGCGCGAGTGGGTTCGCGCCGCATTGATCCGTCCTGCCATGACGCGCGCCTGCCGCGACCTGGGCCAGGCTTTGCGCGCGCGCGCGGCCGACCGGAACGCTGCTGGCCAGGTCGTTCATCTGCTCGATGAGGTCGAGGCGGCGAAGCCGGGCGGGCCGTGGCAGGCCGGGCGCTGGCTATACAAGTCGAAATTGCAGCACCCGGCCGCGTTTGGCGCCATGCTGGCCGCGCCTTATCGCGATCTGGTGATGGTCGCGGCGCGCCTGCTCAAGCGCAAGCTGGTGGTTTGCGATCTCGATAATACGCTGTGGCATGGCGTGATCGGCGAAGGGCTGGGCATCGAACATCATTTCGACCGGCAGGCGCCCTTGCTGGCGCTGAAGGAGCGGGGGGTGCTGCTGGCGATCAATTCGAAGAACGATCCCGTCAAAGCGACCTGGGTTGCAGAAGAAGGTCGGCTGGGGATCGATCATTTCGTGTCGCGCCAGATCAACTGGGACCCCAAGTCGATCAACATGCAGCGGATCGTCGATCACCTGAACCTCAAGGCGAAGGACTTTATCTTCATCGACGACCGCGCCGATGAACGCGCCATGGTTGCCCAGCAATTCCCGGCCATCCTGACGCTGGACGCGCTCGATTCGCGGAGCTGGCGCCTGCTGCGGTTATGGGCCGACCTGCTGCCTGCCAAGGCAGGGGCCGATCGCACCGAGTTTTATCGGCAGCGCGACGAGCGCCAGAAATTCATCGCCGCCGAATCCGAAGTCAGCGCACAGCAGCGCAGCGACATGCTGGTTCAACTAAAACTCCAACTGGTCGTGCGCGAGGCCGGCGACAACGACCTCGATCGCGTTGCCGACCTGATCAACCGCACGAACCAGTTCAACATGACCGGGGCGCGCATCACCAGGCGCCAGGTCCAGGAGTTTGCGCAAAATGACGAAGCGCTGATCCTGATCGCCGACGGGTCTGACCGGTTCGGCGAAATGGGGACGATCTCGGTACTGATCGCGGCGCGCGTCGGCGAACAACTCACCATTCCTTTTTTCGTGCTCAGCTGCCGCGTGTTCGGTTACGCCATGGAATTTGCGATGCTGGATGCGGCGCGCAAGTTCGCCCGTCCCGGCGAAACCCTGGTTGGACCGTTCGTCGAAACCGCATTCAACCAGCCCTGCCGCGACGTCTACGCCACTGCCGGGTTCACCCCGGCGCAACATGGCTGGCTGCTTGCAAATGCTTCCGACGCGCCGATACCGCCGGCGGTCTGGCTGACAGTCGACTCGACGCCGGTACACCCCGTGGTCGAAGGTGAACACGATCACGCGTCCGTCGCGGCGCTGGCCTGATGGTGTTGCGCCGCGCAGCTGCGATTGCCGGGTCCTTGACATTCCTGCGATGTCGCCGCTTTTGCGCCGCAATCATGGGCCACAGCGCTCTGAACCTGGAGCATGCCTATGGACCGCGCCGCCATCGCCGCGAAAATTGCCGAACTGATCGCACCTTTCAACAAGAAGGGCATTGCCATCACCCATGACTCCAGCTTTGCCGGCGATCTGGAATTCGACAGCCTGACGGTTATGGATTTCGTCGCCGCCATCGAGGATGAATTCGACATCATCATCAGCATGAACCAGCAGGCCGAAATCGAAACCTATGGGCAACTGGTCGAGGCGGTGGAGAAGTTGAAGGGTGATGCCGAGTGACCCAAGTCATCGATAAAATCGACCTGCTCGACAAGTTCGACGGCATGATCGCGTTGCGTGAAAGCGTGCGCGGACCAGGCCGAGAAGATCCGTTCGGGCTGGTGATGGAAAAGGTAATCTCGCCCACCGTCGCCATCTGCAACGGCCGCGAGACGATCCTGCTGGGCACCTATAACTACATGGGCATGACCTTCGACCCCGATGTCATCGCCGCGGGCAAGGCGGCGCTGGACGAGTTCGGGTCAGGCACCACCGGTAGCCGCGTGCTGAACGGCACCTACTCTCCGCACAAGGATTGTGAAGCGGCGCTACGCGAATTCTACGGCATGGCTCACGCCATGGTGTTCTCGACCGGCTATCAGGCCAATCTCGGCATCATCAGCACCGTTGCCGGCAAGGGCGACTACATCGTCCTGGATATCGACAGCCACGCCTCGATCTGGGACGGCTGCAAGATGGGCAATGCCGAGGTCGTGCCGTTCAAGCACAACGACATCGTTGCCCTGGAAAAGCGCCTGAAACGCATCCCGGAAGGCGCGGGCAAGTTGGTCGTGCTGGAAGGTGTCTATTCGATGCTGGGGGATATCGCCCCGTTGCGCGAAATGATCGCCGTCGCCAAGGCGAACGGCGCCATGGTGCTGGTCGACGAGGCGCATTCGATGGGCTTTATCGGCCCGAACGGGCGCGGCGTCGCCGAGGACCAGGGCGTGCTGGACGATGTCGATTTCGTGATCGGCACCTTCTCCAAATCGGTGGGCACGGTCGGTGGATTCTGCGTCTCCAACCATCCCAAGTTCGAAATCCTCCGGATGGCCTGCCGCCCCTATGTGTTCACCGCCAGCCTGCCGCCGTCGGTGGTCGCGACCGCCGCCACCAGCATCCGCAAGCTGATGCACGGCGGCAACAAGCGCGCTCATCTATGGGAAAATTCGCGGGTCATGCATAGCGCGTTGCGGGCGCTGGGCTTTACACTGGGCACCGAAACCCCGCAAAGCGCGATCATCGCCGTGATCATGCCCGACCTGGAGGCCGGAGCGGCGATGTGGCAGGCGCTGATGAAGGAAGGCCTCTACGTCAACCTTGCCCGCCCACCCGCTACACCGGCGAATATGACGTTGTTGCGTTGCTCGCTATGCGCGGAACATTCGGCTGAACAGGTGCAGGTAATCATCGGCATGTTCGAGCGCGCGGGGAAAAGCGCGGGGATTATTTGAAGCGGGGCGCTGCCTAAGCCCCTCCTCTTCAGGGGAGAGCGGCTAGAAATCAAGCCTAGTGTATACTGATTTCACCATCGATCGCGCGCCACTCGGTCGGCCCGATCAGCTTTTGATGCGCGATCCGCACCGAATGCAGCACTGCGTCGATATCTCGTCGCCAGAAATCCAGGAACCGCTTCAATTCGGGAAAACGCGGCGCCAGATCATATTGCTGGAGCAGGAATTGCTGCAACAGGCTGGGATGATCGGGCATGTAATAATGGATATGGATCGTCGCCAACCCATAACCGGCCAATTGCATGCGCAGATCGTTCTGACTCATAGACATCCCCCGAGGGCGTTGAATGACTAAATCAAGAACTAACTCAAAAGTTTTACCAAAGCGATAAGGCAAAAAGCACCGCTGGCGATTTTTGTGCAGTGCAGCAAATTTGTAACACATCTGCACCGATCGTTGCTATAATTTGCCCAACTGCCGCTCCACATCGGTCCACAATTCCGCAAATGCCTTCGCCGCCGCACTGCGTGGCGCAAAGGTTGCCAGCGGCGCGCGCTTCACCGCCATTTGCTCCACGGCGCTGGCCTGCGGAATGGAAATCCAGTCGGGATGCTCGGCCAGGGTGTCGCGATGCAGGGTCTTGCGCTTGTCCGCCATCGAGAACACCGGCAACAACGACGGCTTGCCGCCGTGATGCGCCGCCAGATGATCGCGCACCTGATCGAGCGCGCGCATCGCCAGCGGGGTCGGTGGTACCGGTGCGACGATCAGGTCGGCGGCCCGGAAAAACTGGTCGCTGAGTTCGCCCAGGCCGGGAGGGCAATCCAGGATGATGCGGTCGTAGTCCTGCCCCAGCGTCTGCAGCAACTTGCGCAGGCGCTTGGGTTTGTCGGCTCCGGCCAGATCCTCCGCCAGCTGGCGCAGCGACAGGTCGGCGGCGAGCAGGTCGAGCCGGGGCCAGGCGGTAGGCTCGACCATGCTGGCGGGTGTGACCTCGCGAGCGAAAATGCGTTTGGCCTTGCCGTTGCCGACATCGCGTCCAAACAAAAACGAAGCGGCACCTTGCGCGTCGATATCCCACAGCAGCGTGCGGCGCGCCGACGCCCCGGCCGAACACCAGGCGAGATTCACCGCCGTCGTCGATTTGCCGACGCCGCCTTTCATGCTGTAAACGGCGATTATCTTGGCCAAACGCATACTCCTATGTGCCGGAAAAGTTCGCCAGCTCACAGCGTTGCCCGTCATTTTCGATTTACGCAAGCCTGACTGTCGATCTGCAAGCGTAGCTACGGGGGGTGCCCCTCGCGCTCCCCGTCATTCTGTGGGTGGATTTATGGCTGCGGCGCTTGAGGGTCGGCGGCCGCCAGGCTCGGAAAATATTTTCATAGCTTCACTTTGACTCTTGCGCTTGGCGGAGTGTCGATTTTCCGGCGCGTCGCGGCAGTGCAGCATATCCGGAACGCGCGTATTCGGAGCAAACTCTGCGTTCGTTCGAGATTTATCCACTTGCGCGTTTTTTAGTTAAAGCACTATAGGTAGTGTTCAAGTAATCGGGCAACATCAAGACCTAGCATTTTTCCATTTTTGCAGATCCGGCGGGATGGAACTATTCGAGCGGGCGTTTGCTGAAAGTCAAGGCTGGGCTGCCGAGAACGAATTGAGAACGGGGGATAGATTTTTCCCCTTTTTCAGAGCTTCTTTGTTAAAGTAACGGCTTGAACGCGAGTCGAACGAAAACAGAACGTATGGTCGGCGCAAGCTGCTACAAAGGATTGGCACGTGGATTTCAGCACCAGGGACGACGCAACGATGATGGACGCCACCACCCACTCCGAGGCGGGCGAAAGCGCAGTGCTGGCGACGACCGGGATGATGGACGACGGGTCGGCTGATCTGGTGACGGCAATGGCGGATGCTGCCGTGATGGCGGGTGCGGCGGCGGCTGGCCAGGCGCAGGCCAAGGGGGATTCCCACGCGGTCCATGCCCGGCGCTTCGTCATTGCCACCGATCCCGCTCGAGACAGCCTGCTGACGCTGTTCGGCAAGGATACGCTGGACGATCGTTACCTGTTGCCGGGCGAGACCTATCAGGACCTGTTCGCCCGCGTCGCTGATGCCTATGCCGACGACCAGGCGCATGCCCAGCGGCTGTACGATTATATCTCGCGACTGTGGTTCATGCCGGCGACGCCAGTTTTGTCCAACGGCGGCACCGGGCGCGGCCTGCCGATTTCCTGCTATCTCAATTCGGTGTCCGACAGCCTGGAAGGCATCGTCGGCACCTGGAACGAGAACGTCTGGCTCGCCTCGCGCGGCGGCGGCATCGGCACCTATTGGGGCAATGTGCGCGGCATCGGCGAACCGGTGGGACTCAATGGCAAGACCAGCGGCATCATCCCCTTCGTGCGGGTGATGGACAGCCTGACTTTGGCGATCAGCCAGGGCTCGCTGCGACGCGGGTCGGCAGCATGCTATCTCGATGTCTCGCATCCCGAAATCGAGGAATTCCTGGAAATCCGCAAGCCCAGCGGCGATTTCAATCGCAAGGCGCTGAACCTGCACCACGGCGTGCTGCTGACCGATGATTTCATGGCAGCCGTGCGCGACGGCGCCAGTTTCGACCTCAAGAGTCCCAAGACCGGCGAAGTCCGTTCCACCCTCGACGCGCGCAGCCTGTTCCAGAAACTGGTCGAGACGCGTCTCGCCACCGGCGAGCCCTATATCGTCTTTTCCGACACGGTGAACCGGATGATGCCGCAGCATCACCGCGATCTCGGGCTGAAGGTTTCGACCTCCAACCTGTGTTCGGAAATCACCCTGCCGACCGGGATCGATCATCTCGGCAACGACCGCACCGCGGTGTGCTGCCTGTCGTCGCTCAATCTCGAAACCTGGGACGAATGGCACGAAGACCGGCGCTTCATCGAGGATGTCATGCGCTTCCTCGACAACGTCCTGCAGGATTACATCGACCGCGCCCCGCCGGAAATGGCCCGCGCGAAATATTCCGCATCACGCGAACGCTCGGTCGGCATGGGGGTGATGGGCTTCCATTCCTTCCTGCAGATGAAGGGCATCGCCTTCGAAAGCGCGATGGCCAAGGCGTGGAACTTCAAGATGTTCCGCCATATCGCCGCCGGTGCCGACAGTGCCTCGCTGATGCTGGCGCAGGAACGTGGCCCCTGCCCCGATGCCGCCGACATGGGCGTGATGCAGCGCTTTTCCTGCAAGATGGCGATTGCCCCCACCGCGTCGATTTCGATCATCTGCGGTGGCACCAGCGCTTGTATCGAGCCAATTCCAGCCAATATCTATACCCACAAGACGCTGTCAGGCAGCTTCAGCGTAAAAAACCCTTATCTGGAAAAGCTGCTGCAGGCCAAAAGCAAGGATTCCACCAATGTCTGGAATTCGATCCTCGAACACGGCGGCTCGGTCCAGCATCTCGATTTCCTGTCGCCGGAGGAAAAGGGCATCTACAAGACCAGCTTCGAAATCGATCAGCGCTGGCTGCTCGAATTCGCCGCCGATCGCACGCCGTACATCGACCAGGCGCAAAGCCTGAACCTCTATATCCCCGCCGATGTCGATAAATGGGACCTGATGATGCTGCACTTCCAGGCATGGGAAAAAGGCATCAAGTCGCTGTATTACCTGCGCTCGAAATCGATCCAGCGCGCCGGGTTTGCCGGCGGGGTGGAGGCGGACAATACCGTGGCGCTGCCGGTGATCGAACTGGCGTCACCGACCGATTACGAGGAATGTCTGGCGTGTCAGTAAGGCGGCAGGCAAGATTCGCAGGGGCCATCGCCCCTGCACCCCATTCCTGTCATCGTCGCGTGCCGTCTCTTCGTCGCTCCTTGCCGCAAAGCGGCCTAAAGCCTGCGGCGCATCGAACTTGCGCCCGGCCCGATTGGCGCACGGCAACGACATAAATGGGGTTTGGGGCCCCTGGCCCCAAGTCTATACTATTATCTAATTAGAACCTGCACAGGACCTAGCTGATGCCCCTTCTCGAAGCCCGCAAGACCTACAAGCCCTTCGAATACCCCTGGGCTTATGAGTTCTGGAAGCGCCAGCAGCAGATCCACTGGATGCCCGAGGAGGTGCCTCTGGGCGAGGACTGCCGCGACTGGGCGCAGAAGATCAGCGAGAACGAGCGCAATTTGCTGACGCAGATTTTCCGCTTTTTCACCCAGGCCGACATCGAGGTGCAGAATTGCTATCACGACAAGTACGCGCGGGTGTTCAAGCCGACCGAGATCAAGATGATGCTGGCGGCCTTTTCCAACATGGAAACGGTGCATATCGCGGCCTATTCGCATCTGCTCGATACTATAGGCATGCCTGAGAGCGAATACGGCATGTTCATGGAATATGAGGAACTGCGCGCCAAGCACGATTATCTGCATACGTTCAGCGTCGATTCCGATGAGGATATTGCGCGCACTTTGGCGATGTTCGGCGGTTTTACCGAGGGGCTGCAGTTATTCGCCAGCTTTGCGATGCTGATGAATTTTCCACGCTTCAACAAGATGAAGGGCATGGGGCAGATCGTGTCGTGGTCGGTGCGGGATGAATCGCTGCATTGCGAGGGTATCATCCACCTGTTCCATACCTTCGTGCAGGAACGCGGCTGCCTGACCAAGGCGGTGAAGGAAGACATCATCGATTGCTGCCAGAAGACCGTCCGGATGGAAGATGCATTCATCGATCTCGCCTTCGAGCAAGGCCCGGTGCCGGGGATGAGTGCCAAGGAAATCAAGCGCTACATCCGTTACATCGCCGACTGGCGGCTGAGCCAGCTTGGCCTGCCGGCGGTCTACATGATCGAGGAACACCCGTTGCCGTGGTTGACGCCGCTGCTGAACGGGGTGGAGCACGCCAACTTCTTCGAAACCCGCGCCACCGAATATTCCAAGGGCGCGACGCGCGGCGACTGGAACACGGTGTGGTCCAGCTTCGACCAGCGCCGCAAGGCCAAGAGCAGCGACGCCGCCAATGCGCCGGATGATGACGGGCTGGCGGATATGTTCAAGCAGGCCGGGATCGCGGCGGAGTAGGGTGAAGACTTGGGGCCAGGGGCTCCAAACCCCCGACATTTGCACTGCGAGTCATGCAACGTTGTACATCGGCAGCGCGCCGGAATGTCGAGCAGCCGGGCACCACGTCA
>CAZZYX010000050.1:22287-23470 GCA_964658485.1 uncultured Acetobacteraceae bacterium | reverse complement strand
AGCGGGTGCTGAATTTCGTCGCGACCGGCGGCTATTCCCTGCGTGCGTATGACCGGTTTCGCCGCATCGTGCGGGATCCGGACGGGACCTGGCGGCTTGCCCACCCGGAGATGGCCGCCCGCCACCGCCTCAATGCCGGGATCATCGTCGATAGCGAGATGATCGAAATTCGTTTCCGCAATGGCCGGGCGCTGGGGCGGGTGGAAGAGGAATTCGCGGCGCAACTGGGGCCGGGGGACAGCTTCCGCTTCGCCGGGCTGGACCTGGAGGTCGAAGGCCTGCGTGACGGCGATCTCGTCGTCCATGCCGCGCGTCATTCCGCGATGATCCCCAGCTACATGGGCGCGCGCATCCCGATCAGCACGCATCTGGCCGGCCGCGTCCAGCTCATGCTCAGTGACCGCGCCGGCTGGGCGCGCTTTCCCGACGATGTCCGCGAATGGCTGGAAATGCAGGACTGGCGCTCGCAGTTGCCGCGCCCCGGGCGGCTGCTGGTCGAAAGCTTTCCGTTGAAATCACGAGCTTATTCGGTGTTCTACACGTTCGAAGGCTGGCCGGCCAACCAATCGCTGGGGATGCTGCTGACGCGCCGGATGGAAGAACGGGGGCTGAAGCCGCTCGGCTTCGTTGCCAATGATTATGCGCTGGCGGTATGGGGATTGCATGACATAACCGATCCCGCGAGCTTGCTGTCGACTGAAATTCTGGCTGGCGAATTCGTCGACTGGGTCCAGAAATCGTACCTGCTGAGACGTGCATTTCGGGAAGTGGCCGTCATTTCCGGGCTGATCGAGCGCCAGCAACCGGGCAAGCGCAAGACCGGACGGCAAGTGACCTTTTCAACCGACCTGATTTATGATGTCCTGTGCCGCTACGAACCTGACCATCTGCTGATCGAAGCCGCCTGGGCCGATGCCCGTACCCGGCTGACCGATGTTGCCCGCATCGGCGACGTGCTGGATCGGGCGCAGGCGGGGATCGATCATATCCGCCTGGATCGCGTCAGTCCGCTGGCGGTGCCGCTGCTGACCATGATCGGTCGCGAAAGCGTAGCCGTGGGCGCCGCAGACGACGATCTGCTGGTGGAGGCGGAAAGCCTGGCAGCAGCGGCGATGCGGCCGGATTGAGCTCCACAGGCGGTGAACACGAAAGCAGCTAGAGAACGCGCGCTTATCGTCCTGGC
>CAZZYX010000050.1:0-22277 GCA_964658485.1 uncultured Acetobacteraceae bacterium | reverse complement strand
AGATCGTCTATCTGCCAAAGAAAAGGGGCGGAAATTTCCGCCCCTTTTCCGTTCATCAAATGGCCTCGAAATCAACTGGCCTTGGGCGCGTCCGCGGCTTTGCTGAAGTTGACGTATTGCTCGTTGCCGACGAAGCCGAATTTGGTCACGCCTGAAATCTTGATGATGTTCAGCACGTGCGCAGCCAGATCATAGGGCGCCTGCTGGTCCGGCTGGAACTGCAATTCAGGCTCTGTAGGCAGCCGCAGCGTTTGCTGCAGGAGCGCAACAAGCTGGTTCTGCGAAACCTCGGTGCCGTTCCACAAAATCTTTGCATCTGCGCTCAGCACGACCTTGTTCTTGTCGGGCTTGACCATGTTCGGATTTGGCGGGGTCGCTGACGAGGGCAGGTCGATATTGACCGCGTGGGTTGCGACCGGGATGGTAATGATGAACATGATGAGGAGAACGAGCATGACGTCGATAAGCGGCGTCGTGTTCATTTCCATCATCGGCGCGCCATCGTCCTTGCCGCCTGACATTGCCATGGGAACTACTCCTTAATTTCAAGCATCGAACGAAAATTCGGGGTGCTGGTGGTCCGCAACGATGCGGCAGCACGTCTTTTATCAGATGTTCGGATCGACCGGGTTCGAGATGAAACCAACCGTCGGGTAGCCCGACAACTGGACGTTATAGATGGCGCCGGCAACGCAGCGCCATGGGGCATTGACGTCGGCACGGATGTGGACCTGCGGAATCTTGTCCGGCGAAGCCTTGAGCGCATCGGCCCCGCCTTCGCGCTTCACGATCGCATCGAGCCGCTTGAAGGCCATGTCGCGCAGTTCGTCCGAGCTTACCGGAGTGATATTGTTGAAATAGATCCGGCAGTCGCCACCGCGCGAAGCACCCTGGTATGCTGGATCGCCCGCACTACGGCCAGCGCTGTCGGTCGTGGTCACGGCCAGCAACAGGTTTTCAACCTTGTCCTTGGATTCCGAGGACACCATGATCGGAATTTTAAGCTTCTGGATTTGCTGGATCGCCACCGGGATGGCGATCAGGAAGATGATCAGCAAGACCAGCATCACGTCGACCAGCGGCGTGGTATTGATATCCGACATCGGTCGTTCCTGAACGTCGCCGCCTACAGACATCGCCATTTTGTCATCCTATTCTCAGATTGCCGACCATGCGCGGATTGCCGGCCATGCTTGAATTGTCGGAAAGTGGGGGTTGGCTGCCGCATGCTGCAGCCAACCCCCGCACTTTGCCTTGCTCTCGGAACCCGTTGATCGGGCCGGCAGCTATTATTGCTTATGGCCGGGGTGCGGTGGCTGGCTTGGCCGGCGATATCGGCGGTGTCTTCACCGACGATGCGGTAACGAGCGTCGGCCGGATCGAACCCTTCGAATTGATGTTCGCCAGGATGTCGTTCGAAAACGCCGACAGCGATTCAGCAATGCGCTTGTTACGGCTCTGCAGGTAGTTGTAGGCAAGCACCGCGGGCACCGCCACCAGCAGGCCCAGCGCGGTCATGATCAACGCCTCGCCAACCGGGCCGGCGACTTTGTCGATCGATGCCGAACCGGCGATACCGATGGCGATCAGCGCGCGATAGATACCGACCACGGTGCCGAACAGGCCGACGAAAGGTGCGGTAGCACCCACCGTTGCCAGGAACGGCAGGCCCTGGGCGAGACGGGCATTGATGAAGCTCTCGGTGCGGGCCAGCGTGCCATGCAGCCAGTCGTGGGCTTCCATGGTGTCGGTCATCTTGGTGTGCTGGTCTTCGGCATTCAGGCCGTCGTCGACGATCTGGCGCCAGGCGCTGTTCTTTTCCAGCTTGGTCGCACCATCGCGTAATGTCGGCGCGCGCCAGAAACTGGTCTGCAGATCGCGAGCCTGCTTCATGATCTTGCCCTGGTCCCACCATTTGGTGAACAGGATAAAGAACGAACCGAACGACATGATCGCCAGCACAGTGACGACGGACCATGAAATGGCACCGCCCTGTTGCATGGCTTCCATGAAGCCGAACTTGTTCTGCGGGGCTGCGTTGGCGCCAGCGCCGGCGGCCAGGAGTTCAAAAAGCATGCGATAGTCCTCTTCAAGCAAATGGTGTCAAAGCAGTCGGGGACAGGCGGCATTTGCCGCAAGTCCCAGGTAATATCATTCCTTCGGGATCACCCATCGCACGCTGCCATTATAGGCACCGGTCGTCGGCTGGCCGTTGGTATCCATCGCCGGGCTGAATTTGGCCCGGCGCTGGGCGTAGGTGCAGGTCGCTTCATCCAGGTCCGGGCTACCGCTCGAGCCTGTCACCTGGCAGTCGGTCGGACGCCCATTGGTCCCCACGGTCATGTGGAAACGTGTGGTACCCGCACGTTCCTCACGCAGAGCGCGCGGTGGATAGTCGTCTGTCGTTACCCATTCGCTAGGCGCACCCTTGGGAACAGCGGCCTTCGCGGCGAACCGCGGCGGCGGCGCGGGCGGCGCCGGCGGTGGCGCAGCCTGAAGCTGCGGCGGCGCGGGCGGCGGCGGGGTCGTCACGGTCACGATCTGCGGCGGCGCGATGGCCACATTGATCCGCACCGGCGGCGCAACCGGCGGCGGCGGCATATTCTTGGGCGGCGGCGGTGGCGGCGGTGGCGGCTTCTTGGGCTCATCCTTCTTGATGTCGACCGTGGTCACCTTCTTGATGACCTGCTGGACAGCAGAGTAGGCAAGGCCCGTGATCAGGGCATAAGCCAGAAAGATGTGAATCAAGGCAACGATGATTAGCGCGGTAATCCGGTTGCCGCTCATCTCTCGGTCAGTATAAGCCATTCAGCCTCTAATCTCCATCAAAACGCGTCGCGACACTCTTAATCTCTACCCTGAAACCGCTTGGACAGCGTCCAGGACAAAAGCTAAATTCAAGACTTTGCCGGCCTTCCCATACATCGACCAGGACACAGCAAGACGCGCCTGAGGTTATTCGACCCATCAGTACGCATATGGCGAAACATTAACGGCGAAGCCCAAGCCGTGCAATGCCAAACCATCGGGTAGCCTGCTTAACCAACGATTCATTTGCGTTAAAGCCATAATTTATCGGAAAATGGCATCGGCCGGCAAATTATGCCCGCCATGCGGAGACTTATGTGATAATATTTCATCCCGTTCGAACGATTGTCCGCCTGCTGGCGGGATTGGCGTGCCTTGCCGGCTTGCCTGTGCTCGCCGCTGGACCGAATCAAGGCGCGCCCGCTCCCCGCGAATCGGCTGGTCCGGCCCCGGCGACGGGCCCCGCGACGGCAACGACCGCGACCTATGCGGACCTGGTCGATTTGATCGAACCGGCGCCGCTGGTGCTGGCTGTCCAGATTCGCCAGGTGGCACCGGTCGAGCCGGAGCGGGCAAAGGGCGTGCGCGCGGGCTGGGCGCGGATATATGTCCAGGCGCGGGGTCTGGTGGCGCTGCGCGGCGCGCTGCCCCCGGCGGATACGCTGAGCTACCTTGCCGACGTGCGCCTCGATCGCCGTGGCAAGCTGCCGGCGCTGGGCAAGCGCAGCGTGTTGCTGGCGGCGCGGCCGGTGGCGGGCCACCCCGAGATGGTGCAATTGGTGGCCCCCGATGCACAATTGCCATGGGATGCCGCACTGGCGACGCGAGTGCGGGCGATCCTGGCGGCGCTGCAGGCTGCCGATGCCCCGATCCCGATAAAAAGCGTGCGCGAGGCCAGCTTTGTTCCCGGCGCGTTGGTCGGCGAGGGCGAAACCCAAGTTTTCCTGGCGACCGCCGACGGTTCGCCCGCCGCGATCTCGGTCGTCCATCAGGCGGGGAAGTCCCCGACCGGATCGACGGCCTGGAGCGTCTCGTTTTCCGAAGTAGTCGATGCCTCGGGTCAGCCGCCGGCCCATGACACGCTGGCCTGGTACCGGCTGGCCTGCTTTCTGCCCGCAGACCTCCCGGCAGGCAGCAACGTGTCCGACACTGAGGAAAACCGCGCGCAGGCAGTGGACGATTACCATCTCGTCATGGCCGGGCTGGGGCCTTGCCAGCGGTCGCGCGATTGACCCTCTGGCTGAGGGTTGGCTGAAATCGCTTCATGCTTTAGGGGCCGCTTGCCGATAAGGGGGGCTCATGACGCTATCGCCATTTATTGAAAATCCGCCTGTCTCCCGTGCCGGCAAGCCTGGCGGTCGGCCGCTGCGGGTTGCGCTCGCCGGGCTGGGCACCGTCGGCGCCGGGGTCATCCGCCTGATCGAGACCAATGGCGCCTTGATCGCGCGCCGCGCCGGGCGGCCGATCGTGGTGAGCGTCGTCAGCGCGCGCGATCGCGGCAAGGACCGCGGCATCGACATATCGGCCTATGGCTGGGAAGACGATATGACCGGCATCGCGGCACGCGACGATGTCGATGTGGTGGTGGAGCTGGTCGGTGGCGCGGATGGCCCGGCGCTGACGCTGGCCCGTCACGCGCTGCGCGGCGGCAAGGCGCTGGTCACCGCGAACAAGGCGATGATCGCGCATCACGGGCTGGAACTGGCGGCGCTGGCGGAATCCGCGGGCGCGCCGCTGCGCTTCGAGGCCGCGGTGGCGGGCGGGGTGCCGGTGATCAAGGGGCTGCGCGAGGGAGCGGCGGCTAACCGGGTCGATCGCGTTTACGGCATTCTTAATGGCACCTGCAATTTCATCCTGTCGACGATGGCTGGCACCGGTCGCGATTTTGGCGACGTGCTGGCCGAGGCGCAGGCCAAGGGCTATGCCGAGGCCGATCCCGCCTTCGACATCGAAGGCACCGACACCGCGCACAAGCTGTCGATCCTGTCGGCGCTGGCATTCGGCACGCGGATCGATTTCGCCTCGGTTGAAACCTCGGGCATCTCGCGTATCCTGGCCGCGGATATCGCTCAAGCAGATGCCCTGGGCTATGTCATCAGGCTGATCGGCATGGCCGAGGTCGATTTCGGCACCTCTGACCGGCCCGGCCTGTTCCAGCGGGTCCAGGCGCATCTGGTGCCGTTCGGTCACCCGCTCGCGCATGTCGACGGTGCTACCAATGCGATGGTCGTCGAGGGCAATTTTTCGGGTCGGCTGTTGTTCCAGGGCGCAGGCGCGGGCGATGGGCCGACCGCCAGCGCGGTAGTCGCGGATATCATCGACATTGCCCGCGGCATCGACGCCGGTTTCGAGGCGGATATGCCGTTTTCGGTACCGGTCGCCTCGCTGGAAGCGATGCCGCCGGCAGTCTCGGGCCATCGTCGCAGCCGCGCCTACATTCGCTTCATCGTTGCCGATCGACCGGGCGTGCTGGCCGAGATCACCGCAGCGATGCGCGATGCCGGCGTTTCCATAGAAAGCCTGATCCAGAAGGGTCGCGCCGACAACGCGGGCGAGGTCCTGGTGGCGATGGTGACGCATGAAGCGCCCGAAGCTGCGGTGACCACGGCGCTGCAATTGCTCGATGGTTCGCCCAGCCTGCTGGCGCTGCCACTGGTCATGCATCTGTTGGGAAAGTAAAGACCGGGGCGCGGAAGTTTCGGCATCGGGCGCTAATAAAAACTGTGCAGGGCTTTACCTCGACAAGCCTCTCATGGCTGGCTAAGCGCGATCGTACTTCAGCTATTCAAGGACAACACCGGCCATGACGTCCATTCCCGCCAGCAAGGTTCTTGACCGCGTCCTCGTCCTCGAAATGGTGCGTGTCACCGAAGCGGCAGCCATCAATTCGGCAAAGCTGATCGGGCGCGGCGATGAAAAAGCCGCTGACCAGGCGGCGGTCGAAGCGATGCGCGCGGCGCTGAACGAGCTGGAGATCGACGGCACCGTGGTCATCGGCGAAGGCGAGCGCGACGAAGCGCCGATGCTTTATATCGGTGAAAAAGTCGGTTCCGCACAGGGCCGGGGGCCGAAGATCGATATCGCCCTCGATCCTCTGGAAGGCACGACGATCACCGCCACGGCGGGCCCCAATGCCCTGACCGTGCTGGCGATCGCCGAAGAAGGCGGGCTACTGAATGCGCCGGACGTATATATGCAGAAATTGGCGGTTGGACCGGGCTACCCCGATGGCATCATCGATCTGGCCAAGTCGCCGACCGAGAATGTCGAGGCGGTGGCCAGGGCCAAGGGCGTGGCACCTTCCGACATCATCGTCTGCGTGCTCGATCGGCCCCGCCATGCCGAACTGATCGCCGAACTGCGCGCGATCGGTTGCGGCATCATGCTGATCCCCGATGGCGATGTCGCAGGCGTAATCGCGACCACGAACGAAGATACCGGCATCGATATCTACATGGGTTCGGGTGGGGCGCCGGAGGGCGTGCTCGCGGCAGCGGCATTGCGCTGCGTCGGCGGCCAGTTCAAGGCCCGCCTGCTGTTTCGCAACGAAGATGAAATAGCACGCGCCCGCAAGTGGGGCATCACCGACCTCGACAAGATCTACGATCTCAAGGAACTGGCCAAGGGCGATTGCATCTTTGCCGCGACCGGGGTGACCGATGGTTCGCTGCTCGCCGGGGTGAAGCTGCGCAAGGATGGCGTGATGACCACCGAAAGCGTGGTGATGCGCGCCAGTTCGGGCACCGTGCGCTGGGTCAAGGGCGAGCATCGCAAGCCGGTCGGGTGATGTCTGGTGCCGGGGGCTTGGTCGCCCCTCCGGCGTCCGCGGTTTGCCGCGATCGCAATGTTGCATTTCCGCGACGCTGGGCTAGAGCCGGGCTGAGTTCGGCCCGGGGGGTCCAGGACGATTCTGGAAGGCAGCAGCGATGAAACTCATGGCCGGCAACAGCAACCTGCCGCTGGCGAAGGCGATTGCCAGCTATCTGGAAGTGCCGTTGACTAACGCCAGTGTAAGGCGATTTGCCGACGAGGAAGTATTCGTCGAAATTCACGAAAACGTGCGCGGCGAAGATGTCTTCGTGGTGCAGTCGACCAGTTTTCCGACCAATGACAATCTGATGGAGCTGCTGATCTGCATCGATGCGCTGCGTCGTGCCTCGGCGCGGCGGATCACGGCGGTCATTCCCTATTTCGGCTATGCCCGGCAGGACCGCAAGCCCGGCCCGCGTACGCCGATCTCGGCCAAGCTGGTGGCCAACCTCATCACCCAGGCCGGGGCCGACCGGGTACTGTCGGTCGATCTCCATGCCGGACAGATCCAAGGCTTTTTCGATATCCCGACCGACAATCTCTATGGCGCGCCGGTCATGGCTGCCGATATCCAGGCGCGCTACAGCAATCAGGACATCATGGTGGTGTCGCCCGACGTTGGCGGCGTGGTGCGGGCGCGGGCGCTCGCCAAGCGGCTCGACAATGCCCCGCTGGCGATTGTCGACAAGCGCCGCGACCGGCCCGGCCAGTCGGAAGTGATGAATATCATCGGCGATGTCCGGGGGCGCTGCTGCATCCTGATCGATGACATCATCGATTCGGGCGGGACGCTGTGCAACGCGGCGCAGGCGCTGCTCGATGAAGGCGCCGCGACCGTGACCGCCTACATCAGCCATGGCGTGCTGTCGGGCGGGGCGGTGGCGCGGGTCAATGCCTCGGCGCTGAAGGAATTGGTCATCACCGATTCGATCCTGCCTACCGATGCCGCGCGCGGGTCGAAGCAGATCCGCATCCTGCCGATCGCGCCATTGATCGGCGAGGCGATCCGGAGGATCGCGGATGAGAGTTCGGTATCGAGCCTGTTCGACTAGAAGATGTCATGACCAGCCTGATCGAACTCAATCACATCATCGAACCGGACATGGTTACCTATCGCGGCTTGCCCGCCCCGATCGTGTGCGATTTCCTATCACGCGACGCTTCACGCGCGATCTATGCTCCGCGGACCGAATTCCAGATCGGGCGGATCGACATGGTCGGCAACACCGGGACATATCTCGATACACCTTTCCACCGGTATCCGGATGGGGCGGACCTTGCGGACATGCCGCTGGATGCGGTGACGGCTTTGCCCGGCTGTGTCGTCCGTGCAAAGGGGCCGGCGATTGGGGCCCAAATGTTCGCAGGGTTGCCGATCGCTGGGCATGCGGTGTTGGTGCATACCGGGTGGGACCGGCATTGGCGGACCGACGCGTATTTTGAAGGCCACCCATTCCTGACCGCCGACGCCGCGGCATGGCTGCGGGATGCCGGGGCGGCGCTAGTTGGGATCGATTCGCTGAACATCGACGACACATCGGACGGCGAGCGTCCGGTACACACAATACTGCTTGGTGCCGGCATCCCCATCTGCGAACATCTGACCAACCTTGCGGCGTTACCTGACGACGGTTTTCTGTTCAGCGCCACCCCGCCACGGATTCGGGGCATGGGAACATTTTCCGTGCGCGCGCATGCGATTTTGGGAGCCGGAACCGGTGACACGCAATCTTGATATCGACATCGCTCTCGCCATGCGGCTGGCCGACGCGGCGGGTGCGGCGATCCGCCCCTATTACCGCGCGCATGTCCCAACCGAGCGCAAGGCCGACGCCACCCCGGTAACGCTGGCGGACCGGGCGGCGGAAGAAGCGATGCGGCGGATACTCAAGGCCGAAGCCGGGCGCGATACCGTGATCGGCGAGGAATTCGGCACGACCCCCGGCAGCACCAGCCGCACATGGGTGCTCGATCCGATCGACGGTACCGCCGGGTTCCTGGCAGGGCGACCGATGTTCGGTACGCTGATCGCACTGATGGTCGACGGCTGGCCGGTGCTGGGAGTGATCGACCAGGTTATCCAGAACGAGCGCTGGGTCGGCGCCGCCGGGCGCCCGACCACCCTGAACGGGACGCCGGTGCGGACGCGCCTGTGCCGGGACATCGCTGAGGCGACGATCGCCACGACCGGCCCGCATTATTTCAGCGATCATGACGGCGAGCATTTCATGAGCCTGGCCGCGAAGACCGATTACCGCCGGATGGTGATGGGCGGCGACTGCTACAACTACGCGATGCTGGCTTCCGGCCACCTCGATATCGTCTGCGAGGCCAATCTCAAGATTTACGACTGGGCGGCGCTGGTGCCGGTGGTCGAAGGCGCGGGCGGGACGATGGCTGACTGGAACGGCGAGCCGTTGAACGCCGAATCAGATGGCCATATCATCGCGCTGGGCGATCCGGCGCGGCTGGAAGAGGTCGTCGCAGCGCTGGCTGGCGCTGGTTAAGCTGTATTTCTTTTTCTACGGCACGCTGATCGCGGGCACCGGGAACGCGATAGCGCGCGCAGCGCATCCCCGGCTGGACCCGCTCGGCCGGGCGAGTGTGCCCGGTGAGCTGTGGGCGATTCCCGATCCGGCAGGCTGGTATCCGGCGCTCGTGACGGGGACGGGCGCGGTTCATGGCAGGCTTTATGCTGCCATGGACGAATTTGGGGCGGACGATCTGGCGCGGCTTGATGGCTGGGAGGATTACCGGCCCGGCAATCCTGATGATTCGCTCTATCGGCGCGAGGCGATGCAGGTCACCGACGCCGGCGGCAATCGCGTCACGGCGCAGGTCTATCGCTTCAACCGGCCGTTGCCGGATGGTGCGCTGGCGATCGTCGATGGCGATTTTCACGCATGGCTTAGCGCTACCGGCCAAGCAGCTTATGGTGATTAGTCCGGTTGCACTTGCTTTTACCGCCGCCGCCAATTACTGGCGCGCGCTTCGATCGACACGGATTCGATAACTGGCCTGGCTGTTAGGGCTGCCACGGCTGGTTTATGTGTCGCACCCCAAGGAGACCAAAATGCCCAAACTCAAGACGAAGAGCGGCGTCAAGAAACGCTTCAAGCTCACTGCCACCGGCAAGATCAAGCACGGCGCGGTCGGCAAGCGCCACCGCCTGATGAGCCATAATGCCAAGTACATCCGTCAACACCGCGGTGCCGACGTGATTTCCGATGCCGATGCAAAGGTGATCAAGAAGTGGGCGCCCTACGGGCTGTAATGAGGAGTATTAGCATATGACCCGTATCAAGAGGGGTGTTACCACCCATGCCAAGCACAAGCGCGTCCTGGAACAGGCGAAAGGCTTTCGCGGCCGTCGCAAGAACACCATCCGCGTTGCCCGCCAAGCCGTTGAAAAGGCTGGCCAGTATGCCTATCGCGATCGCAAGATCAAGAAGCGCACGTTTCGCTCGTTGTGGATTCAGCGGATCAATGCGGCAGTTCGCGCCGAGGGCCTGACCTATTCGCAGTTCATCCACGGCACCAAGCTCGCGGGGATCGAACTCGACCGCAAGACCATGGCCGATCTGGCCATGAACGAAGGCGGTATATTCTCGACGGTGATCGCCCAGGCACGGGATGCACTGGCCGCCTGAGCCGTTTTTCCGATTCGGATAAAAGGGCCCGGATCTCTAAGCGATCCGGGCCCTTTTTTTAGTTATCGAAAGTCGCGTGGGAAGATGCGGCAAACGGCCGGTTTTTGAGGTAAACTTCTTCTCTAGGTTGCATCAGGCGGCAGACTAGTTCACGATTGATTAAGCTGCAAAAAGCTGGAGGGCGCCAGTGTCGCACAAATGCCAGGTGCAGGTTGAGTTCTGCCAGCCGCCGGCGGATCTTGCCCGCTATTTTACCACTTTCTACATCGCCGAGATTACTGTTCCCCATGGCGGTTCGGCAAGCGACCTTCTCCATCCGGAGTGGGCGAATTTGCGGATGTTTTCGAGCGAAGCGGTACAGGCCGAGGCTGGCGCCGGCACGATCGTGACCGGTACGAATTTCATTGCCACCGGCCCCAGCGCCCGCGCGGTGCGGTTTACGACGGGAACTACCCGGATGTGGGGAATCGGCCTGTTTCCCTTGGGTTGGGCAAAATTCGTGGCGGTGCCGGCAGCCGATCTTGCCAATGCGTTAGTGGATGGCAACACCCACCCGGCGATGGCGAGTTTTAAAACGCTTGCCGCCGGTCTGCATCAAGCCGAGCCCGACCAATCCGGCGAGCTTGCCCGAATCATTGGCCATTTCCGCGCCCGACTGGCCGCGCCGGTGGTCGATGAAGCGCGGATTCAGGCGATCCATGCGGCGCTGGTCGATCCCGATGTCATCACTGTCGCAGGTTTGGTCGCACGGTCGGGCGCCAGCCCGCGAACCGTCGAGCGCGTCTGTGTTCGCGATTTCGGTTTTCCCCCCAAGCTGTTGCTGCGGCGACAGCGATTCATGCGCAGCCTGTCGCAATTCATGCTGGACCCGTCGCTGAAATGGATTGGCGCAATCGATAGCCAGTATCACGATCAGGCGCAGTTCGTTCGCGATTTCCGCCAGTTCATGGGAATGACGCCGCGCCAGTATGGCGCCATGGCGCGCCCGGTGCTGGACGTGTTCGTACGTGAGCGCATGCGGCTCGCGGGATCGGCGGTACAGGCGCTGGACAATCCGCGCGGTGCTTCGATCATGGCTCCGCGTGGCACGAGCCCCAGACCGCCTAACCCTCCCCCCGCGCAGCCCGGTGTGAGCCCGCCACACTTCGCACCATTGCGATCCGACGCTCAGGACCTTAAGGAGCGCCGACAATTATAGCATCGGAATAGCAGTGGAATACGAGGCAACCGGCCAGGCGGCTCGGGCAGACATCGCGAAGGCACTGGACCGCACTGCGCTGGAAGATTTGCGCGTAGCCTTGCTGGGCAAGCGCGGTTCTATTTCCGGTTTGCTCAAGACGCTGGGGGCGATGTCGCCCGAACAGCGACAGAGCCAAGGCCCGATGATCCATGCCCTGCGTGAGGATGTGACCGCAGCGCTGGCCGCGCGCAAGGCCGCGCTGGACGAGGCGGCGCTGGCGGAACGGCTGGCGAGCGAACACCTCGACCTGACCTTGCCCGCGCCGGCCACCCCGCGCGGTACCGTGCATCCGGTCAGCCAGGTCATGGACGAACTGGCGGAGATCTTCGCCGATCTTGGCTTTGCCGTCGCTTCCGGTCCCGAAATCGAGGACGACTGGCATAATTTCGGCGCGCTCAACATGCCCGAAAGCCACCCGGCGCGAGCGATGCACGACACCTTTTATTTCCCCGATCGTGATGCAGGCGGTCGCGAGATGCTGTTGCGCACGCATACCTCGCCGGTGCAGATTCGCACGATGCTCGATCAGGGGGCGCCGTTGCGGATTATTGCGCCGGGCCGGGTCTATCGCTCGGACAGCGACGCGACGCATACGCCGATGTTCCACCAGATCGAGGGGCTGGTGATCGACAAGGGCATCCACCTGGGCCATTTGAAATGGACGCTGGAGACCATGCTCAAGGCGTTTTTCGAACGCGACGACATCGTCCTCCGGCTGCGGCCGAGCTATTTCCCGTTCACCGAGCCGTCGGTCGAGATCGATACCGGCTATTCATGGGTCGATGGTCGCCGCGTCGTTGGCGGCAGCGGCGACGCGCCGGGCCACGCCTGGATGGAATTGCTGGGCAGCGGCATGGTCAACGCCCGCGTGCTGAGCGCTGGCGGGCTCGATCCCGACCAATGGCAGGGCTTTGCCTTTGGCGTCGGCGTCGACCGGCTGGCCATGCTGAAATACGGCATGAACGATTTGCGCGCGTTCTTCGACGGCGATGCCCGCTGGCTGGCGCATTACGGCTTTTCCGCGCTCGACGTACCGACGCTGTCGGGCGGGGTGGGGACGCCGGTATGAAATTCTCGCTGTCCTGGCTCAAGGCCTGTCTTGATACCGATGCCAGCGCCGAGCGGATCGCGGCGACGCTGAACGCCATTGGCCTGGAAGTAGAAGGCATCGACGATCCTGCCGCCGGGCTGGTCGGCTTCCGCGTCGCCCGCGTGCTCGGCGCCGAGCGTCATCCCGATGCCGACAAGCTGCAGGTATTGCGCGTCGATGTCGGTGACGGGGCACCGTTGCAAGTTGTTTGCGGCGCGCCAAACGCGCGCGTCGGGCTGGTCGGCGTGCTCGGATCGCCCGGCGCGGTGGTGCCGGCAAATGGCATGATGCTCAAAGTCGCATCGGTGCGCGGGGTCGAATCGCACGGCATGATGTGCTCCACCCGTGAGCTGGAACTGGGCGACGATCACGCCGGGATCATCGAATTGCCGGTCGACGCGCCGGTAGGCATGGGCTTCGCTGAATATCATGGCGCCGATCCGGTATTCGACGTCGCGATCACCCCGAACCGGCCGGACTGCATGGGCGTTTACGGCATCGCCCGCGATCTTGCGGCGGCGGGGTTGGGCACGTTGAAGCCCATCGCCGCGGCGCATGATGACGGCAGCTTTGGCTGCCCGATCGAGATCCGCACCGATGACCCCGAAGGCTGCCCGGCGTTTTATGGCCGGGTGATCCGTGGTGTGACTAACGGGGAAAGCCCGGAATGGCTGCGGGCGCGGCTCAGAAGCGCGGGTCAGCGGTCGATTTCGGCGCTGGTGGATATCACCAATTACGTCATGCTGACGTATGGCCGCCCGACGCATGCCTACGATCTGGCGCGCCTGGCTGGGCCGGTGGTGGCACGCCGCGCACGGGACGGCGAAAGCGTCACCGCGCTGAACGGCAAGAGTTACGCGCTGGACAATAGCATGACCGTGATTGCCGATGGCGCAGGCGTGCACGACATCGCCGGGATCATGGGCGGCGAGCATTCCGGTTGCAGCGACGCTACCCGCGATGTCCTGCTGGAGGTCGCGTATTTCGACCCGCAGCGGATTGCCGCTACCGGGCGCAAGCTCAACTTGACCTCGGACGCGCGCAGCCGCTTCGAGCGCGGCGTCGATCGCGGGTTCCTCGACACCGGGCTGGACCTGCTGACCGCGTTGATCGTCGAGATTTGCGGCGGCGAGGCTTCCGCCGTGGTCCGCGCCGGGCAGGTGCCCGAAGCACCGCCGCCGCTGGCCTATGATCCGGCACTGACGGAACGGCTGGGCGGTGTCGCCGTGGCCGACAATGAACAACGCCGTATCCTTGATGCGCTGGGCTTTGCGGTTGCCGATGGCGCGGCGGGCAAATGGGTGGTGACCGCCCCCGGCTGGCGCCCCGATATCGACGCCGCGCCCGACATCGTCGAGGAAATCGTTCGCATCCACGGACTCGACAATATCGCCAGCGTGCCATTGCCCCGGCAGGACGGCGTGGCCCTGCCCACCGCGACCCCGGCGCAGCGGCTGGAACGCCGGCTGCGGCGGGCGGCGGCGGCGCGCGGCTTGCACGAGGCAATTACCTGGACGTTCCTACCCGTCCCTGATGCCGAAGCCTTTGCGGAAGGCAATGGCGGCCTGTGGCTGTTGGCCAATCCGATCAGCGAAGACATGAAGGCTATGCGCCCCTCGCTGCTGCCGGGCCTGCTGGCGGCGACGCGGCGCAATCTCGATCGCGGCGCGGCGGGGTTGCGGCTGTTCGAGATCGGTCGGCGCTATCTGCGCGGCGCCGAAGGCCGTAGCGATGAGCGCCCGACGTTGGCCGTGGTCTTGGCGGGCGAAAAGACCCCGCGCGGTTGGGCGACCGGCAAGCCCGCGCCCTTCGATGCCTATGATGCCAAGGCCGAAGCACTTGCGTTGCTGGCCGAAGCCGGCGCGCCGGTCCACAGCCTGCAAGTGATGGGAGAGGCGGGCGCGCAGTTCCACCCCGGCCAATCGGGCACGCTTCGCCTTGGACCCAAGACGGTGCTGGCGCGCTTCGGCATGATCCACCCGACGCTGCTGGGCCATTTCGACATCGATGGTCCGGTGGCGGCAGTCGAGCTGTTCATCGACGCCATTCCCGCCCGGCGCGGTGTCGCCAGCTTCGCCCGCAGCAATTATGCACCGCCCGCGCTGCAGGCGATCACCCGCGATTTCGCCTTCCTGGTGCCGGAAGCACTGCCGTCGGGTGAACTGGTGCGGGTGCTGCGCGGCGCCGACAAGACCAATATCGTGGCCGCCCGCGTGTTCGACGATTTTCGCGGAGCCGGCGTGGCGGAGGGGCACAAATCGCTGGCGATCGAAGTAACGTTGCAACCCGGCAACAAAAGCTACGACGACGCCGCGATCAAGGCAATTTCAGAGCGGATCACCAGCGCGGTTGCCAAGCTGGGCGCGGTATTACGGGGGTGAAATTTCAGAACGTACTCCTGTGTATGATAAAGGACATTATCATATGTAGGAGGGGGAAAGAATCCGACGTAGGCATGTCGCCTGGCGACGCCATTGCAGTCGTTCAAAAGTTGCTGGGCACAGACTGGCGGATCCGGTTTTCGAGACTACCAATCGCTAGCATCGGCCCTCCCGGCCAGCCTGGATCGACAGCGCGCCCGAGGTCCCACGCCTGCCACGCCTTTGTAGTGTCAAATTGGGAATACCAGTAGTCTCCCAAGTCTTTGAATGCCCCGTTTGCCCATGGGTAGGCAGCAATGTGAGTCCAGTAGCAATCGGCCAGCGGCGGCATATGAGCCGTGATGGATTTATCCCAACTGCGAGTATCACCTGTGTTCCGCAGTAAATTTGCGAAGGTCACGTAGCGGAAGGTGCCAAAAGGGAGCGTGTCGAGCTTACTCGCACCGGCAAGATAGCGAGCCGCACCCTCACGCTGAGGAGATTGATACGGTGAACCCGCCAGCTCAGAGGCACGGTTAAAATCAACAACCTCGGGAGTCGCCATTGCAGTTCTGACCGACGGCGCAAGACTACGCAGCTTCTCCATTTTCGCCGGATCGGACTGAAGCTCACCGCTATATTGCTGACTTAGCGTCAAGAACTGAAGGAAAGCCTCAAGCGAGCGACCCTGCGCGGTCGCAGTTTTGATACGGTCGAGTAGCTCGCTGAAGCTCCGTTTGGGCGGTTTGGCCGTGCCCGCGATGGCAAGCAGCGCTTGCCGCAATCCAGCGCCCTCCGTGGTCTTTACTTGAGACTGCATCACCAATGCGGAAACGAGATGGGGAGGCAGGGGGTAGCTCACGCTGCGCCGTTGCGGATTAAAAAAGGTGAAGACCTCTGTGCTGGGGCGACCAATCTGGTGCCGTTCGATCACCAGACGCTCAGGAAATATGCCGGCATCCAACAATGCCTGCCGAACTTGGGGATGGAGATCGACGTGGCGCGCAAAGTAGCGTGCCACAGCCTTTCGCTCGGCCGGCGAGAATGCGAAGCCACCGCTGGTGCGGACTACCACGTCTTTACCGAGCCGCCATTCGGTGCTTCGCGCCGTACGCGATGCAACAAGCGGGTCGGAGATAACATCTTGGACCGCCAGATCCTGCTCTGCCCAATACGGCACGGTGAGGTGGGCGGTTTTTCCCGTGGCCCCGATCGCCATGCGCTCAGCCATAGCCCCCATCATTCGGCGATTAGCCAACTCCGCCAAGCGAAAAGCGGGCTCTGCATAACAACTTTCATTTGCGAACGCTGCATCTCCATCTCGCCAGGTCAGGCTCCGACACAAGGCGAAATCGTCCAAGGCGTTCCCATCCGAGGAGACAACATCGACAAAATCGCCGGCTAATGTCACGACCCCGGATTGCACCTTGGGTGTAGCGCTAACCGCTGCAATTTCGCGCTTATATTGGAATGAAAGAGCATCTGTCGGCGAGATTGAACGCGCTGCGCGAACCTGATCTGAACTCCAAACTGGCGTCGACATCGAAGCTGGCGCGCCGATCGCGGACGAGTTCAGCAGCCCCAACCATAGTAGAAACGCACTACGCAAAGCCCTTCCCCTCAATGTTCTCTTTCGCACTGTCATATTGCTTGTGCGGGCGAACAGGTAGGAAAATTAGGCTGGGTCATGCCCTTAGCTATCATGTAAGCGTCAGCCTGCCATCCCTTATTACCGTCCTCTGTCGTGGTCGCGCCACGCCACCGCATTTTTTATAATGGTGTATCATCATCCCTAACCTTCGGTTTGCGACCGCGCCGACACCTTTCGCGACCCCGACATGAAGGGGTCTGGGGTGATGGCCCCATGTCCGACCCCACCATTCCAGCCGGCGCACTTTCGCCATCATTTCGCATCCCGACGCCGGCAAGACCACGCTGACCGAAACTGTTGCTGCAGGGTGGGGCGATCCATCTGGCGAGGCAGGTGAAGGCGCGCGGGACTGCGCGGCGGGCGCGGTCGGACTGGATGAAGATCGAGCAGCAGCGGCATTTCCGTCACCAATTCGGTGATGACCTTCGAGCTGGGTGCGATGATACTGATAACCATAGTTGACATGCTAGTCTCCAGGTTGTAGTCACTATATCATCGAAATTTTCAAAACTTCGGCGTTCGATGCTTGGTTACGGGCGTTACGGGATCGGCGTGCCGTGGTACGGATTTTGGCCAGGATCGATCGGCTGGCGTCCGGAAACCCTGGCGATGTAAAGCCGATAGGCGGCGGCCTGTCCGAAATGCGGATCGATCAAGGCCCTGGATATCGAGTCTATTACATGCAGCGCGGTTCGATCGTCGTCGTCCTGCTGTGCGGTGGTGAGAAGGGTACTCAAGAACGAGATATCGAGCAGGCAAAGGCGCTGGCCGCGCAATGGAAGGACTGACCATGACCGAGGCAAAATTCAGCCGGTATGATTCCGCAGATTACCTTGAGACTCAGGACGACATTCTCGCGTATCTCGATGCGGTGATGGCGGAAGGTGGCGACGATCCCGCTTTCGTAACGCGCGCCTTGGGTGTCGTGGCGCGTGCCCGCAACGTCAGCAAGCTGGCCCGCGACACCGGCATGAGCCGAGAAGGGATTTACAAGGCATTGTCCGACGAGGGCAACCCCAGTTTTGCGACCGTGGCAAAGATCGTCAGCGCGCTTGGATTTCGGATCACCTTCGAAGCCGCGCACCCGACAAGCTGAGCCGAGGCTGGGGTTCTGACAAACTCGAATAAGACATCGTTTGAGAAATCCGGCTCACCGGTCTAACCGCGCCCCATGTCCGACCCCACCGTTTCCAGCCGGCGTACCTTCGCCATCATTTCGCATCCCGACGCCGGCAAGACCACGCTTACCGAAAAGCTGTTGCTGCAAGGGGGCGCGATCCACCTCGCCGGGCAGGTGAAGGCGCGCGGGACGGCGCGGCGGGCGCGGTCGGACTGGATGAAGATCGAGCAGCAACGCGGCATTTCCGTCACCAGCTCGGTGATGACGTTCGAGAGAGCCAATCCTGACGGAACCAATATCACGTTCAACCTGCTCGACACGCCGGGGCACGAGGATTTCTCCGAGGATACCTATCGCACGCTGACCGCGGTCGATTCGGCGATCATGGTGATCGATGCCGCCAAGGGGATCGAGCCGCAGACGCGCAAGCTGTTCGAGGTGTGCCGGATGCGCTCGGTGCCGATCATCACCTTCATCAACAAGGTCGATCGCGAGGGCCGTTCACCCTTCGACCTGATGGACGAGGTTGCCGACGCGTTGGCGCTGGATGTCTGCCCGATGAGCTGGCCGGCGGGCATGGGCGGACAGTTCGAGGGCGTGCTCGACCTCGCCACCCGGCAGATCGCGCGTCCGGAAGGGCCTTCGCGCGAATTCCTGGGCAAGATCGAGGATTCCCCGATGCTGTCGCCCGCGTTGATGGATGAAATCGAGCTGGCGGAGGGCGGCTATCCGCAGTTCGATATCGCGGCGTTTCGTCACGGCGACATGACTCCGGTCTATTTTGGCTCGGCGCTGAAGAATTTCGGCGTCACCACCCTGATCGATGCCATTGCCCGCTATGCGCCGCCGCCGCGCCCGCAGCCGAGCAGCCAGGGGGTGATCGAAATCGACAATCCCGAGGTGATGGGCTTCATCTTCAAGGTGCAGGCCAACATGGACCCGCAGCACCGCGACCGCATCGCTTTCATGCGGCTGGTGTCGGGCACGTTCCGCCGGGGCATGAAGCTCACACCGTCGGGATCGGGCAAGCCGATCGCGGTACATTCGCCGATCCTGTTTTTTGCGCAGGACCGCGAGATTGCCGATTCTGCCGAGCCGGGCGACATCATCGGCATTCCCAACCACGGCACGCTGCGGGTGGGCGATACGCTGTCCGAAAAGAACGAGGTGCGCTTTACCGGCCTGCCCAATTTCGCGCCGGAAATCCTGCGCCGGGTCCAGTTGAAAGACCCGACCAAGACCAAGCAATTGCGCAAGGCGCTCGACGACCTGTCCGAAGAGGGCGTGATCCAGGTGTTCTACCCCGAGATCGGCGCGCAATGGATTGTCGGCGTGGTCGGGCAATTGCAACTTGAAGTGCTGGTGTCGCGGCTGGAGGCGGAATACAAGGTCGAGGCGGTGCTGGAACCGGCGCCGTTCGATACCGCGCGCTGGATCAAGGGCAGCGAGGCGGCGCTGCGCGGCTTCACCGATTTCAACAAGGCCAATCTGGCGAAGGACCGCGATGGCGATCCGGTGTTCATGGCCCGCTCGTCGTGGGATGTCGGTTATCAGCAGGAACGCCATCCCGAACTGGCGTTCAATGCCACCAAGGAGCGGTGACCGTTGGAGTTGAAGTTCGCCAGCTATAATATCCACAAGGCGGTGGGCCTGGATCGCCGCCGCGATCCGGAGCGGATTCTGGCGATCCTGCGCGAGATCGATGCCGACGTTATCGCCCTGCAGGAAACCGATCGCCGTTTTGGCCGCCGCGAGGCGGTCTTGCCGTACCGGACGATCATTGCCCACACCCCGTGGCAGATAGTGCCGTTGGCGATCAATCCCGACAGCATGGGCTGGCACGGCAACGCGCTGCTGGTGCGCAAGGGCATCGAAGTGGTCGGCGCCGAGCGCGTCGCCTTGCCGGCGCTGGAGCCGCGTGGGGCGGTTTGCGCCGAATTACGCATCGACGGCTGTTTGTTGCGGGTGGTGGGCATGCATCTCGACCTGTCCGGACTGCACCGCCGCCGCCAGTTGCGGACCGTGCTCGCGCATCTTGGGCAAAATGGTCCCGAACACCATCCCCACGACGCGGCGGTGCTGTTAGGCGATTTCAACGAGTGGGCAACGCGTGGCGGATCCTTGCGCGAATTCGGGCACGGCTGGCAGGTATTGGCGCCGGGGCGCAGCTATCCGGCACGACGGCCATTGGCGCAGCTGGACCGGATCGTGATTTCGCGCGGTTGGAAGGTGCTGGATGCCGGCGTTCATCACAGTGCCCTGTCGGCGCGAGGGTCGGATCATCTGCCGGTGTACGCGCGACTGGGCCTGAACCCGCCGCGGTAATTCGCGAAGGCGGCAATGTGGCTGGCTTGGCTGGCATGCCGCAGGCGCTGCTTAAAATTTGTGCAACTGCGCAAGATTCGGGCGTGACCACCGTTTGCATGAAATGGTTTTTAACCGAGAACCGCCAAAAACTTATCGATCGGTTAACTGGCATGGACTTTGCTTAAGTGAAGCTGCCGGCGTTTGGCCGGTGGGCTATCAGGGGGCACGGATGAAATTCATCATCGCCATCATTAAGCCGTTCAAGCTGGACGAGGTTCGCGAAGCCCTTGGCGCCATTGGCGTTGCCGGGATGACCGTGACCGAAGTCAAGGGTTTCGGACGGCAAAAAGGGCAGACCGAAATCTATCGCGGCGCTGAATATTCGACCAATATGCTGCCGAAGGTGAAGATCGAGATCGCCGCCAGCGACGAATTGGCGCCGCGCGTGGTCGAGACCATTCTGCACACCGCCAGCACCGAAGCCATCGGTGACGGCAAGGTCTTCGTGATCGATCTCGCATCCGCGACCCGTATCCGTACCGGTGAAACCGGGGACACTGCGCTGTGAGCGGCGCTTCCCAATGGAGGGACTCCACCATGATCCGCAAATTGATCTGCGGCGCGGGCGCGTTGGGCACATCGCTCTTTGCCGCCACCGCCGCCTTTGCTCAGGATGCCGCGTCTTCGGCAGCGACCGCCGCTGCCAGCGCCGCGACCGCTGTCGCCACTGCCGCGCCGACGGCTGCTGCCGCCCCGGCGCTGATCAATCTCGCCAAAATGTCGGCAGCCGCGCAGGCCACTGCCGAGGCCGGCATGGTCAACAAGGGTGACACCACCTGGATGCTGGTGTCGTCGGCGCTGGTGCTGATGATGAGCGTTCCTGCCCTGGCGCTGTTCTACGGTGGCCTGGTGCGGACCAAGAACATGCTCAGCGTGCTGATGCAGGTGTTCATGATCATCTCGATCGGCTCGCTGGTATGGTGTTTCTGGGGCTATTCGGAAGCGTTCACCGCCAACTCGATCCCGACGATGGCGCCATTCGTCGGCGGCATGTCCAAGATATTCCTGATGGGCACGTCAGCCAGCACAGTTGCTGCCACGTTCTCGAACAATGTCTATATTCCGGAATATTCCTACATCGTCTTCCAGATGACCTTTGCCATCATCACCCCGGCGCTGATCGTCGGTTCGCTTGCGGACCGCGTGAAGTTCTGGCCGCTGATGCTGTTCATGGTCTTGTGGATGACCCTGGTCTATTTCCCGATCGCGCACATGGTGTGGTACTGGGCCGGCCCTGACTTCTATTACACCAGCGCCAGCACGGCTACGCCGGACGGTGGCTTCCTGTACAACAAGGGTGCGCTCGATTTTGCCGGCGGCACCGTCGTGCACATCAACGCCGGGATCGCCGGCATGGTCGGCTGCCTGTTCCTCGGCAAGCGTCTTGGCTATGGCAAGGAACCCATGCCGCCGCACTCGCTGACGATGACCATGATCGGCGCTTCGCTGTTGTGGGTGGGCTGGTTCGGCTTCAACGCCGGCTCCAACCTCGAAGCAACCGGCGGGGCCGCACTGGCCTTCATCAACACCTTCGTGGCGACCGCCGCGGCGGCGCTCAGCTGGGCAGTGTGCGACCAGTTCGTCCACGGCAAGCCATCGATGCTGGGTGCAGCATCCGGCGCGGTTGCCGGCCTCGTCGCGGTTACCCCGGCTTCGGGTTATGCCGGGCCGATGGGTTCCATCGTCCTGGGCCTGCTGGTTTCGCCGATCTGCTTCTTCTTCGTGACCACCGTGAAGAACAAGTTCAACTATGACGACGCATTGGACGTGTTCGGCGTTCACTGCATCGGCGGAATCTTCGGGGCGCTGATGACCGGCATTCTCGACGATCCGGCGCTCGGCGGTGCAGGCTTCGTGGATTACTCCAAGTTCCCTGCCGTTCCGGGTGTCTACAGCATGTCGGCACAGATGATTACCCAGGTCGAGGCCGTGGCCCTGACCCTGGTATGGTCGGGTGTCGGTTCGTTCGTCCTCTACTTCATCGTCGACAAGCTGTTCGGCCTGCGTCCCGGCATCGATGCCGAGCGTGAAGGCCTGGACATCACCGAGCACGGCGAACGCGCCTATAACTACTAGGACTGCCAAAGTTTGGCGGGGCCGGGGGCTCCTCTCCTCCCCCGGACCGCCATCCGACGTTCCTCCTGCGAACGCACCTCGAAAGGCCGGAGCCAGCCGCTCCGG
>CAZZYX010000049.1:16290-23530 GCA_964658485.1 uncultured Acetobacteraceae bacterium | reverse complement strand
GTGTCAGCATGGGCGTATCAGCATGTTCGCGACCTGTTCTACAGCATCACCCGCAGAAACGGGAGCCGCTTTTTGCCATACGCGGTGAATAGGGCAGCTATAGCCTACTCCGCACCTGGCCTGGACGGTAGAGCATCTGCAGCGGCGAGACGATCGAGCCACGCCTGCGCTTGCCTGGTTTCGCCGACAGCCTGCGAATCGACCGGCCCGCGCGAGGCCAGAAATTCCTTGTGAAGTTCGTAGCGCGCCATGCCAAGTTGCTCCCTGGCGCGATCGATGGCTGCTCCCAGTTCTGCAAGATTATCAATGATCGGTGCCGCCGCCGCGCGCGACCAGCGATCGCCGGCGTGACCGAACAGGCCGGCTTTTCCCGATGCCGCAACTCTTAGTGCGTCGATCAGCGCGGCCCGATATTCCGCCTCCAGTTCCAGACGCCGGTCATCGAGACGGGCAAGACGATCTGCTTTAGCCATCCGCGATCACTATACCGGCGATTGCCAATCCGCAATTGACGGCTGCGCGGCGATCAGATGATGCCGTTCAGCAAGTGGTAGATCGACCCGATGAAGCTTGCCACCAACAGCGCGGCTATGACGACTTGCTCGATGATTACCCCACGCGGCTCGGGGAAGAGGTGCGATGTGTCCAGCGTGAATTGGATGGTTTGGCCATGGCACCAGATAAAGCCGGCGATCGGCGCCGATGTCCCAGGCGGTAGTGCCAGCCCATCGTTGGCAAGTTTCTCGACGTCGCTGCCGGTCAACCCACCCGAGTCTGCAAACAGCCTCTCGGAATTACCCATCCGAACTCTCCTTCCCACCGGCTTATCGCCCGAAGAGATTAAAGGGCCGCCTGGCGTTGTCTAGGTACTAAACCGTACATCAGGGGAAAAGTTCCTCAGCAAGCGCTCTGGAGTAACATTATTACAAATATTTATCTTGGATATTTGCCCATCAATTGCGCCATGAATCGCTCGATTGATCGAACCTCAAAACGGTGGTTCGACCTCGATCGGGTCCGCCAATGAAATACGATCCAGCATCGTTGCCATTTCGTCTCGCAATTTGAGCATCAAACCGCGCAGGCGGCAATCGGCTTCGGGCAGGCAATTGGCACAATGTTCGTGAGCATTGCGGCTTGCGCAAGGCGTCAGCGCCAGGCTGCCGCGGGTCAACCGGATGATGTCGCCGTAGCGGATGTCGACCGGCGCCAACGCCAGTTCATAGCCACCCTCTCGCCCGCGATGGGAGATTATCAACCCTTCGCGAACCATTTCCGACAGGATGACGGTCAGGAATTTGCGCGGAATGTTTTGCGCCTCGGCAATCGCATCGAGCCGGACCGGCCCCTGTCGCCAATGATCGGCCAGATGTTGAAAGGCGCGGATGGTATAACGGGTTTTCTGCGAAAGCACGGTGGCACCAGGCACTGGGGTGATCGCAAACCGGATGATCCCATCCGATATCGGAAATCGCCGCCAACCAAAAAAATAACGCTCAGGTTCAAGCAGGGTAACTATCGCCTGCCGCCGCCGGTAAAGTCAATCTCTCCAGTAGAAGAAATCCAGGCGGCGCCTCTTCATCCCTGGCATCTCAGCCGGCGCGTTCGCCCGGCGCATATTTGGTCATCAGGCGATAGGCTTTCTTGTACCATAAGCTGCCAGGATAATTGGCGTCCAGCACCGCCGCATTCTTTTCCGCCTCTGCCGGAATGCCCAGCGCCAGATTGGTTTCGACCAGGCGAAACAATGCCTCTTCGATGTGACCGGTCGTCTGGTAAGTCGTAATCACATTGCGAAATCGGATCTGGGCCGCCAGCCACTTGCCCGATCGCTCGTAATAACGGCCGATGTCCATTTCCTTGCCGGCCAGATGATCGTTGACCAGATCGATCTTGAGCCGGGCATCCACCGCGAAGCGGGTATCGGGATAGCGGCGCACGACATCATTCAGTGTACTCAGCGCCTGCAGCGTATCCTTCTGATCGCGGGAAACGTCGCTGATCTGGTCATAATAGCACAGCGCCACCAAATAAAATGCGTAGCCCGCGTCCTTGTTACCGGGATGGATCGCCAGGAAACGCTGGGCCGACTGAATCGATTTCGTATAATCACGCGCGGTGTAATAGGAATAGGCGCTCATCAGTTCGGCACGGCGGGCCCACGGCGAATAGGGATGCTGACGTTCGACTTCATCGAACAATATCGCTGAGTCACGGGCTTCGCCGTGACTCAGCTTGGTCTTGGCGGCGATATACAGGGAATCGACATCATGTGCGACATAAGCCGTATCCTTCGGCTTATCACCGCGCCCGGCACAGCCCCCGGTCAGCACGATGGCTGCGGCTGCGGCCGCCCATAGGGCGATTTTGGGCGAAGAAACAGATGATATGGTTTGGTGCATCAGTGGCCTATAACCAGCCCGCAGGTTAACGCCAAGTGAAAGGCGTCAGGAACGACTAAAGGCCTGGTGAAGTGTCACGTCCTAGCTCCCCGCCCTCCGGCGGAAGGGGAATAAGAAAGCCCTGCTCACGTTTACAGCGGCAGCGCGGTTTTCAAAGGCAAGGCCGTTTTCGGGGCTAGAGGACTTTTCAGGGCTGGCGGGCTTTTCACCATTAGCGGACTTGGCACCAGTAGCGGGCCTGGCAACGGCAGCGTGACATGGGGCACGATTTTTGGTGCGGTTTTGGCGCTGCCGGCATCGATCCAGGCCGCCAGCACCCCTTCGTGCCGCAACATGCGCTGCTGTTCCCGCGTAAAACGTTCGACCACCCGCTCCAGGCTTTCGTGGGGGCGTACCGAGTTCTTGAATACTCGCGGGGCGATAAACACGCTGGTCAGCATGAGCGCGCAATACACCTCGGCATCGCAATCCTCATCGGGCGCCTGCTCGGCGAAGGCTTCGGCGATGTGCGCTACCAGACTGTCCCATTGCGGATAGCGCTGGCGGATATCGCCTGCTGCAATGTAATCGTCGATCCACAGCTTGATGATTTCCGGATTGCGCAGGACGAAGCTGGAGATATGGTCGAGACCGGCGAGACGCGCAGCTTCCGGATTGACCCCCTTGGCCAATTCCGCAGACGACCATTTGCGCACGGCGGCGATCAAGGCTTCGCGACTGTCGAAATGGTAATAGACCGTGGACCGGTTAATCCGCGTGGCCCGTGCCAACGCGGAGACCGAAACGGCATCAGAGCCCGATTCGGCAATAAGTTCCACAGCCTTTTCAATCAGGACTCGATGGGTATCTTCGTAGTTCTTGTTGCGGCGTTTCGGTTCCAACACTTCAAATTTAGTCATGGTTATCCTGGCCGATGCGGGTCGCTATGGCAATGAGACAACATAACAATTTAGACCGCGACCCCTCGCCCACCCACTTACCACGATTTTTTTGATTCCGTCTATAGGTCGGAAACATTTTACGGCAGTATGTTGGATTTTTGGGTTGAAAAATCCCGCCGCAAAACATCGCCCGATGTTCAGCAAACAACGCAAAAAAATATATAATGTAATCATCCAATATGAATACTTACTATAAACCAAACGCTATTGTTCCATTTCGTACAATGCCCCCGTGACGACCAAGACATTCCAGGGTGGTCAACTGCGATCTATTTCAATCCGGCATGGACCAGCGCAGCATCGACAGCCGCTCGGGCGCTGTCGTTGCAGGGCACCAGCGGCAGGCGCAACTCCTCCTTGATCCAGTCGTGCGTCTGCGCCAGTGCATATTTGAGCGGACCAGGCGAGGCATCCTCGAACATGGCGTAATGCAGAGGATAAAGCCGGTCGTTCAACTGACGCGCCAATTGCAGGTCACCCGTAGCGCAGGCCGCCTGGAAATCGGCACACAGGCGCGGTGCGACATTGGCGGTTACCGAAATGCAGCCGACCCCGCCGGCGGCATAGAACGGCAACGCCAGTTCGTCATCGCCCGAAAGCTGGGCGAAGGGCGTGGCGATGCCCATGCGGTGATCGGTGACGCGGCTGAGATCGCCGCTGGCATCCTTGATCGCGACGATGCGCGCGGGGTACCGCCGCGCCAGCTCGCACACCGTTTCAGGCATCAGGTCGGTAACCGTCCGCGCCGGCACGTTGTACAGCACGATCGGCAGATCGCCATGTTCGGCGAGATAGGAAAAATGAGCCAGCAACCCTTCCTGGCTTGGTCGGTTGTAATAGGGCGCGACGACCAACGCCGCCGCTGCGCCACACTTTTTGGAGAACCGCATATGCAGCAGCGAATTCATGGTATCGTTGCTGCCGCAGCCGGCAATCACAGGCACGCGCCCGGCGGCCTGCTCGATGCACAACTCGATCACGCGGTGATGCTCGGCATTCGACAACGTCGAGTTTTCACCGGTCGTGCCGCACGGCACCAGCCCCGAGGAGCCATTTTCGATCTGCCAGTCGACCAGTCGGCGAAAGGCGCGTTCGTCCAACGCGCCATCGCGGAAAGGCGTCACCAAAGCCGGGATTGAACCGGAAAACATGGACATTATCCTTATATTTGCCGCATGGCCTTATATCCGCCGCGTGGGATGTGGCCCCGGCATCACTGTTCGTTTGATAAGGAGCCATACCCCGTGATGTCCAGCATCCATCGCAGATCGGCGGCGCTACTTCTGCTGACGATGGTCTGCCTGTCGGTCCCGGCGCAATGCCAGGACGGCAGCGAATGGGATCGGGCCCGCGCGGCGCTGATCGCCAGCCAGCCTACCGCGATGGCGCAGGCGGTCAGCCGGTGGCAGATGTTGACCGCATCGGACAGCTATGGCTTTTCCGATTATGCCGGTTTCGTGCTGGCCTATCCCGGCTTTCCCGATGAGGGTAAACTGCGCCTGTCGGCTGAGAAGGCCCTGGCGCAAAGCATCATCAACCCCGCGCAGATCATTGCCTTTTTCGATCGTTATCCCCCGCTGACCAATCCCGCCCGCGCGCAATATGCGCTGGCGCTGGCCGCGCTGGGCAGGCCCGAGGCGGCGGAGATTGCGCGCTCGGCATGGCGGGGCGGCACCATGTCCGATACCGCCGAACCGACGATACAGCAAAACTATGGCGGCCGGCTCACCACTGCGGATTACGATGCGCGGAGCGATGCATTGCTGTGGGATGGCAATACCGTCCAGGCAACCAACATCCTGAACCGCCTGTCACCGGCGGCACGCGCCATCGCCCAGGCCCGGCTCGGTCTGCTTGAAGGCACCTCGTTCGCCAGCGACGGCAATTTCCTGAGCGATCCCGGCTATGTCTACACCCGCGCCCGCCTGTTGATGCAAGCCGCCCAGGCGCCACTCGCGGCGAGCCTGCTGGCCACTCGCCCGGCGTTCACCACAACCCCGCTGGACCAGCGCAAATGGATCAATCTGCAGCTGACCGTGGCGCGCGGCGGCAGTTTTGGCAGCACCGCCGCGCCTGAAAATGCGGTGCGGATCGCCGAGCGCGCCGATGACAGCTTTGCCCCGGGCACCGATGTTTCGCAGTTAAGCTTCCCGATCCGCGATGATTACACCTCGCTGACCTGGCTGGGGGGCACCCAGGCGCTGTGGATCCTGCATAATCCGGCTCGCGCCGCAACGCTGTTCTTCCGCTACGGGTCGGCGGGCCGTACCCCGCAAACCCGCGCCAAGGGCTTTTACTGGGCGGGGCGGGCGCTGGCGCAGGCTGGTGAAACCGCCGCCGCAAACAATTATTTCACCTCCGCCGCTGCGTTTCCGGACCAGTTCTATGGCATGCTCGCGCTGGAACGGCTGGGGCGGCCATTGCCCAGCCTGGTCGATCCCCCTCACCCGGTGCCCACGCCTGCCCAGCGCGCCGCCTTCTACGCCCGCCCGATTACACAAGCCGTGAGGGAAGTGGCCCGCAATGCCGACTGGCAGACGACAATCCGTTTTTTCCGCGAGATCAGCGCCCAGGCGCTAAGCGAGTCCGATCGCACGCTGGTGGCCGAGATGGCGCGGAATCTTGGTCGCCGCGATCTTGGCGTCGTGCTGGGGCAGGCTGCCGGGAATGCCGACATTACCAGTTTCCGCGATGTCTCGTTTCCGTTGATCCCCACTCCACCCGAGGCCGACTGGACGATGGTTCATGCCATCTCCAGGCAAGAAAGTCAGTTTTCGCAAAACGCGCTGAGCCGCACCGGCGCGCGCGGATTGATGCAATTGATGCCCGGCACCGCCCAGGACGAGGCGAACAAGTCAGGCATGGTCTATAGCTTTTCGCGCCTGACCAGCGATCCGGCCTATAACATGACCCTGGGCGATGCGGTGTTTTCGCATCTGATGACAGTCTACGGCGGCTGTTACCCTCTTGCCATCGCTGCGTATAATTCGGGGCCGGGCAACGTTAACAAATGGCTGCGCGACAACGGCGACCCGCGCTTTGGGCCGATCGCCTGGGTCGACTGGATCGAACAGATTCCTTTCAGCGAGACCCGCAACTATGTCGCCCACGTCATTGAAAACGCGGTGGTCTACGAAGCACTTTATCCTGCGCATGCCCGCTATCACGGCGCCAATCCGGCCAGCCATTTCCTGACCAAGCGGATGCCGGGTTAACCCGCCAGGCTGACTCGCCCGCCGGCATGGCGGAGCAAGCGTCCGGCCAGTTCCAGCTCGATCAGCGCCAGTTGCACCGCCGGCCCCGAATCACCGGTCTGGCGGATCAATTCGTCCACCGGGACCGGCGCGGTGGTCAACAATGCACCGATATCGATAGACGCGCCACTGGCCATGAAGGCCGCTTCCTCCGCTTCCGCGACATAGGGATCGCTGCCATCCTCGCGCACATGCGAACGCGGCAGCCCACGAAAGCTGGTCAGCAACTCGATCACGTCGTCGGCGCTTTGCACCAGGATGGCGCCGTCCCGGATCAACTGGTTACAGCCGTGACTGCGCGGGTCGAGCGGCGAGCCGGGTACCGCCATCACTTCGCGCCCCAACTCGCCCGCCAGCCGCGCCGTGATCAGCGAGCCCGACTTGGGTGCTGCCTCCAGCACCAGCGTGCCTTCCGCCAGCCCGGCGATAATGCGATTACGCGCCGGAAAATGCCGGGCGATCGGCTCGGTTCCGGGGGGCATTTCGGTGAGCAAAAGGCCATTTCCGGCTATTTCTTCCTGCAACTCGGCATGGTCGGGCGGGTAGGCGATATCGATCCCGCCGGCGATCACCGCGATCGTGCCGCCGCCGCCCGCAGCCACGCCGAGCCGCGATCCCAGCGCGCCACGGTGCGCCGCGGCAT
>CAZZYX010000049.1:0-16280 GCA_964658485.1 uncultured Acetobacteraceae bacterium | reverse complement strand
CCGCGCGCCAGCCCGGATACCACGGCATGCCCGGCCTCGGCCAGGGTGCGGGCGAATTCGCGCGAGAGCCGGATCGCCGCCGCCGACGCATTGCGCGCGCCGACCAGCGCCACCGGCGTCCGCCGCGCCAGATCGGTATCGCCACGCGCGATCAGGATCGGCGGCGCGCCGTTGACATGGCGTAACAGCGGTGGGTAATCGGGCGCGTCATGGAACAGATAGCGCGCGCCGCAGCGCCCGACCGCGACGATCTCGGCAGCGATTACGGCCTCCGGCGCCGCCCGATAGCCACCACTGCGCCCCGACCTGCCGCGTGCGGCAAGGTCCGGCAGGGCTGCCAACGCCGCCTGGCTCGATCCGCAACGCGCCAGCAACTGGCGATAGGTGACTGGGCCGATGTTAGGCGATCGCAGCAGGCGGATACGGTCGAAAGCATCATCGTCCATGCCGGCGCGGCTCAATTTTCGGGCTCTTCGGCAGGCGCCACGTTACCGATGCGAGGCTCGGTACCTTGTCGCAACCGGGCGATATTGGACCGGTGCAACCACAGCACCAGCCCCGCCAGCCCGGCCAGGACGACCGCCATCTCGGCCCGCGCGAACACCAGGGCGGCCAGCGGCGCGGCCACTGCGGCACTCATTCCAGACACCGAGGACATCCGCCCGATTTGCAGGACAATCAACCAGACGGCGGCGAAAACCAGCCCTACCGGCCACGCCAGCGCCAGGCAGACGCCCAGCATCGTCGCCACCCCTTTGCCGCCGCGAAACCGTAGCCACACCGGGAAACAATGCCCCACCAGCGCGCCCACTGCCGCCGCCAGGGCCGGCGCCGCGCCAAACCGGGCCATGACCAGGACCACGATTGCCCCTTTGCTGACATCGAGCAGCAAGGTCGCCACCGCCAGCCCCCGGCGTCCGGTGCGCAGGACATTGGTCGCGCCGATATTGCCTGACCCGATGCTGCGGATATCGCCCGCACCCGACAGATACCCCAGGATCAGTCCAAACGGGATCGCGCCCAGCGCATACCCCAATAACCAGCCGGCAATCACCATTGGCACCATCCCCCGATAGCGCTCCTTACCCCCGACCCGGCAAATCGCGAAAGCATCTCTTTTCCCGAATGCACGCTATCCCGGCGCGCCTGCCTCGCCTATGCCGCACGCCATAACCGCGCCGCAGGGGGGGGAATGCTGTCTTGATGCCGGTCGCCGCAGTTGATCCAGGCCGCGATGCCGCAGCACCGATCCTGCTGTTCGATTCGGGCGTAGGCGGGCTCACCGTGCTCGCTGCCTTGCGCACGCTGCTGCCGCAGGCGCCGGTGATCTATGTCGCGGACAATGCCGGCATGCCCTATGGTGACAAGACCGAGGCGCAGATTGCCGCGCGGGTCGCAGGTCTGCTGGGTCGGCTGACCGAACGGCTGCAGCCACGGCTGGTCTGCATCGCCTGCAACACCGCTTCGACGATCGCGCTGGGCATGGTGCGCGACGTGCTGGAAGTACCTGTCGTCGGGACCGTCCCCGCCATCAAGCCCGCCGCCGCGTCGAGCCGGACGGGGGTGATCGGGCTGCTGGGCACCGAGGCCACTATCCGCCAGGGCTATGTCGATCGGCTGGAGCAGCAATTCGCCGGCGGCAAGCGCCTGCTGCGCCACGGCGCGCCCGAACTGGTCGCGGCGGCCGAGCGCAAGCTGCGCGGGCTGGCCGTCGATCCCGGCATCTTCAGGCGCGCTGCCGATGGCCTGCGACGTCAGCCGGGCGGCGAAGCGATCGATACGGTGGTGCTGGCCTGTACTCATTTCCCACTTCACACCGCCGAACTGGGGACGGCATTCGGCCCGGATGTAACGCTGATCGACGGCGCGGCCGGTATCGCCCGACGCATCGCCCATTTGACCGGGGCGCAATCCTTCAATCGCATTCGGCCCGATTTTGCGCTGTTTACCAAAGCCGCCGCCGATATCGCAGCGCTGGCCCCGGCACTGGCGCGGTATGAGCTTGACCGGATGGACATATTTTGACGAATGCCCGGCTTTTGCTGAAAGATCGGCTATGACCAATTGGTTCAACCGCTGGCTGGTGGCTTTGATCATCCTGATCGGGGTGCCATTCTGGTGGCTACTGATCGACAACGACCGGGGCGGCAGTCCGGCAAAACCGGTTCACATCGTCGACCTGAGAAAGCTTGCCGCGATCATTCCCGGCGAACGTCCCGGCGCGGTTACCGAAACTCTTCTCGCGACACGGCTGTCGGTAGGTGATTTCGTCGCAGCCGGGATCGGCCTCAAGCGCCGACCGCTGGCCCTCATCACCTGGTCCCTGCCGGTGCCGGGCCAAGGCCCGATCATCATCGACCCCGCCATCTTCCCCGGCCCAGGCACCGATCAATTCGCCCATCTCAACAGCGCCAGGCTCGGTCTGGTCAACGCGGAAACGAACATTGCCAGCCTTATCCTCCAGACCCAGGGCCATGTTTCGGCGGCGCAGCTGCTGAGCAATGCGACGCAAGGATCGTACCTGGTCGGCCCCAACGCCGCACTGGTCACGCTCCAGTCCCGGGCAGCGGTAACAAGATCGGCTCAGCCGGGTTCGTTCACCACGGCGCAAGCAGTGGCGCCAGGCGTGGTCACAATCCCCACCCCTGGCCACGCCCCGGATACGCGGCTGATATTCGTGCAACTCGCCGATGGCCGGGAATTCCTGTTTGTCGGGGATATCGCCGCACTGAGCGAAAACTGGTTCGAGTTTCGGCTCCGCTCCCATCTGGCGGCGCTGTGGGGAGCGCCCCAGGACGACGACGAAACCTGCGCCTGGTTACGCACTATCCGCCAGCTCCATGCCGAAGCACCGCACATGCAGATCGTGCCAGGTCATGATTATCTGTGGCTGACCAGTCATTTGGCCGATCGCACGATAACGGAATCGCCGCACATGGCGCTGCAACCGTATGAGCCGGCCAATTTGCGCCAGGACAACGACAGGTACTGGCCTTGACCGATAGCTTGGAGTATGGCCCGAAAAAGGGATGTATACAGGTGGTTCGCTGCGAACCCGACAGCAAGGCGACGCTTTCGTGAATTACAACAAGGTCTTCGACGCCGCGATCGAGCGCCTCCATTCGGAGGGCCGTTATCGTGTTTTCATCGACATCCTGCGTAACAAGGGTGCCTATCCAAACGCGCGCTGCTTCGCCGGCCACAACGGCCCCAAGGATATCACGGTGTGGTGTTCCAACGATTACCTCGCGATGGGCCAGCATCCCAAGGTGATCGCCGCCATGGAAGAGGCGTTGCACGATGTCGGCGCCGGCAGTGGCGGCACTCGCAACATCGGCGGCAACACCCATTACCATGTCGATCTAGAGGCGGAACTGGCCGATCTCCATGGCAAGGATGGCGCTTTGCTGTTCACGTCGGGCTATGTCTCGAACGACGCGACCTTGTCGACGCTGGCCAAGATCCTGCCCGGCTGCGTGATCTTTTCGGACGAACTCAATCACGCCAGCATGATCGCCGGCATCCGCAATTCCGGCGCGGAAAAGAAAGTCTGGCGGCATAACGATCTCGCCCATCTCGAACAATTGCTGGCCGAGACCGATCCCGACGTGCCCAAGCTGATCGCCTTTGAAAGCGTCTATTCGATGGATGGCGATGTCGCGCCGATCCACGCCATCTGCGACCTTGCCGACCAGTACAATGCGTTGACTTATATCGACGAAGTCCACGCCGTGGGCATGTATGGCCCGCGCGGCGGCGGCATCAGCGACCGTGAAGACGCCGCGCATCGCATCACAATTGTCGAAGGCACGCTGGGCAAGGCGTTCGGCGTGATGGGCGGTTATATCGCTGCGGATAATCGCATCATCGACGTGATCAGGAGCTATGCGCCGGGCTTCATCTTCACCACCAGCCTGTCGCCGGTGCTGGTCGCCGGAGTGCTGGCCAGCGTGCGCCATCTGAAAAGCTCCAGCGTCGAGCGCGAAAGCCAGCAGGCGGCTGCCGCGCTGCTGAAAAAATTGTTCGCCGATGCGGGGTTGCCGGTCATGCCATCGACCACGCATATCGTGCCGCTGATGGTCGGCGACCCGGTCAAGGCCAAGCGGATCAGCGATATATTGCTGGCGGAATACGGCGTCTATGTACAGCCGATCAACTTCCCGACGGTGCCGCGCGGTACCGAGCGGCTGCGTTTCACCCCCGGTCCCGCCCACACCGCTGCGATGATGACCGCGCTCACTTCGGCGCTGGTGGAAATCTGGGACCGCTTGGACATGCGCAAGGCGGCCTAAAAGCCCCCTCCTCTTCAGAGGAGGGATTAGGGGTGGCGTCTTTCCTGAGATCCAAACGCTACGCCCGGACGAGAGACACCACCCCGCTGCGACTAAGGCGGAAGACTGCCAAGTCTCGCTGCCCCTCCTCTGAAGAGGAGGGGGAAATCTCAGACCCGCATCGGCATCAGCACATACAACGCCGGGCTTTTTTCATCCTGGCGGATCAATGTCGGCGCGCCGGCGTCGGCGAGGTGCAGTTCGACGGTGTCGCCATCGATCTGCCCCAGGATATCCTTCAGATAATTGGCGTTGAATCCGATCTCGAACCCGGCCGCCTTGTAATCGGCGGGTACTTCCTCGGCGGCGGTGCCGTTATCGGGCGACGTAACCGACAGCGTCACCCGGTCCGGCTCCAGCGTCATCTTTACCGCGCGAGTTTTCTCCGTGGCGATTGTGGCGACACGATCCACGCCCTGATACAGCGACTTGGGATCGAGCCGCAGCAGCTTGTCATTGCCGGTTGGAATCACGCGATTATAATCGGGAAAAGTGCCGTCGATCAGCTTGCTGGTCAGTACCACGCCGCTTTGTCCGCCCAGCGTAAAGCGGATTTTCGACACCGACAGGTCGATCAACACCGCGGCATCCTGCGATTCGTCCAGCAGTTTGCGCAGTTCCGCGACGCATTTGCGCGGGATGATGACATCGGGCATGCCCTCGGCACCATCCGGACGCGCCAGCGTATAACGCGCGAGGCGGTGGCCGTCGGTAGCCGCCGCCTTCATCTCGTCCTCCGCGACATGCAGGAAAATGCCATTGAGGTAATAGCGGGTTTCCTCGGTCGAAATCGCAAAGCGCGTGCGGTCGATCAGCTGTGCCAGCGTTGCCGCCGGCATCTCGAAGCTGGTCGGCAAATCGCCTTCGACGATCATTGGAAAATCGTCGCGGGGCAGTGTCGGCAGGGCAAACCGGCTGCGCCCGGCCTTTACCACCATGCGATTATCGGCGGCATCCAGGCTGACCTGGCTGCCATCGGGCAGCTTGCGGGCGATATCGAACAGCAGATGGGCAGACACGGTGATCGCGCCGGGGGTGTCCACGCTGACCGCGGCGATGCTTTCCACGACCTGCAGATCAAGATCGGTGGCCATGATCCGCACGGTGTTGTCACCCGCCGCCTCGATCAGGATATTGGACAGGATCGGGATGGTATTGCGCCGCTCGACCACGGATTGAACGTGGCTGAGACAGCGCAGCAGGGTCGCGCGTTCGATGGTGGCCTTCATATTCGTCCCACGCCCAGATGTTGCCCCAACGGCCGGATCGAAGCATCGACGGCCGGAATCGACCAGCCGACCGCCGATCGGACGATCTTCCTTAACGCGGGCGGCGCATCCGGCAAGCGCTAGCTGCTCGGCAATGGCAGTTCACGGGCTGTTTCTGGGGATAATTCCGAGCTTGGTGGCGCGCGGCTTAACCGAACATCGCCATGCCGCCGTTGACGTGGATCGTCTGGCCGGTGACGTAGCCCGCTTCCCGACTGGCGAGATAGGCCACTGCCGCGCCGATATCGTCGGCTTCACCCATGCGCCCCATCGGAATCCGCGTGTTCAGGGCGGTTTTCTGGGCATCCGGCAGCATTTGCGTCATAGCGGTGCGGATGAACCCCGGCGCGACGCAATTGACGGTGACTCCGCGCGTCGCCAGTTCCTGCGCCAGCGACTTCGACATCGCCGTCAGTCCACCCTTGGCAGCGGCGTAATTGACCTGGCCGGGATTGCCGGTGGCGCCGACCACGCTGGTGACGGTGATGATGCGGCCGAAACGCGCCTTCATCATCGGCTTGGAACTGGCGCGCATCAGCCGGAACGCGGCTTCCAGGTTGATCCGGATCACCGTGTCCCATTCCTCGTCCTTCATCCGCATTGCCAGATTGTCGCGCGTAATCCCGGCATTGTTGACCAGGATATCCAGCTTACCCAGCGAATCGAGCGCCGCCGGAACCAACTTTTCGACGTCCTGCGGGTTTGCCAGGTCGCAGGTAATGGCGACATGGTCGACCTGCTGCAGATGCTGCGGGGTATGTTCATCCAATTCGTCGCGAAATACCCGCAGCTTGCCCGCGTTCGAACCCGACACCGCCAGCCGCGCACCCTGCGCCGCCAGCGCGCGGGCGATCGCGCTGCCGATCCCGCCCGAGGCGCCGGTCACCAGCGCAGTCATTCCGGTCAGGTCGAACATGCTCACAACTCCTTTATCAAAGCCTCGATATCCGCCATCCCGATCACGCCGGTTACCGTGACATCGGGCGCCGAGCGAGTGATCATCGGCCCCAGCACCTTGGCGCCGACCTCGACCACGCGTTCGACGCCTGCCGCCTGCATGGCGATCGCGGTCTCGCGCCAGCGCACCCGGCCCGTCACCTGCTCGACCAGCAGGCCCCGGACCTCGGCAGGATCGGTCGCCACGGCGGCGGTTACATTGGCGAACAGCGCGACGCGGAGCGCACCCGGCGGGGTTTTTTCCAGCGCCTTTGCCATGGCATCGGCGGCGGGCTGCATCAGCGGGCAATGGAACGGCGCCGACACCGGCAGCACCATGGCGCGCTTGATACCGAAATCCTTGACCATCGCACAGGCGCGGGAAATCGCGGCGGCATGCCCCGAGAGCACGACTTGCCCGGGATCGTTATCGTTGGCGACCGTACAGATTTCCCCCTGCGCGGCGGCCTCGGCCAGCGCCGACGCTTTCTCCAGATCCGCGCCCAGCAGCACCGCCATTGCGCCCACTCCCACCGGCACCGCCTGCTGCATGGCCTGCCCACGCAGTTTCAGCAGCCGCGCCGTATCGGCGAGTGAAAACGCCCCGGCAGCACACAACGCGCTATATTCGCCCAGGCTGTGCCCGGCAACGAATTCCGCCTTGTCCGGCAGCACGATGCCTCCTTCCCGCTCGATCACGCGCAGCACCGCGATGGCGTGCGCCATGATCGCCGGCTGGGCATTTTCGGTGAGCATCAACGTTTCTTCCGGGCCTTCGGTCATGATCTGGAACAGCTTTTGACCCAGCGCATCATCGACTTCCTCGAACACCTCGCGCGCGGCGACACTGGCCTGAGCCAATTCCCGGCCCATGCCGACTTTCTGGCTGCCCTGTCCGGGAAAAACGAATGCGCGCATGTGTTGCGACCCTCTCCGTCCGGCTGCCTGCCGGGATAGTTTTCAGTTACGCCGATGGTGCCCGCTCGCCACATCGGCCGATGCGAGGCGCAGCTACGCGCGGTGCGGTCCGCGCACAAGTGATTCACGCGCCAAAAGGCACGATCGTGTTGTCGCTGTCATGGCCGATGTCGGCCCTGCCCAGATAGGGAATGGCATGGCGCGCGCACCAATAGCGGGCGATATCCTCTGCTTCGGCTCCGAACTCGCGGTCGTTTTGGGGCACTTCGCTGACCCGCCCCAGCCGCAGCCCGGCGATATCGCCAAGCTGCGCGGTGACATGAAAAAACAGCCGGTCGATGGCGTAGAGATGTTCCGATACCTCCTCCACCAGCACGACATGCCCCGCCAGCCCCGGCATCAGCGGCATCGCGCATAGCATCGCCAGCGTCATCAGGTTGAACGCAACGGTCGGCCTGCCGTCAAGCCCGCTCTCCAGGCCGGTATCGTCACCTCGCAGCCAGCCGAGCGCACGCCGCAATGCCGCCTCTCCACCCGCACGCCGGCCATCCGCTACCATCGGGCCATGCGCGGGGCGGCCAATCCCGGCGCGATACAGCCCGGCGAGCAGATAGCCCATGTCCGAATAGCCCAGCCACGCCTTGTCCGCCGCCGCCGGCCCCAGCCGGGCAATAGCATCCTGCGCGATCCGGCCCGCGCCATAGCCGCCGCGCGCAAACCACACCGCATCGATCGCGCCGTCATTCGCGCAATCGAGGAAAGCCGCCAGCCGCACATCGTCCGCGCCGGCAAAATGCCCCGCGCTGGCGAAGCACTGATCGTGGAATTGCAGCGAAACTTCGGGATATTCCAAAGCGGCCAGCGCCAGCACCCGCGCCGCATCATCGCGATCAATCGGGGCAGCCGGGGCACAAATGGCAATGCGAACGGTCATCGCGCGACGCTAGCCGGTTTTGGAAAGCGGGTAAAATCGCCGCGGTTGAGTTGCGGGGAAAAGACGCATACCGCTCCGGCATGACCGCTTCCTCCGTGCCTGCCGACCTGACGGCTCACCCCTGGTTCTTCTGCGGAATCGGCGGATCGGGGATGCTGCCGCTGGCGCTGATCCTGCGCGGGCGTGGCGCTGTAGTAGCCGGCTCCGACCGCAGCCGCGACCAGGGCCGCACGCCCGAGAAATTCGCCTGGCTGGAACGGCTGGGCCTCGCCCTGTTTCCCCAGGACGGCAGCGGCATCACCAGCGCCGCACAGACCCTGATCGCATCGGCGGCGATCGAGGACACCGTGCCCGAGGTGCAGCGCGCCCTGGCGCTGGGCTGTCCCCGCATGAGCCGCGCCGAACTGCTGGCCGCGCTGTTCAACGCCGCCGAAACCGGCATCGCCATCGGCGGCACCAGCGGCAAGAGCACCGTCACCGGGATGGCGGGCTGGATCATGACCCAGGCGGGCCGGGACCCCACGATCATGAACGGCGCGGTGATGAAGAATTTCGTCGCGCCCGATGCCCCTTTTGCCAGCGCGCGTGTCGGGGGCGGGCCATATTTCGTTGCCGAAGTGGATGAAAGCGACGGCTCGATCGCGCTGTACCGGCCCCGCGTCGCAGTGCTCGGCAACGTCAGTCTGGATCACAAGAGCCTGGAAGAATTGCGCGGCCTGTTTGGCGGTTTTCTGGAGCGGGCCGAGATCGCCGCCGTCAATCTCGACGATGCCGAAAGCGCCGCGCTGGCTCCACTTGCACGCGCACTGATCAGCTTTGGCATCGACAATGGGCATGCCATGATCGGCGTCGTCCCCGGCAGCATCGCCGAACACCCGGTAAGCCTGACCGCCACGCTGATCGATCGGCGCGACGGCGCGACGTATCCGCTGGCGCTGCAAATCCCCGGCCGCCACAATCTCGCCAATGCGCTCGCCGCCATCGCCGGTACGCATGCGGCGGGGGTGCCGATCGGCCAGGCGGTAGCGGCGCTGGGCAATTTCCTCGGCCTGGCGCGACGGTTCGACATTATCGGCACCAGCCCCGGCGGCGTCACCGTGATCGACGATTTCGGCCATAACCCGGACAAGGTCGCCGCCACTCTGGCCACGCTGAAAGCTCATCCCGGCCGGGTCATCGCCTTTTTCCAGCCACACGGCTATGGCCCGCTGCGCCAGATAGGAGCGGAACTGGCGCAGGTTTTCGCCGATCGGCTAGGTGCGGACGATCACGTCCTGCTGTGCGATCCGGTCTATTTCGGCGGCACGGTGGATCGCAGCGCAGGCAGTGAACGCATCGTCCGCCTGATCGCCGCAACCGGCGCCGTCACCGCCACTTACCTGCCCACCCGCGACGACTGCGCCGCCCGCGTCGCCGCCCTCGCCCGCCCCGGCGATCGCGTCGTCATCATGGGCGCCCGCGACGATACCTTGACCGAGTTTGGCCGGAAGTTGTTGGCAGCTCTGGAGTAAGGCTGCAGAATAGACTTGGGGCCATTGCCCCAAACCCCGATCGTTTTGTTGCGAAACGATCCGATCTTGCGCAAGGCGGCGCCGCAGGCTGTTTGAAGCCGCTTCGCGGCGAAGTGCAGCGGATCGGCATCGCGCCAAGCCAGAACGACGGGGAGCGCGAGGGGATTACCCCTCGTATCTTTCCCTGCGCTCGCCTTCATCCTTGCATTTCCCCCACCACCCGCTAAGCGCCCTCCCTCGCGCGGACGGAATCGCCGCCGCGCGTCTCGCAGAAAGCCGGAGGGGCACCCGCGCGCAAGCACGGACAAGCCAGCGATCGGTCAATTGAAAGGATAAAGTCGTGCCGCTTTATGAGCACGTGTTCCTGGCTCGCCAGGATCTCAGCCAGTCGCAAGTCGATGCACTGGCAGCCAACGCCACTGAAATTGTCGAAACCAACCAGGGCAAGGTTACCAAGACCGAAGCCTGGGGCCTGAAGGGCCTGGCCTACAAGATCAAGCGCAACCGCAAGGCGCATTTCGTGATGCTCAACATCGATGCCCCCGCCGGCGTCGTTGCCGAGCTGGAACGCCAGACCGCCATCAATGAGGATGTCATCCGCTTCCTCACCGTGCGCGTCGACGAACTCGAAGCCGCGCCTTCGGTACAGATGCGCAAGCAAGAACGCGAACGGCCTCGGCGCCGCGACCGCGAGGAGATGTAATCATGGCCCGCGCCTTTTTTCGCCGCCGCAAGTCGTGCCCGTTCTCGGGCAAGAATGCACCAACCATCGATTACAAGGACGTGCGCCTGCTGCAGGGCTTCATGTCCGAACGCGGCAAGATCGTCCCGAGCCGGATCACCGCCGTTGCCGCCAAAAAGCAGCGCGAACTGGGTCAGGCGATCAAGCGTGCCCGTCACCTGGGCCTGCTGCCCTATCTCGTGAAGTAGGAGGAAAACCATGCAAATCATCCTCCTCGAACGGATCGAGAAGCTTGGCAAGATCGGCGATGTCGTCGTGGTCAAGGACGGCTACGCGCGCAACTTCCTGTTGCCCAACAAGAAGGCGCTGCGCGCCAACGAAGCCAACCGCAAGGTCTTCGAAGCCAGCCGCGCCCGCATCGAAGCCGACAACGCGGTTCGCCGCGATGGCGCAGCGGCTCGCGCCGGTGACGTCGATGGCCGCACTGCGATCATCATTCGTGCCGCCTCCAACTCGGGCCAGCTTTACGGTTCGGTCTCGGTGCGCGATATCGTCGACACCCTGAACGCCGACGGCGCCAAGGTAACCAAGACCATGATCGTGCTGGAACGCCCGATCAAGACCATCGGCGTCTTCAACGTGCGCGTTTCGCTGCACCCCGAAGTCGCGGTGATGGTCAAGGTCAACGTCGCCCGCTCGCCTGACGAAGCCGAGCTTCAGGCCAAGGGCGTGGACGTGATGGCAGCGATGTTCGAACAGGACACCGCCGGCTTCACCGAAGCTTACGACCCGAATGCCGAACCCGGCGAAATTCCAGCCGACTTGCTGGAAGACCACGCCGAGGGCGAAGCCGCCTGAACGGGGCATCGCTGAAATTACGGAAAGGGGCGCTGCGGCGCCCCTTTTTTTTGATACCCGGACTTGCCCTGCCTGCGCCCGCGTCAGGTCTTCCCGGCCGCCGCGATCATCTCCTGCAAGTTGACGAATTTCTCGCGCGGCGCATCTTCGCGGGCGCGTTTGGTCTCGGCTTCTTCGATCTTCTGCCAGTCTTTGAATTCAACGATCGCCAGCTTGCGCCCTGCCGCCAGCCGGTCGAAGCCGTCGCCGCCGGCTTTACCCCCATCGCCGATATCTTCGGCGACCTTGTCGATCACACCGAAGCCGTCCGGCCGATTGGTGCCGATCGTCCCCGACGGCCCGCGCCGTGCCCAGCCGACGCAGTACAGCCCCGCCATTATCCGGCCTTCGTCATTGGCGAAACGGCCCCCGGTTTCATCGAACGGCACGCCCGGTATGGGCGAAGTCTGGTAGCCGATGCACGCCACCACCAGGCTGGCCGGAATGCGATAGATCTCGCCGGTGCCGACCGCGCGGCCCGCATCCACGCCAGATCCGAGGCGCGTGCGTTCCACCTCCACCGCGGCGACCTTGCCCTCGTCATCGCCCAGGATCGCCCTGGGCGCGGCAAAAAAGTCGAACACGATCTCCAGCGGCTTGTCCGCCGCCGCCGCGGCAAAACTGCGCAGATGCATCACCGACTTACGCTGGCCCGGATCGAGCAGCGCATCCTCGGCCACGTCTGGCAAGTCCGCCGGATCGACCACCGGCCGCGCCCGCGCCAGATGCCCCAACTCGCCCAGTTCCTTCGGAGTCATCGCGATCTGATGCGGCCCGCGCCGGCCCAGCACCGTAATCCGCGCCAACTTCGAGTCATCGAGCCGGTCGAGCGCATGGGCGACGATATCGCTGCCGGCAAACTCGGCGCGGGTCTTCGCCAGTATCCGCGCCACGTCCAGCGCGACATTGCCGTTGCCGATCACCACCGCCGCGCCTCCGCTCAAATCGGGGTCGAGATCGGCGAACTGCGGGTGACCATTGTACCAGCCAACAAACGCGGCGCTGCCATGGACATTGCTCAGATGCTCGCCCGGCAGCCCCAGCAGCTTGTCATGCGGCGCGCCTGTCGCCAGCACCACTGCGTCGTACAAATCTTGCAACTCGGCGATCGAAATATCGGGCCCGACCGTGACATTGCCGATGAAACGAACATTGTCCGACAGCGCCACCGCCTCGTACCGCCGCGACACGCCCTTGATCGACTGGTGATCGGGCGCAACCCCGCTGCGGATCAGCCCGAACGGCACCGGCAGCCGGTCGAAAATATCGACCCGCACCCCATCGCCCCATTTTTTCTGCGCCGCCTCGGCCGTATAATAGCCCGCCGGCCCAGACCCGATGATGGCAATGTGCAGCACCTGTTTTCTCCCGGCTTATCGCGCGCCACCCGCACAAGGACGCAAACCGCGCCCGAAGTCAAAGCGTTTGCGATGTTCACCCAGGCTATCCGGTACGCTATCCGGCACTGGGGGCTGACAGCACGCAACCACGCTGCTAACGCGCGGCATGACTGACCTCGCGAAAATTCGTAACTTTTCCATCATCGCGCATATCGACCATGGCAAGTCGACCCTGGCCGACCGGCTGATCCAGTTCACCGGTGGCCTGACCGCGCGCGAGATGAGCGAGCAAGTCCTTGATAATATGGACATAGAACGCGAACGCGGGATTACCATCAAGGCCCAGACGGTGCGCCTGAACTACAAGGCGCAGGACGGCCAGACCTATGAACTCAACCTCATGGACACCCCCGGCCACGTCGATTTCGCCTATGAAGTCAGCCGCAGCCTCGCCGCCTGCGAAGGTGCGCTGCTGGTGGTGGACGCGGCGCAAGGCGTCGAGGCGCAGACGCTGGCCAATGTCTATCAATCGATCGAGCATGACCACGAGATCATCCCGGTCATCAACAAGATCGACCTGCCTGCAGCGGAGCCGGAAAAAGTCCGCGCCCAGATCGAGGAAGTGATCGGCCTCGACGCCAGCGGCGCGGTGCTGACCAGCGCCAAGGCCGGCATCGGCATCCAGGAAGTGCTGGAAGCCGTGGTCGCGCGCATTCCCCCGCCCGGCGGCGACGCGACTGCCCCGCTCAAGGCGATGCTGGTCGATAGCTGGTACGACCCCTATCTCGGCGTCGTCATCCTGGTCCGCGTCATCGATGGCGTGATCCGCAAGGGTCAGCATATCCGCTTCATGGCTGGCGATACCGAACATCTGATCGACCGCGTCGGCTGCTTCACCCCAAAGATCGAGCAACTCTCCGAACTCACCCCCGGCGAAATCGGATTTATCACGGCGCAGATCAAGGAAGTCGCGCAGGCTCGCGTCGGCGACACCATCACCACCGTAAAAGCCGGCGCAAAAGAGGCGCTGCCCGGCTTCAAGGAAGTGCAACCCGTGGTGTTCTGCGGGCTATTCCCGACCGACGCCGCCGAATTCGAAAAGCTGCGCGAATCGATCAGCCGGCTGCGGCTCAACGACGCCAGCTTCAGCTTCGAGATGGAAAGCAGCGCGGCGCTGGGCTTCGGCTTTCGCTGCGGTTTCCTCGGCCTGCTGCACCTCGAAATCATCCAGGAACGGCTGACCCGCGAATACGACCTCGACCTCATCACCACCGCGCCATCCGTGGTCTACCGGCTGATGATGAACGACGGCAGCATCCAGGAACTGCACAATCCCAGCGACATGCCCGATCCGGTCAAGATCGCCGACATGGAAGAACCGTGGATCAAGGCGACCATCTACACCCCCGACGAATATCTCGGCTCGATCCTGAAACTGTGCCAGGACCGGCGCGGCGTCCAGACCGGGCTGACCTACGTCGGCGGCCGCGCCCAGGTCAATTACGAGCTGCCGCTGAACGAGGTGGTATTCGACTTCTACGACCGCCTCAAGTCGATCAGCCGTGGCTACGCCAGCTTCGACTACGAACAGATCGGCCTGCGCCAGGGCGACCTCGTCAAGATGAACATCCTGGTCAATAACGAGCCCGTCGATGCCCTGTCGATGATCGTCCACCGTAGCCAGGCCGAAGCCCGCGGCCGCCACCTCGTGGAACGCCTCAAGGACCTCATCCCCCGCCACCTGTTCAAGATCCCGATCCAGGCCGCCATCGGCGCCAAAGTCATCGCCCGCGAAACCATCGCCGCCATGCGGAAAGACGTCACCGCCAAATGCTACGGCGGCGACATCTCGCGCAAGAAGAAGCTGCTGGACAAGCAGAAGGAAGGCAAGAAGCGGATGCGGGAGTATGGCAATGTGTCGATTCCGCAGGAGGCGTTTATCGCTGCGCTGCGGATGGGGGAGGAGTGATGAAAGACGTCAGCGAACGAGCGAAGCTAGCAAGAGCAGAATTAGAATTAGCTATACTAGATTACTTACGGAGCCGACCCGATGGTGCGATAAACAGTGAGATCGCTCGCGATCTCGGTCTGCAATCTGATTTTGAAGGGAGGCAGAAAGATTACCTAACATACTGCTTGTTGGGCGGATTGCTAAAGCGCGGATTAGTAGTCAGGCTGGATCTTAAACTGAGGAAGCCTTTCAAGATCGTGTAACCATCTTGCAAAATTGTGGCGAGTCCAAGCAACGGATTTCATTATTATAAGAACGCGACAGCCTTTACATAGAACCAAGCGACGTGTCCGCCACGCAAACTCGTGAAATCGCTGAGGAGCTGGGAAAATCGGATTCAATCAACAACTTAGCTTAACCTCATGGAATCACACGAAGATTCTTGACATTTTCATCCATAAGGTCCACACACAGCGTGGTAGGCAACGTTGGATAAACCCCGCGAACTGAGTAAAGAACGGTTCGCTCCTTTCGTGACGGTCGCACATTGGATCGTGGCCTAACGGCATGAAAGGCTCGGGTGCCAGGGGCCTACCACTTTCTGAAATCATATCCGTAGTGTTCGAAGATTTTCTTTTGATTGCTCGTAAGCTTCGCTCGGTGTGGCGTCGGGAACAACGATACCCCAAAGTCATGATGAAACCCGCATTCGGTCGCCATACGCTGTTTTAACAACTCCGCTGGCTTGGTCAGCCACTGACCAGGACCAAGGCAATCAATGGCTTGGTAGAACGAACTAGCGACAAAATCTGCGATCTGTAGACCTGCTCGATTTCCATGGGGGTGTACCTCCATTAGATCCCAATCCAGCATTTTGGTCACTGGTTCGCGTTTATTGAGAAACATAACGCCGCCAGCTTGCTGCTCACGCAGATAATATTGGTATGCTGCTGTTTGACTATAACGAATGCCGCCACGTTCAGAAAACTCTAGTTTTACTGGCTTCCGTTCGCCGTAATCAAGTGCTGTTCGTTCGTCGCAAAATGCTGTTACCCGTTCCAGTAAGAGTCTAATGCACCAATTATAGAACCACTGCTGCGAACTCATCGTCTCCGCGCGCAGGTTGCGATAGCCGCGCATATTCTTCTTATTCGAGCAAATCGCGAATCCACGGATCGGTAGGTTGGCGATTTGTGCCGCTGCAGAGATTTTGCGCGTTGGGGACAGGGCGCGGTAATGAAGGTCGCGGCGCTGTTTTATGCCGAGGTCAGCAATTATGTCCTCCATCCAACCCAAAACTAACGGCTCGTGCGCTTTCCTAATTACAACTGCGCTGAGCACCAGCCATTCGCTCGCCCCATTTTCATCAATCGGGCGCACACGCTTGAGGCCGGGGTCGCCAGCTTCGTCAATGTAGGCTATATATCCGTATTCTTTATCGCTGGAGGACATGATGGGTGACCTGCCCCCCGAAGGTCCCGCAGTCATAACGAGAGTCTGCCGGTTTGATAT
>CAZZYX010000048.1:3234-23936 GCA_964658485.1 uncultured Acetobacteraceae bacterium | reverse complement strand
CGCGCCGCCAGCCGCCCGGTTTCGCGATCGAGGTCGCCAAAGCGTAACAGCGGCATCTCGCCCGCAAGCAGGAACGGCTTGCCGCCGAGCGCAGCCGCCACTTCGAGAAAGCGGGCCAGCAAATTGTGATTGATCGTCATCGCGCTGAACTGCGCAGGAATGGCTACCGATGCAAGCCCTGTCGGCGCGGCGCCGCCAAGTCAGGCGGCATGGCCTTTCACAACTCGCCGGGCGATGCTATCAGCGGTGGTATGACCGGCAGGTCCCTGGCAGGATCAGGGAACACGCCGGGCGCGCTTGTTGGGAATGGTGGGACACTTGGGCAGACCGATTTTTTTCGACCCCTCGGGGCGACGTCGGCGCTGGACCCGGCGGGGCATCTTTTTTGCGTTGATCGGGCTGGTGCTGCTGGCGGTAGCCTTTGCCTCGACGGTGTTGACCATTCCCGTACCAACGCCGCTGCCGCTCGGTTTCGAGCGGCACACGCCGCTGCGCTTCCGCGCGCAGGTCGTGCGGCTGTCGCATGGCCTGACCGCGCTGTTCGCGCCCAATGCCAAGGCGACGCTGCGACCGGCCGCACGCGGCCAACCGGCGCCGCCTATCACCGTGGGGTTTTACCCGAGCTGGTCCGATGAAACCGCGCCGTCGCTGGCGAAGCATATCGGCCAGCTCGACTGGCTGGTGCCGACCAGCCTGGCCATCGACCAGGGCGGCAAACTCAGGATCACCGAAGATACGGTGATGCGCCGCATCGTCGTCAACAGTATTCACCGCCCGCTGATTTTGCCGATGGTGCAAAACGTCGTCAAGGATGTCTTTTCCGGAGGTGCGACCACCGCGCTGTTGCATGATCCGGTCAAGCGCAAGGCCTTCATCGCCGGCCTGAGCGCCTATCTCGACAAATTCAACGACGCCGGAGTGGTGTTCGACTTCGAATCGATCGCGCCGGCGGATATGGCCCGATATCGCGAACTGATCGGCGAAACCAACCGGGAATTCGACAAGCGCGGCCGGCTGGTCGCGGTCACCATGCCGCTCGGCAACAAGGAATGGGTGCCCGGCGAGTTCGCCCACGTCGCCGACAAGGTCATCCTGATGGCCTATGACGAACATTGGCAGGACGGACCGGCCGGCCCGATCGCGTCGAACACCTGGTTCTACAACCAGGTCATCGCGGCATTGCGCCAGTTGCCGGCAGACAAGGCCATCGTCGCGCTGGGCAGCTATGCCTATGACTGGCACGATGGCCATGGCGACGGCTTGTCGGTCGAAGAAGCGTGGCTGGCGGCAAACGACGCGGATTCATCACCGACCTTCGATCGCAATTCCGGCAATACCGCGTTTTCATACCTCGACGAAAACACCCGCCACGATGTCTGGATGGTGGATGCGGCGACATCGTGGAACCAGATGAACACCCTGTCGCGGCTGGGGGTGAACGGCGTCGGCCTGTGGCGACTGGGTTCGGAAGATCCCGGCTTCTGGCGGGCATTGGCGGCATGGCGCGGGGGCACGATGCCCGACCTGTCGTCCATCGATCAGGAAGGTAACGTTGACGTCGAAGGTCAGGGCGAAATCCTGCGCATAACCGCCACCCCGACCCTGGGTGAGCGGCAGGTCCATTTCGACCCGCGCAGCAAGCTGATCGTCGGCGAAAACTACCTCTCGTTACCAACCCCTTTCGTCGTGCAGCGCACGGGCGCCCAGGCCCGGCGCGTAGCCTTGACTTTCGATGACGGGCCGGACCCGGTGTGGACGCCGCAGATCCTGTCGATCCTCGAGGAATATCACGTCCCCGCCACGTTCTTCGTAATCGGCGAAAACGGCGTCGCCAATCGCGGCCTGCTGCAACGGGAAATCCGCGACGGCGACGATATCGGCAATCATACCTATACGCACCCCAACCTGTCGCTGGAATCACCGACCGGCGTCAATCTCGAACTCAATTTCACCCAGCGGCTGGTCGAAGCCTATACCGGGCGTTCGATCCGCCTGTTCCGCGCGCCCTATTTCGGGGACGCCGAACCGACCACTCCCGATGAACTCGGGCCGGCGCTGCAGGCCCAGAACCATGGCTATACCGTGGTCGGCCTGCACGTCGATCCCGGCGACTGGACCCGACCGGGTGCCAAGGCGATCGTCGACCAGACGCTGGCGCAGGTCAAGGCTGCCACCGCCGACCGCTCGGCCAACGTCATCCTGCTGCACGACGGCGGCGGTAATCGCGCGCAAACCGTCGCGGCGCTGCCGGGGATCATCGTCGGGCTGCAACAGGCGGGCTACACCATCGTCCCTGCCGCCACGCTGGCCGGCCTGACCCATGACCAGGTGATGCCAGAACTGTCGGGCGTCGACCTGGCGTCGATCCGCGCCGATGTCTTTGCCTTTACCGCAGTGGGCTTCATCATCGTCGGACTGAACTGGACCTTTTTCTTCGCCATCGCGCTGGGCATTTCGCGCGCGGTGCTATTGACCGCGCTCGCCGTCCTGCCGGGCGGGCGCAAGCCGCCGATCCCCGACGCGACCTTCCGCCCAAGGGTGACAGTCATCATCCCCGCCTTCAACGAGGAACGCGTGATCGATTCCGCGGTCCGGCGCATTCTTGAAAGCACGTACCCCTATCTCGACGTGATCGTCGTCGATGACGGCTCGAAGGACCGCACCAGCGAGATAGTGGCCGCCGCCCATGGCAACAATCCCCGCGTCAAGCTGATGACGCTGGTCAACGGCGGCAAGGCCAAGGCGCTGAACGAGGCACTGAAGCAGGCGACCGGCGAGATCATCGTCGCGCTCGACGCCGATACCCAGTTCGAGCCGAAGACCGCGCTGCAACTGGTCCGCTGGTTCAGCGACAAGAAGATTGGCGCGGTCGCCGGCAATGCCAAGGTTGGCAACCGCGTCAACCTGGTCACTCGCTGGCAGGCGGTCGAATATGTCACCGCGCAGAATATCGAGCGCAAGGCGCTGACCCGCTTCGACGCCATCATGGTGGTGCCCGGCGCGGTGGGCGCATGGCGGCGCGCCGCACTGGACGATGTCGGCGGCTATCCCGAAGACACCCTGGCCGAAGACCAGGACCTGACTATCGCCATCCAGCGCAAGAAATGGAAAGTCGCCTACGACGAAGAGGCAGTCGCTTGGACCGAGGCGCCGGAAAGCTTCCGCTCGCTCGCCAGCCAACGCTTCCGCTGGTCGTTCGGTACGCTGCAATGCCTGTGGAAACATCGCAAGATCATGCGCAAGGGCCGGCCCGGCGGCCTCGCCTATGTCGGCATGCCCCAGGCGTGGCTGTTCCAGATCGTGTTCGCGGTGATCTCGCCCGCGATCGACCTGGCGCTGGTCGTGTCGATTGTCGGCACCGCCCTGCGCGTGCACCAACACGGCTGGGCGCAGACGCAAACCGACGTGCTGCGGATGTTTTTCTACTGGCTCGCGTTCTCGTCGATCGACATCGTCTGCGGCTGGGTCGCCTATCGCCGCGACACGCGAGAGAAGCGCTTTCCGGCGTTCCTGCTGCTGGCCCAGCGCTTCGTCTATCGCCAGCTGATGTACAGCGTGGTGATCCGCGCGGTATCGGCGGCATTGCGCGGGGTCGGTACCAGCTGGGGCAAGCTGGAGCGCACGGGCAGCGTGACCGCGCCGGAGCTGGGGACAAGCGTGAGTTAGCGCAGAGGGTGCCGGGGTCCGACCTCGGCAGACCGCAATGTTTGCCGCAAACCGACCGGCCGGAGTGTGACGACAAAAATTGGCACCCGGTTTTTATCTATAAATCACATGAAAACAAAGAAACTGGAACGATGCAGACGGTTCGGCAATGTCCTCGTGCCGGTTTGACATTGTGTTAAATAAATAATGCCGATGCCGCCCATCTGCAGTAGTGCTGTTGGTCATGACCAATGCACAATCGGGAATAGGCAACATCCTGTTGCATACGATGCCAGCGGACGATTACCTGCTTCTTGAGCTGGACCTCAAACGCATCGATCTACCGGTCCGGCTCCAGTTGCACGAAGCCGGGCGCCACATCGATTATGTATATTTTCCCGAGGATGGGATCATATCGATCGTCGCCGTGACGCTTGACGGGAAACAATGCGAGGTGGGGCTGTTCGGGCGCGAGGGCATGTCGGAAACGGCCACTGTCATGGGTACCGACCTTTCCCCGCATGAAGCCTATGTTCAGGCCACCGGCATTTCGGCGCTGAAACTGCGAACGACCGTGCTTGACGCGGCTATGGCCCAAAGCGCCACGCTGCGGCTGCATCTGCTCAAATATGTGCAATCGATGATGATCCAGTTGTCGACCTCGATCGCCGCCGCCGGCCAGACCATCGACCAGCGGCTCGCTCGCTGGTTGCTCATGTGTCATGACCGGGTAGAGGGTAACAACCTGCCGCTGACGCATGATTTCATCAGCATGATGCTGGGTGTTCGCCGGGCGGGCGTAACCGGAGCTCTGACGAATCTGAGCAATCGCCATCTGATAACCACCGAGCGACGCTCGATTACCATCAACGACCGACTTGGCCTGGAACGGCTGGCAGCGGGTGGGTATGGCCTTGCCGAAGCCGAGTATGAACGCCTGGTCGGGGTTGCGCTCCGCCGCGATCCACACGATCCGCATCGACCAGCGCTCAAACCACGTTCCACCGCCGCATAGTCCGCTCCGGCACCATTGCCGGTCGCGCAATCAGCCGTAGCGCCCCGTCACATAGTCGCGCATGGCTATGGTTTCGGGCTTGACGAAAGCTTCGGACGACGGCCGGAATTCGATCAGCCGGCCCATCAGCATAAACCCGGTATTATCGGAAATCCGCGCCGCCTGCTGGAGATTATGCGTCACGATCACGATGGTGAAGCTGTCTTTCAGCTCGACCAGCGCGGTTTCCAGCTTGGCCGTGGATAGCGGATCGAGCGCCGAGGCCGGTTCGTCGAGCAACAGCACTTCCGGTTCGACCGCAATACCGCGAGCGACGCACAGCCGCTGCTGCTGGCCACCCGATAGGCCCAGGCCGGACTGGTGGAGCTTGTCCTTAGCCTCGTCCCACAGCGCCGACCGGGTGAGCGACCGCTCGACGATCTCGTCCATCTCGGCCTTGCCGACATTGCGCTGGAGGCGCACGCCAAAAGCGATATTATCGTAGATCGACATCGGGAACGGCGTGGGTCGCTGAAACACCATGCCGATCCGCGCGCGCAGCCGCGACAGGTCGCCGCCGACGCGGGGCTTGCCGCTGGTCGCGGCGGTGGCATCGACCGGATCGCGGGAGTTCAAGACGTTTTCGCCGTTGAACATGATCTGTCCCTCAGCGCGCTGGCCGGGATACAGGTCGTAAATGCGGTTCATCGTCCGCAGCAGCGTCGATTTGCCGCAGCCCGAAGGCCCGATCAGCGCGGTGATCTTGTGCCGGGCTACCGGCAGATCCACGCCATGCAGCGCGCGGGTCTTGCCGTAATAGAAATTCAGCCCGCGCACATCGATCACGCGCTGTGCCATTGGCGGCGCAACCATGACGGTCGGCTGTTCCTCGACCGAAATATCAAATTTCACTTGGGGGTGCTCCCGCGCGCCAGGGCGCGTCCGATGATGTTGGCGGTCAGGACCGCGATGGCGATGATCAGCGCGCCGACCCAGGCCAGCCGCCGCCAGTCATCGTAGGCGCTGAGGGCGAACTGGAAGATGGTGGTGGGCAGCGCCGCCATCGGATGAGTCAGGTTCAGGCTGAGGAACGGATTACCCAGCGAAGTGAACAGCAGTGGCGCGGTCTCGCCGCTGATCCGGGCAAACCCCAGCAAGGCACCCGTCGTCAGCCCGGTAGCGGAGGCGCGCCAGATGATTGCGCGGATGACCAGGCCGCGGTTGGCGCCCAGCGCCATGCCCGCTTCGCGCAAGGCGCTGCTTTGCAGGCGCAGGATGTCCTCGGTCGTGCGGGTCACCACCGGCGTCGCCAGGAACGCCAGTGCCACCGCGCCGGCCAGCGCGGAAAAGCCGTGGAAGGGGCGGACCAGCAGTTCGTATACGAACAGCCCGATCAGGATCGATGGCGCCGACAGCAGCACATCGTTGAGAAACCGCACCGTCGCCGCCAGCTTGTTGCCATCGCCATATTCGGCCAGCCACGTCCCAGCAAGAATACCCAGCACCACCGCGATCACCATCGCCGCGCCGCACATCATCAACGATCCCACCAGCGCATTGCGCAAGCCACCGACTTCGCCCGGCGGCGGCTGGTCCAGCGTCAGCACATGCCAGTCGAAGCCGCCCAGCCCGTTCATCACCAGCGAAACCAGGATCAGCACCAGCGCGCCGACCGCGATTGCCGTCGCCAGGCTGGTCAGCCCAACGAAGATGCCATTGATCAATTTGCGTTGCAGATGCCGGTTCATGCGACCACCTCGCCGCGACCCAGCAGCATCCGCGCCGCCGCCAACGCCGCAAAGGTGATCAGGAACAGCACCAGACCCAGCGCGATCAACGCCGAGATATGCATATCACCGGTGGCCTCGGTAAATTCATTGGCGATGGTCGAAGCCAGGGTCGAACCGGAATCGAACAGGCTTTTCGGAAAAGCGTGGCTGTTGCCGATGATGAAGGTCACCGCCATGGTCTCGCCCAGCGCCCGGCCCAGCCCCAGCATCACCGCGCCGATGGCGCTGCGCCGGATATAGGGCAGCATGATCGAGCGAACCACCTCGAACGGCGTTGCACCCATGCCATAGGCAGCTTCGCGCACATGCGGCGGAACCGACAGCAGCAGTTCGCGGAATACGGTGGCGATATAGGGCAGGACCATGATCGCCAGGATCAGCGATGCGGTAAAGATATTGGCGCCGTTCGGCACGCCGGCAAAGATCCGGTCGAGCAGCGATCCCGGCGTGACTGCCAGCATCAGCGGCATCTGGACATGCAGCGCAAACCACGGCGCCAGCACGAACAGGCCCCACATGCCGTAGACGATAGACGGAATGCCGGCGAGCAGCTCCACCGCCAGCCCGACGTAATAGGCGAGCCGCTTGGGGCAGAATTCGACCAGGAACACCGCCACCCCGATCGCCAGCGGCATCGCCAGCAACATCGCGATGAACGCGGTAATCAAGGTCCCGGCGATCGGCCCGGCCGCGCCATAATTGTCGGCAACCGGGTCCCAGGTGCTGGAGGTGAAGAAGGCCAGCCCGAAATGCGACAGCGCCGGCCACCCGCCGACGACCAGCGCGACCAGCAGCCCTGCCAGCGTCGCCATCAGCACCATCGCCGCTGAAAAACACAGCGCGTGGAACAGCCTGTCGCCGCCTTGGGTCACGGCTTCGCCGCGCGGGTCGCCGACCCGCGCGGTTACCATGGTATTCGTCATTTCAGCAGCCATTGCGGCGCGATCCGGCTTCTTGGTCAGACTTACTTGCTCACGTAAACCGGCTTGCCGCCGGCCTGGACCTGCAGCCACTGCTTGCGCATCATGTTCTTTACCGGCAACGGCAAGGGCACGTAATCCAGCTTGGCAGCGGTCGCATCGCCATTCTTGTAAGCCCAGTCGAAGAATTTCAGAACCGAGGCGGCCTTGGCGGCATCATTCTGCTGCTTGTACATCAGGATAAAGGTGGCGCCGCTGATCGGCCAGGTCTTGGCACCCGGCTGATTGATCAGCAGCACGTAATTGCCCGGAGTTTTACCCCAGGGCGCGCCGGCAGCGGCGGCCGCAAATGCGGTCGGATCAGGCTGCGGGAATTGGCCGGCCTTGTTCTGGACCAGGGTATAAGCGACCGTATCCTTGCGGGCATAAACATATTCGACATAGCCGATCGAGCCGATGGTCTGCTTGACGAAGGCGGCGACGCCGTCATTGCCCTTGCCGCCGATACCAGCCGGCCAATTGACCGAATCGCTGGCGCCGACCGTCTTTGCCCAGGCGGGGCTGGTCGAGGTCAGGTACGAGGTGAAAATGAACGAGGTGCCCGAGCCGTCCGAACGGTGCACGACCGTGATCGGCAGCGCCGGCAGCTTCAAACCGGGGTTGAGGTGCGCAATCTGCGGATCGTCCCAACGCTTGATCTGGCCCAGGAAGATCGCGCCCAATAGTCCGCCCGACAGATGCATGCGGCCAGCGGTCACCCCGGGGACATTGACGATGGGGACGATGCCGCCAATTACGGTCGGGAACTGGATCAGGCCGGCAGCGTCGAGATCGGCCGCCGACAGCGGCTTGTCGGAAGCGCCGAAATCGACGGTCTTGGCTTTGATCTGGCGGATGCCGCCACCTGAACCGATGGCCTGGTAATTAAGTTCGTTATTCGTGGCCGTGCGGTAAGCAGAGGCCCACGCGGTATAGACCGGTGCCGGAAAGGTAGCGCCTGCGCCTGTGAAATTATCAGCCTGGGCGGCGCCGGCAAGCAGCCCGACGGTTGCCAGCGAAATTGCGATCTTGCGAAACATCTGTGAGTCTCCAGTCCTGGTCAACAATGGTCGTCATGTGTGCGTCGGCGATCCAGAACATTTGCCACCCCGCCTGACGAGGGCGCTAGACCCGCGGCATTACGTTTTTGTGACAGGCCGCCAGTCGGGGCAGGTCCGGATATCCGTCGGTCGAGGCAATGGGCAGGCCGGGTTGCCAATTTATGGCCTGGGTGTGACGATAAAAAAAGTCGAACGCGGGCCTGGTCAGCTAATGCGAACCCATGATCGGCTACGCTTGATGATGCCGCTGCCGCGCGCAAAACAGATCGTCATGATTTACGGGCGAATAATCTGCCGATCGCAAATCCAGCTTCATCATTTGCCTGGTGCAAAAAAGCATCATCGATAAATCAACATTGCTCATGGCATGCGGTTTACTTCAAACTGTAACAATCTGATTCTAGCCGCCGTTCGTGAGGGAACGCGGTGGTCGAGAGATCGACGGGCCCTTAGCGGTCGGCCAAATCTCTACTGGATCAGTTGAGAATTTTAAGTTAGCGCGACATTTGTCTTACCGGTGCCGGGGGGCGGCGTAACCATACGCCGGGCTCGGTTCGGTACCATAGGGAAAGCCCTGGCCAGATTGGCCGGGGTCAATCGAAAATGAGGAGCAGAAGCTATTATGAAATACCTGAACACCATTGCCCTGTCCGCGGTTGCGGCAGTGCTGGTCGCCCCGGCGGCAGCCGAAGCCAAGACCAAGACCCATCACCACGCCGCCAAGGCCAAGACCGGCCCGTCGACCGCCGCCGAACTGCGTGAAGCGCAGGCCCAGATCAGCCAGTTGCAGGCGCGCCTGAACTCGCTCGAAGCCAAGATCGACCAGCAGGGCAGCAGCCAGCAGGCCGTCGCCAGCCAGGCCACCACCCAGGCCGAGGCCGCTACCCAGCTTGCCTCGTCCGCTTCGGCAAAGGCCGATCAGGCAGTGGTCAAGGCCGACGCCGCCAGCGCTGCCGCCGCGCATCCCGCGATCCCGGACAAGCTGAAGTGGGCATCTAATACCCAGATCAATGGCCGCATGTTCTTCGACGTGAGCAATATCCATCAGAAGACCGCCGGCGGCAACAACGCCAACAGCGGCACCGGCTTTAACATCAAGCGGATGTATTTCGGTGTCGATCACCAGTTCAGCCCGATCTGGTCGAGCAGCTTGCTGATGGACATCAGCAACGTCATCGGTGAAACCGCCAATACCAATTATTCGACGCCGTCCACGACCGTGGCCAGCACGACCTGCGTCACTACCTTTGCAGCGGCGACCGGCAAATATACGACAACATGCCCCACAACCACCTCGAACCTTGGCACCGCCGCGCTCGTCGGCAAGGGCTTCTACGTCAAATGGGCGTTCCTGCAGGCCAAGCTTGACCCCGCCCTGATCGTTCGGGTCGGCTCGGCGCCACTGCCATGGGTGCCCTATATCGAGAACCAGTATGGGTTCCGGCACATCGAAAATACCACGATCGATCGGCTGAGCTACGGCACCACCGCCGACTGGGGCGTACATGTCCTTGGCGATCTCGCTCACGGGTTGATCAGCTATCAGGTCTCGGCAATCGACGGCGGTGGTTACCGCAACGTCAAGGTTACCAAATACGTCGATCTCGAAGGCCGTCTGTCCGCACAATACGATGGCTTCTGGGCTGCCGTGGGTGGTTACACCGGCAAGCGTGCTAATGGCACGCAGGAGCTGACCGGCGCTGCCTTTCCGACCACTTTCCGCACTGCCAAGCGTGCCGATGCTGGCCTGGGCTACAAGACCGCACTGTTTAACGTCGGCGGCGAAGTGTTCTATGCCAAGAACTGGAACAACGTGACGGTCAACCCGGTCGTCGCGGCGACCGGCGCCCTTACCGCCTATTCGCAGGATTCGGCGCGGGGCTACTCGGTCTTCGGCAACATCAACATCACGCCGAAGTGGACGGCCTTCGGTCGTTATGACTTCACTCAGCCGAACTACATCACCGATCGCGCACTGCACGACCATTACTTCAACGTCGGCCTGCAGTGGGAGCCGGTCAAGATCGTCGACCTGGCGCTGGTCTACAAGCGTGAGGTTGCCAAGAACGGTGCAATCGGGACCACAGATGGCGTGATCGGTTGCAGCACCAGCGCGACGGCCAATAGCTTCGCCAGCTTCGCCACGCAGGCTTCGGGCACTTGCGTCGGTAAAGGCAGCTACGATGAAATCGGGCTGTTCGGACAGTTCAAGTTCTGATCTGATCTCACAAGCTGACGTTTACGGGCACGCCGCGAGGCGTGCCCGTTTTTATTGGCGGCTCCATTCCCTGCGTAAAATCCTTTCGCACCCGCTGGAAATACGGCAGACAACGGCGCCGTGAGCAGTGCCGACAACCTCCCTCTCGAAGCCATCCTGCTTGCCGCCGGGCGTTCGCGACGCATGGCCGGAATAAACAAGCTGCTGCTGGCGGTCGACGGCACGGCGATGGTCCGGCGCAGCGCACAGCTATATCTCGACCTGGGCATGAGCCTGACGGTGGTAACCGGCAGTGACAATCGCGATGTGGCGGCGGCTTTGGCCGGGCTGGACCTCCGGCTGGTTGTCAATCCCGATGCCGACAGCGGCCAGCATAGCTCGGTCCGCGCCGGGTTGGCTGCCAGCGCGCTGGCGGCACCGGGGATCCTGATCGCGCTGTCGGACCAGCCACTGCTGACTAGCGCCGACATCCGTTCCCTGGCCGCTGCATTCACCGGCCATGGCGAAAACCGCATCTGCGTGCCGCGTCATGCCGGGCAGCGTGGCAACCCGGTGATCTTTCCCGCTGCCATCGCGCGTCACCTGCGCGAATCGCCTATCCCGCCCCGCGCCTTCATCGACGCCCAACCCGAACAGATCGCCTGGTTCGATGCGGATGACGATCACTTCACCCGCGATGTCGACACCCCGCAGGACGCCGCGCAATTGCTCGGTACATCGCTGCAACTTCCCCACCCGCAAAAACAGGCAAACCATGAAACTGCAAGATAAAGTCTGCATCGTTACCGGTTCCGCCAGCGGCATCGGCCTCGCCATCGCCAGGCGCTTCATCGGTGAAGGCGCGCGAGTGGCGATCGCGGACCTCAACCAGGCCGCCGCCGAGCAGACCACCGCCGCCATCAACACTGCCAGCCCCGGCCGGGCAATGGCCGTCGCGATGGACGTGACGGACGAGGATGCGGTAGGCGCCGGGATCGCGGCGGTCATCGCCGCCTGGGGCGCGATCGACGTGCTGGTTTCGAACGCCGGGGTGCAGATCGTCAATCCGATCGTGAATTATGCCTTTTCCGACTGGAAGAAAATGCTGGCGATCCATCTCGATGGCGCTTTCCTCACCACCCGCGCCTGCCTGCCGCATATGTATGCCAGGGGCAGCGGCGCGATAATCCTGATGGGATCGGTCCATTCCAAGGAGGCATCGCCGCTGAAATCGGCCTATGTCACGGCCAAGCATGGCTTGCTCGGCCTGTGCCGCGTCATCGCCAAGGAGGGCGCCGCGCATGGCGTCCGCGCCAATGTCATCTGCCCCGGCTTCGTCCGCACCCCGCTGGTGGACAGGCAGATCCCCGAACAGGCCAGGGAACTGGGCATCTCCGAGGAGGACGTGGTGAAGCAGGTTATGCTGGGCCAGACGGTGGACGGCGAATTCACCACGGTCGAGGATGTCGCCGAAGTCGCCCTGTTGTTCGCGAGTTTCGGCAGCAATGCCCTCACCGGCCAATCGCTGGTCGTCAGCCACGGCTGGTTTATGGAGTAGGATCGATCGAATGACCATCTTGCTTCCGCGGGGGGGACGTCAAATAGGCTACCAGCGCTTTCACCTTCTTTTGGCGCCATTGCGGCAGGGGCGCGACCAGCCAGTAGCTATGCCGGCAATCCGCTTCGTCGCGCCAGTCGGCAATCCGGCCAAGATCACGCCAGCCCTGCGCCAGCAGCAGCGGCACCCGCGCCCGGCCCAGGCCCGCCGCAGCCGCCGCCAGCGCCTGCCCGGCATCGCCGATATGCAGCGATGGACCATCGCCTTTGCCGTCACTCTCGCCGCCCGGCAAGGCGTCACCGGGCCAGGCGATCCAGTCGCCCTCGCCCACCGTCACCCACCGCGGCTCGCCCAGCGCCACGCCTTCGAGATCGCCCGGACCTTCGGTCCAGCGCAATGCCAGGTCCAGGTTCGCTTCGGTAAAATCGGTGGTCTCGCCATCGACCAGGACAAACCGGACATCAGCGTTCTGCTCACGAAAACCGGCAAGGCGCGGCGCCAGCCATGCCGCGAATACGTCGCGGGGGGCAGCGATGGTATAAAAATGGCTCGACTGGCCGACCTGCATCGCCTGGACCGCATCCTCGAGTTGCAGGAACCCGGTACGCAGCGGCTCCAGTCCGGCGCCGGCTTCTTCGGTCAGTTCCAGCCCCTTGCTGGTACGGCGGAACAGCACCACGCCCAGCAAATCTTCCAACGCGCGGATCTGCTGGCCGACCGCAGCCGGGGTAACCGCCAATTCATCCGCCGCGCGCGTGAACGACAGATGTCGGGCCGCTGCATCGAATACCCGCAAGGCATTGAGCGGCAGATGCGTGCGCTTCATGGCCAATCCTGCGCCCTTCCGGGTCTAACCGGCAGTAGCCGGTGCCGACAGCGGGAAAAAGGGAATCGCAGCCTGGAACAAGGTGCCGTTGTCGGGACGGAAAAAGGTATATTGACCGGCCATGCTGCCGTTAGGAGTATTGAGCGGGCAACCCGACACGTAGTCATGGCGTTGCCCCGGCGCCAGCACCGGCTGTTCACCGACCACGCCGTCGCCCTCGATCACGTCCACCGAACCGCGACCATCGGTGATCTTCCAGTGGCGCCGGAGCAGCTGCACGGTATGGCCGGTGTCGTTCTCGATGCGGATATGATAGACCCAGAACCACTTGCCCGCCTCGATCCGCGACTGCTCGGGCAGGAAATTTACGGCCACCCGCACGGTGATCCCGTGAGTGATGGCGGCGTGCTGAAAAAGCTCCTTCATGTCGCAATGCTAGCGCCGAATAATCGCAATCACAATGCCGAGTTAACAGACAAGGGTCGCGCACTCGCGAGTGCCTGTTCAAGATCGTCGATCAGGTCCTGCGTATCTTCCAGCCCGACGCTGATGCGCAGCATGCCTTCGGTCACGCCCATCTCGGCCCGTGTTTCGGCGGAAAGGCTCGAATGCGTTGTCGACGCCGGGTGAGTCATCAGGCTCTTGGTGTCGCCGATATTGTTGGATATATCGATCAGTTCCAGCGCATTAAGCAATGCCATTGCCGCCGTCCGCCCGCCCGCCACGGTAAACGAGAAGACCGAACCCGCGGCCTTCATCTGCTTCTGCACCAACGCGTGCTGCGGGTGGCTGGGCAGGCCAGGGTGCAATAATTGCGGCACCCGCCCTTCCAGGAAAGTGGCAACGGTCAACGCATTCGCTGCTTGGGCATCGGCGCGCAATTGCAGCGTTTCCAGCCCTTTCAGTACCACCCAGGCGTTGAACGGCGAAAGCGTGTTACCGGTATTGCGCTGATACGGCAGCAGTTTGGTATTGATGAAATCGGCGGTGCCGCAAACCGCGCCGGCCAGCACCCGGCCCTGCCCGTCCATCATCTTGGTCGCCGCATAAGCGACGACATCGGCACCGTGCTCCAGCGGGCGTTGCAGTGCGCTGCTGGCAAAGGCATTATCCACCACCACGGTGATGCCGTGCCGGTGCGCCAGATCGGAGACGGCACGGATATCGACGATATCCATCGTCGGGTTGGCCGGCGTTTCGAAGAAAAACACCTTGGTATTCGGCTGGATCGCCGCCGCCCAGGCATCGAGATCGCGCCCGTCCACCGGCGTGCAGGCGATGCCGAAGCGCGGCAGCAGGTTGTCCGCTACCCAGCGCGTCGGGCCGAAGGCGGCGCGCGCGATGACCATGTGATCGCCCATGCTGAGCTGGCACAGCAGGACGCTGGACATCGCCGCCATGCCGCTGGCCTGGGCGCGGCACGCCTCGGCGCCTTCCATCAGGGCGATGCGTTCTTCCAGCATCTGCACGCTGGGGTTCTGCGTGCGCGAATAGGTCATGCCGGGCACCTGGCCGGCAAAGCGCGCCGCCGGAGTCTCGGCATCGTCGTAGCAATAGCCCGACGTCAGATAGATCGCTTCGCTGGTTTCGCCCTGCTCCGAGCGCCAGGTGCCGCCGCGCACGGCACGGGTGGCGGGGCGCCAGTTCTGGGTGATGTTGCGGTCTTGGCCGGTGGCACGTTTCATACGCCCGCCTTTAAGAGCGACCGGACGACAGGGCAAGCGGTTGCGCCGGTCGGCACCTGGTTATATCGGCGCGGGATGCAGGTCATGACCCTCCGTGAACGCGATCCACTGGGATATTGCGCCGCGATCAGCCTGATTTTCGCGGTCATGGCCGGCTATCACCTGGGCATTCCGGGCAAGATGTATTTCGACGAAATACACTACGTTCCTGCCGCTCGGGCGCTGCTGGCGCTGCAATCGGCCAATCCGGAACATCCGCTGGTGGCCAAGATGGCGATTGCCGCCGCGATCTGCCTGTTCGGCGATACGCCGTCGATCTGGCGCCTGCCCAGCGCGATCATGGGCACGACCGGGCTGTTCGCCTTTGGCCGGGCGCTGTGGTGGGCAAGCCAGCGGCGGTTCGCCACCCTGGCCGGGATGGTGCTGCTGGCGACCGATTTTGGCTGGTTCATCCAGAGCCGCATCGCCATGCTCGACATGGTCATGGCCGGCTGGGCGATGGTGGCGCTGTGGCAGAGTGCCGCCGCGATGCGGTGCGCGCATCAGGCGCGCTGGCGGCTGGCATTGGCCGGGGTGGCGTTCGGGCTGGCGATCGGTGCGAAATGGAGCGTTGCGCCGGCGATCGCCTTCGTCGCGCTGGCGGTGGCTGCGCTGCGGATGCGCGCCCGGCCGACTTCCCCGATTGCGGGCACATCGCTGGCGGAGATGATGTTCTGGCTGCTCTGGGTGCCGGTCATTGTCTATTGGCTGACGTTCCTGCCCGCCTTTTTCTATCGCCAGGATCCTCTGAGCCCGGCGGGTTTCCTCGCCTGGCAGCATTATATGCTGGGTTTGCAGGAAGGCGTGCTGACCAGGCACCCCTATCAAAGCGTATGGTATCAGTGGGTCGCGAACCAGCGGGCGATCTGGTATCTTTACGAGAGGATCGACGGCGCCCAGCGCGGCATCGTCCTGGTCGGCAACCCGTTCACCATGCTGGCCGGATTGCCGGCGCTGCTATGGTGCATATGGGCCCGCCGACGCGATACGCTGGCGGTCGCCGGGCTTTATCTCGCCTGCCTGGGGATGTGGGTGGTAGCGGCCAAGCCGGTGCAGTTTTATTATCACTACCTGTTGCCGGGCACATTCCTGATCGCCGCGCTGGCACTGGCGCTTGACGCGATGTGGCATCGACGCAACCTCTGGCGCTGGACCGCTCCGGCGACATTGGTGCTGTCGGCGGGGCTGTTCGGCTATTTCTACCCGATCATTTCAGGCGCGGCGCTGCATCATGGCACCGCCAGTTTCGAACAATGGATGTGGCTGGCAAGCTGGCGGTGACGCGGGTGGTCGGCAAGAGTGATCCCATCTTGCCGACCGCAGGTTTTCATTTTCGCCGTACTTACTCAACGATGGATCGAGCGGCTATCGGCGTTCAGTTCGCCATTGAGCTGGCGCTGTTCGTGCCGCGAAATCGAGCCGCCGCGCGCATGCGCATCGGCGCGATCCTGCATGGCGATGGCGCGGTCGCGGTGCCGTAGCGCGCGGGCCTGGCCGCCGGTGATCTCACCTTGGCGACGCTCGGCATTGATGCGGCGCATCTGGTGATGCTCGCGTGCCAGTACCTCATGCTGGCGCGGATGACGGTGACCCCAGGTGCCTTCCGCCGACGCCGGCGCCGAAACCGCAGCAAGCGACGCCACGGACATGAAGCCAAGGATCAGTTTCGAGAGAGTTTTCATGGCAAGCTCCAATTTTGCCGACGGCGGTTTGCTGCCGGTGAAAGCTTTTTAGGCCACGATTATTGAACGGGATCTGGAGTGACTTGGCAGCTACCGTTCATAAAAACACGCATTTTTATTAATATTTTCCCCAGACAAATTTCGAACTCAGCGCAAAATTCCAGACCGACGCCAGCACGATGCCGACAAGTGCCGCTGGATAGGCATGGAAACCTACTCGCACCAGGGCGGTTGATACTCCGATTTGGGTGAGGATGCCAAGCGAGCAGGTTGCCGCAAATTTCGCCCAGCCCCGCGCGATCGGAACGAAGCCGCGCAGCCGCTTGTCGGCATAGGTAAATTCATTATTAAGGACGAAGTTGAAAGTCATGGAAGTTATAGCCGCGGCAGTCTGTCCAATGATGAAGGCGGTTTCCTTCGGATAATGACTGACCGCGAACTTTGCTCCCAGCAGGTGCAGTGTCACCGCCAGCACGCTCAGGTTCACTATCGCGCCCGCTGCTCCAACCGTGCCGAACAAGGCAAACCGCGTGGGGATGAAACGCCCCAGCAACTTGTCGTAAAGCCCGACCAGGAATTCGAACACCACAGTGCGGTCGAGCTTGCTTTCGCCTTCGGCGCGCGCGGCGAAATCCAGCGGAAATTCCTTGATCCGCAACGGACTTTTAACCGTCGCCAGGATGTCGAGCAGGATCTTGAAGCCCACGCCTGACAATTTATGCGCATCGGCGCGCAGTATTTCGGCGCGCAACATGAAATAACCGCTCATCGGGTCGGACAGTTCCACCCCGGTGACCTTGCGGGCGATCGAATTGGCCAGTCCGCTGGCCTTGACGCGATCGGGGCGGCCCCACGCCTCGGTACTGGCACCGACGGCAAAGCGCGAGGCGTAGGCAAGGTCGTATTCGCCACTTTCGACCGCTGCCAGCATCCCGACCAACAATTTGGGGTCATGCTGGTGGTCGGCGTCCATCACCGCGACGATCGGCGCGGCGGTGGCGCACATTCCCTCGATCGCGGCGCTGGCCAGCCCGCGCCGGCCGATCCGCTGGATACAGCGCACGCGGGGATCGACCAGGCTGATCGCGCGGACTTCGTCAGCGGTGCCGTCCGGGCTGTTGTCATCGACGAATATGGCTTCCCAAGCTATGCCCGCCAGTGCCGCATCGAGGCGCTCGACCAACCGCCCAAGGTTTTTTCGCTCGTTCAGTGTGGGCAGGACAATGGCTAGCTGAAGCATCGAGTGTCTTCTTTGGGATATGTGTGCGCCAACATCGGCCAGTGTCTCGCCGGGCCCTTATCCAGGCACGGCAACCAATAAAACCCCTTAATAATCAAGAGCCGGTTAATGCGTTGGCTCCAGCCCTGCATCGACCGTGCGCTGGCGATGCAGGGTCATGCCGATCGCAATAACGCAAAACGCCAGCAGGGCGGCATCGGCCGGTTGCCGAAACCGCCAGCTGCCCCAACTGATCAGGGCCACCCCGCTGGCGAACAGCGGCACGATCAACAGGCGTGCCAGCCCCAGCCAATGGCCAGGGCCGCGCAGCAGCATCGTCACGGCCAGCCCCAACAGCGCCAGGATCGGCAGGCTGCCGGCCAGCAGCTTGGTCGGGCTATCCCCATGCCAGGGATAAAATCCCCACATATAGCCCAGTTTGCACAGTTCGATCCGGATGGCATCGCCGGGATTGGCAGCCATCCAGGCCAGCGCTCGCTGGCTCAGCAGCCGGGACTGGACCTCATAAGGCAGTTCGATTTCAGCAGCCGAAAGATAGCCGGTCTGCGGTGCAGGCAGCCATTTGCCCGGACCTAGCCAGGCGTCGCGGGTGCCGACGTGAAGAACCTTGTTGTTCGTCATCGCCGCCAGCCGGGGGTTCAATCCACCCGCCAGCGTTTCCCCGCCATTGGCGGTCAGGATGATCGGCTGGTGGTAGCGACTGCTCATCCACACCGACCACGGCAGCACCATCAGCGTAAACCCAAGCCCAACCAGCAGCGCCGTCCGGGCTGCACGGCGCAGCGACCGTTCTTCCAGGAACGGAATGACCAGCGCAAACGGCAGGAACAGCAGGTACATCGGCCGCATATGCGCGGTAACGCCCAGCGCCAGCCCGGCCAGGATCGCGCTGCCAGGCCATTTTGCCGCACGCCAGTCCGGGGCCTTTTGCCAATCCGAAGGCGCTTGCCAAGAGGCACCCGCCGCCCGCGACCCCAGGGGCAGCGTCAACATGAACAACAGGAAACACGGCAATGCCAAGGTTTCGCTGTACAGCGATGTCGCCAGGAAAGCCTGCATCGGCCACAGCATCATCAGGATACCAGAGACCAGCCCCAACCGGGCCGAGCCACTCAGCCGGCGCACCAATATATACAGCAGTGGAGCCGACAATGCGGCAAGGACCGACACTGCTATCTGGACAAAAGTAAAATTGCTGTCGATCAATCGCAAACCGGCGATGACCAGAGGATATAGTTCGGTGCGGCGCGATCCCAAGTCCCAATGACCAGCCAGGATCTGCCCCGACATGGCGTAATATTCCTGTTCATCCATGTCCATCGCTTGCGGACTCACGCGATATTCATGAAACACGCCGATCAGTACGTTCAATAATGCCGAAGCCAGGAAAAGCACCAGGAAGACCGGCGTCGCGCCTTGCGCAAAGCGATCGAAACTATTCAGTGGCCGCTGGATCGCGGAAAAACGGGTCCAGCTGGAGTAATTCACGCGGGTACGCACGGGCGCATCGGCGAGCGCTGGATAGCTGGCCAAGCATCGCCGACGCCCGTGCCGGCGAGGTCCTGGCTGCGTTCAATGCCGGTTGAAATCACAGAGAATTCCTTGCCAATCGACCTCGCCCTGGCCGAATGTTATCCGACCTAGCGGAGCCGGTCGAACCGGACAAGGCCGAATACTTTCGTCGCGCAGGATTTCAAAGATGCGCCAGCACGGCGTCGCCGATCGCCGCCGTGCCATGGCTGCCGCCCAGGTCGCCGCCCCGGATACCGGCGGCGAGCGCTGCGGCGACTGCCGCCTCGATCCGGGCCGCAGGTGCCTCCAGCCCGAAACTATGGCGCAGCAACATCGCCGCCGACAGGATGCAGGCCAGCGGATTGGCCTTGTCCTGGCCGGCGATATCCGGCGCCGAGCCGTGGATGGGCTCGTAAAGACCCATGGTGCCCTCTGCCAGCGCCGCCGATGCCAGCAAACCGATCGAGCCGACACACATGCTGGCCTGGTCCGACAGGATATCGCCGAACAGATTGCCGGTCACGATGACATCGAACTGGCCGGGATTGCGCACCAGCTGCATCGCGGCATTATCGACGTACATGTGGCTGAGCAGGACATCGGGATATTGCACGGAAACCTCGATCACGACATCGCGCCATAGCTGGCTGGTTTCCAGGACGTTGGCTTTGTCGACGCTGCACAACCGTTTTTTGCGGCCCTGGGCCGCCTTGAACCCGACATGGGCAATGCGGCGCACTTCATCCTCGGCATAGGACATCATGTCCCAGCCCTGGCGGCGGCCGTCGGGCAATATTTTGGTGCCCTTGTCGCCAAAATAGACATCACCGTTCAATTCGCGCACGATCAGCAGGTCGATCTGGCTGGCGACTTCAGGCCGCAGCGCAGAACAGTCCTCCAGGCCCTTGAAAAGCTTGGCCGGGCGCAGATTCGCAAAAAGGCCCAACTCCTTGCGCAGACCCAGGATCGCCTGTTCCGGGCGCAAATGCCGATCGAGCGAATCGCAGGCGAAATCGCCCACCGCGCCAAACAGGATAGCCCCGACCGAGCGCGCGATCTCCAGCGTCTGCGGCGGCAGCGGATGGCCGTGCTTGCGCCATGCCGCCCCGCCGACATCGCCTTCGACCAGTTCCAGACCGTCCAGCCCGAGCGCCAGCAACACCCGCACCGCTTCACGGGTGACTTCGGGGCCGATGCCGTCCCCGGCGAAAACGGCGATTTTCATCGAGTAAATCCTTCAGATCCGCGCCAGCCGCTCTCGCAGCAACGCGCGCGACCCCATAACATCGCCGCGCCGATCGGCAAGCGGATAGCGGGCCAGCACCATGCCCATGCGGTCGAAAGCGGCCAGCAGGTCGGGTCCGACGCCATCGTCGCGCCCGCGATGATCGCCATACCCCAATTCGCGGAGCAGCAAAGCTTCGTAGGCCAGCAATCCCGGTACCCAGCCCCGCGCCGATGGCGCCAGGCAGATTGCCTCCAGCACCGCCTCCAGCGCGGCGTGCAAGGCAGGA
>CAZZYX010000048.1:0-3224 GCA_964658485.1 uncultured Acetobacteraceae bacterium | reverse complement strand
CGGCAGCGGCTCGGTCAGCCATGGTCCGCGACTGGCGACCAGTTCGACCCGCGCCGATGGCATCCGCCCCTCGGCCCGTGCGTGCAGTTCCGCCTCGACCAGATTGCCGGGTATCACCACCGGGCGCAGATGCCGGCCCCGCCCCCCCGCGACATAGGCGCCGATCAGGCCATGATCCATCGTCAGCAACCGCACGATCACGCCGACTTCGGCGTGGGCCCGAGACGCGCAGACTATGGCAAGGGCGCGAAGATGCATCGCCGACGCCAGGCGTCAGTCGTGCGGCATCGGCTCCGCGTGGCCGAATACGCTGGCTTCCAGCGCAGTTACCCGGATGGTCAGCGCCTCGGCTTCCTCGCGCGCCTTTACGGCCATATCCTTGGCCGCTTCGAATTCCTCGCGCGATACGAAGTCCAGCCCGCCCATAGCTTCGCGGACGCGTTCACGCGCCGTGTCCCGCGCTTCGCGGGTCATGCCGGCGAGCGTGCCGGCGGCGCTGTTTATCAGGCGGACGAAATCGGCGATCAAGGGGTTTTCGCTTTGCATTGCCGCTAGATGGGCTTGTCTGCGCCTCGGTTCAAGATCAAATTAAACGGTAGCACAGCTAGGCAACGACGGCCGCGACTTGCTCCAGCACCATCGCCGCGTGTTCCCGGCGGCAGATCAACAGGTCGGGCAAATAGACGTCGGCCTGGTTATAGACCAGCGGGCTGCCGTCGATCCGACTGCAATGCAGACCATGCGCCAGCGCCACCGCGACCGGCGCGCAGCTATCCCATTCGTACTGACCCCCCGAATGCAGGTAGATATCGGCTGTACCCAGCACGATCGCCATCGCCTTGGCGCCGGCCGAGCCCATCGGCATCAGTTCGGCGCCGATCCGCCCCGCCACTTCGGTTGCCGCCCGCGCCGGGCGGCTGCGGCTGACGACCATGCGGAGCGTTCCCGGCGGCGGCGGCACCACGCCGGGTCGGTCGGTCCGCAGCACCAGGCCCAGCCCCGGCAGCGCGACCGCACCGATGCTCGCCACGCCATCGACCGCCAGCGCGACATGCACCGCCCAGTCCGTACGCGATTCGCCATACTCGCGGGTGCCATCGACCGGATCGACGATCCACACGCGGCTTTGTTCGAGGCGCGCGGCATCGTCCTTTTCCTCTTCGGACAGCAGCCCGTCCAGCGGGCGCTGTTCGCGCAAGGCATGGCACAGGAACTGGTTGGCGATCACATCCCCCGCCTTGCCCAGCGCCTGCAGGCTCAGCATGCCGCTTGTCCGCACCGCGATCAGCAATTGCCCGGTCACCTGGGCCAGATGCGCGGAAAGCTCGGCATCGGTCATGGTGCGTCCCTCATTTCAGTGGCATCAACTGGCGAATGATATGCCCGGCAGCTTCCTGTGCGGTCATTTCCACCGTGTTGACCCGGATTTCCGGGTCGAGCGGGGCCTCATACGGGCTGTCGATGCCGGTGAAGTTCTTGAGTTCGCCGGCCCGCGCCTTTTTATACAGGCCCTTCACATCGCGCGCCTCGGCAACCTCGAGCGGGGTATCGACGAAGATCTCGACGAATTCCCCCTCGGGCAACATTGCGCGCACCAGTTCGCGATCCGCGCGGAATGGCGAGATGAACGCGGTCAGCACGATCAGGCCGGCGTCGGTCATCAGCTTGGCCACCTCACCGATCCGGCGGATATTTTCGATCCGGTCGGCTTCGGTGAACCCCAGGTCCTTGTTCAGCCCATGGCGGACATTGTCGCCATCGAGCAGGAAGGTATGGCGGTTCATCACCGCGAGGCTCTTTTCGACCTCGTTGGCGATGGTCGACTTGCCCGATCCCGACAGGCCGGTAAACCACAGCACCTTCGGCGTCTGGTTCTTCAGCGATGCATGATCGCCCCGCGTGATGTCGGTCGCCTGCCAATGCACATTCTGCGAACGCCGCAATGAAAAATGCAGCATTCCAGCAGCTACCGTGCGATTTGTCATCTTGTCTATCAGGATGAACCCACCCAGGGTGCGATTGTCCACATAAGCCTCGAACACGATCGGCCTGTCGGTCGAAAGCTGCGCGACGCCGATCGCATTCAGCTCGAGCGTCTTAGCCGCTATATGCTCCATAGTATTGACATTTATAGTATATTTCGGCTCCTGCACCACTGCCGAAACCAGTTGCGTACCCAGTTTCAGCCAATAGGCACGCCCGACCAGCAGCGGCTCGTCGTCCATCCAGACGACAGTGGTTTCGAACTGGTCGGCGACTTGCGGCGGATCGTCGGCAGCAGCGATGACACTACCACGCGAGCAATCGATCTCATCGTCGAAACAGATGGTTACCGACTGCCCTGCAACTGTTTCCTCAAGATTGCCATCAAGGGTGACGATGCGCGACACCGTGCTGGTCTTGCCCGAAGGCAACACCCGGATCGCGTCGCCCGGCCTGACCTGGCCGGTCGCGATCAGGCCGGAAAAGCCGCGAAAGTCGAGATTGGGGCGGTTGACCCATTGCACCGGCATGCGGAACGGCTTTTCGGCATCCACGGAGGAATTGACTTCGACCGTTTCGAGATGCTCGATCAGGTTCGGGCCGGTGTACCATGGCATATTCGGCGACGGCGAGATGATGTTGTCGCCCTTGAACCCGGAAAGCGGGATCGGCACGAAGTTCTCGATCCCGACCGATTTGGCGAACACGACGTAATCGGCGACGATCCGGTCGAACACCTCCCGGCTGTATTCGACCAGATCCATCTTGTTCACCGCCAGCACGATGTTGCGGATGCCGATCAGCTGGACAAGGAACGAATGCCGCCGCGTCTGCGTCAGGATGCCCTTGCGCGCGTCGATCAGGATCACCGCGAGATCGGCGGTCGAGGCGCCGGTAATCATGTTGCGGGTATATTGTTCATGCCCCGGCGTATCGGCGACGATGAACTTGCGCTTTTCGGTATTGAAGAAGCGATAGGCGACATCGATGGTGATGCCCTGCTCGCGCTCGGCGGCGAGGCCGTCGACCAGCAGCGCAAAATCGATGTCCTGCCCCTGCGTGCCCACCTTTTTGGAGTCGGATTCGAGCGAAGCCAGCTGGTCCTCGAAGATCATCTTCGAATCGTAGAGCAACCGCCCGATCAGCGTCGATTTGCCGTCGTCGACGCTGCCGCAGGTGATGAAGCGCAGCATCGTCTTGTGTTGATGCTGATCGAGATATGCGTCGATATCCTCGGCGAT
>CAZZYX010000047.1:0-23956 GCA_964658485.1 uncultured Acetobacteraceae bacterium | reverse complement strand
CCAGTTCTTTCTGATAAATCTCTTCATCGGAAAAAATTTCGCGATCCACGGTCCCGGTAGCCATATCCACAAACTGCCGGTAATCTCCGGCAGTCCGCCCAAGCCCGCTGTCGATATCAGCCATAATGCACATCCTGGTTCAGGCCTTCACGGGCCGGTTTAGGCCTTCACCGGCCGACTGCTCGTCGGTATACCGACATTAACCTTTTACCCGATCTGACTTGACAGAGCAAGTCTTGCGCCAGTATTCCAAGAGGCGACTTGGCTGCCCTTGAGCTGGTGGCTCGCTTCGTTCACCCATGAGCCCGAAGGATACGCCACATGCCAGCCACTCGCCCAGGTCTTCACGAAATTGTCGGGGTGAGCCAATTGGGGTACCTGGGATTTGGAGTTTCCGATCCAGATGCCTGGCGTGAGTTCGCCACGGAGGTCCTGGGGCTACAGGAAAACGGCGGCAATGCCCGCGGGTCCGCTTTCTATCGGATGGATTCGCATCACTATCGATTCGAGGTCCGTCCCAGTGGAGAAGACGACCTGCTGTGGGCAGGCTGGGAAGCGAAGGATGAGGCAGTATTTCGAGCAATCGCCCAGCAAGTCCGCGCTCTGGGCGTCGATGTTACCGAATGTAGCGCGCAAGAAGCAGCTGAGCGCAGGGTACTGGGCCTGATCCGATTCCAGGATCCGGAAGGGCTGCAGACCGAAGTCTACCACGGGCCCCTGATCGACCATAAGCCGTTTATATCGCCGCGCGGCATTCGCGGCTTCAAGGCCGATGAACAGGGCCTGGGTCATTTCGTCATGATGGTTCGCGACCTCGACATCATGCTCGATTTCTACATGCGCGCGCTTGGCGTAAAAATCAGTGACTTCATGAACATCGCGCGTGGGCCAAGGCAGTTTCGGGTCTGCTTTACGCACGTCAATCCGCGGCACCATTCATTAGCCCTGGTAGGGCAAGCGCCCGGGTCCGCCTTCCAAGCCCCATCTGCCAAGGCAAAAAAGATCAACCACTTCATGATCGAAGCCAACGAGCTCGATGATGTCGGCGTCGCGCTGGACATTTTCAAGCAGCGCGGTATGCCGGTGGGCCAGATCGGAAAGCACACCAATGATTGGATGATCTCCTTTTACGCGCATACCCCGTCGGGGTTCTCTATAGAATATGGCTGGAATGGCCGATCCATCGATGACGAAGCAACATGGGAAGTGCAGAACCGCAATGTGGCCAGTGTCTGGGGCCATGCGATGCCAGTTGCTGCTCCGGGTGGCGCTGCTACTTCAGGTAGCTCGCCGGCGCCAGCGGCGTCGCGGCTAGACAAGGTTGCGGTATGAACAACAACGCTAAAATAATGCAGGAGAGTACCTTGTCGACTGACGTAACCGAAGCTTCTACAAGCCGTTTTGTTCAGACCGAAAAGTGGAAGTTCCACATCAATGAGGCTGGCTCAGGCCCTCCTCTAATCCTGCTCCATGGCGGCGGCCCTGGAGCGAACGGATGGAGCAACTACCAGCACAATATCGGGCCGCTGTCCCGCAAGTATCGCGTCATCGTCCCAGATGTTCCCGGCTACGGAAAATCCGAAGAGTTTACCGACACCGATTCCGTGACCCGCCGGCAAACCGAGTCGATCGCCTTGCTGATGGACGCCCTGGAGATTGAAAAGGCTGCGCTCTGCGGTAATTCGATGGGCGGCCTGCTGACGCTTAACTTTGCCGCGAATTACAATGAACGCATAACCCATATGGTGACGATGGGAACGGGGCTGCCGAGCAGTGTTCCACTGAGCATGTCCCCGGCGGGACCAGGTGCCGGACTCAAGACCCTGCTGCAAACGTTCCGCGATCCGACGCCTGCGAATTTCCGGCTGCTGTGCGAGGCGATGCTGTTTGACGCATCGTTCATGACCGACGAGCTGCTCGAGCAGCGCTCGCAAGCCGCCTTGGCGAACCAGCACCACCTGGACAACTTCTTGCGCCTGATCGATTCGGGAAAATTGTTGCCTAATGCGAAAGAAGGCGCAGCAGTCGTCGCAAGACTGGCCGAGATAACCACACCAGCGCTGATCATGCATGGTCGCGACGATCGGGTCGTAAGTCTCGAGGCGAGCTTGCGGATCGTGAGTGTGTTGAAGAATTCGCAACTCATGATATTCAACCGCTGCGGGCACTGGGTCCAGCTCGAGCGCGCCCACATGTTCAATACGATGTTGGACGCCTTCCTCAGTGTCGAGGATAGCGCGTCGAACGATGGCAGCAGTGCCTTTGGTGGTTAGCAGCCGATGATCGAAGCGGAGCTTTTTCATTACCGGGGTATGCCGGCAACTACCCTACGATTCGATACGATCAATTTGCGCTTCTCGCCTGGCAATGATTGGCACCAAGCCAGGTGGGAGTTTTCGCTGGGGGGTTCAGTCACCGAAATTCCGACCGATCAGATCGAGCAGATTTCATCGAGTTCGGCAAACTTCGACCTCAATGTCGTCGATGGCAGTGGCCAGAATATTGGCCAATTTACTGGCGAGGCGATCATCAGCGGATTTCCAAGCCACAGTTTTTGCTTCGTTTTTTCTGTAGACGAAGATGGAATGTGGTCTGGTGTTTCATTGAACAAATCGTTCGGCCGCGTGGTCGCCGTTCCACATCGACTGGACCCCAGCTAAACGGCTGATCCGGGTGAAGTCGTAGCGGAAGCAAATTCGAATGCGGCTGGGGTCGTTCTTTCCACGGGTACCAGAATATCGACACACCGCCAATCATCGGGCTCCGGATGGGCCCTCGCTCGACTGACGCTCCGCGTAATTTTTTACTGGCGCTCCCAACAGCCATAAATATGAAATGTATGCCTACCAATTGTCGAATTGCCAATCGTGTTCCGCACGGTTAAGTTGCGTTTAATGCCGTCACGTGCAAACCAGTCACGGTTCTTATGGAAGAGAGATCGAAATGAGCCAAGAATTTACTGAGGAATCCACCAGCCGTTACGCCGAGACAGCCAAGTGGAAAATCCACTATAATGAACTGGGTTCAGGATACCCGATCATCATGCTGCATGGCGGTGGGCCGGGTGCTTCGGGTTGGAGTAACTTTCAAGACAACGCGCGGGTGCTGTCCAAGCAGTTTCGCGTCATCTTGCCGGACGTGCCTGGCTATGGAAAGTCCGATGAATTCGATCCTTATATCGAGGACATACCGAAGGTTCAGGCCGAATCCATCAAACTGTTGATGGACGCCTTGGACATTCCGAAGGCCGCGCTCATCGGCAATTCGATGGGCAGCGTGATCACGCTCAATATGGCCGTGGAATATCCTGAACGCATATCGCACATCGTCGCAATGGCCGCCGCCGTAGGCGGGCTGGGGCTGCCGATGACGATGTCACCCGCTGGCCTGACTGCCGGGATGCACGTGCTGGTTGAGACCTATCGCGACCCTTCCATCAACAATTTTCGTCGTTTATGCGAGGTGATGCTCTTCGATACCTCGCATGTAAGCGAGCAATTGCTGACCGATAGAGCCCAGAGCGCTAACGAAAATCCGCGCCATCTGCAAAATTTCCTGAAGCGCTCGGAACTGGGCAAGATGACACCCAAAAAGAACGAAGCCGTAGAGCTCGCTGCCGCCCTGACGTCCGTCCAGATTCCGGCAATGATCGTCCACGGTCGTGATGATCGCATCGTGCCGCTGGAAGCCAGCCTTCGGGTTATGAGCGTGCTGCGGAACTCGCAGCTTTTGGTGTTCAACCGTTGCGGTCATTGGGCTCAGATCGAGCACGCGGCCATCTTCAACGCCATGGTGAGCGAATTCATCAAAATCGACGTAGCATCATCAGCCAAGTCGACTAGCGCTTTTGGAGGATAGGCCCAGCCCCGCCGGTCGCTCTCGTCGCGTCGGCGCTTGCTCTGGCGGTAGATGCAGCGACCGTCGGGATGGCGGGTAAACTGGGCCGAGTGTCTGACCGGGAACCCGGTTTCAGGTATTCGGTACCGGGCCCCCCCCGGCCCAACCGCCCTACAGGCTACCTTGACCGGGTGGTCGGGGCGGGGGCGGGCCCGACTTCGAGATTCGCGCTTTTGCGAGCTTTGGATCAGACTCTGCCATCCGGAAATCAGGGCAACATCGGCACATCGCCGATCAAGTTAATCAGCGTTTTCCTGAATGCCTCCAGATCTACCTGGACGACCTGATCGAGAAAATGGCTGCGCCAAGCTTGCTGGAATGGTTGCTCAGCCGCGTTGTAAACCGACTGGCCCAATTCGGTCATCACGGCGAAAGTCGCACGTCGATTCTGATTAGTAATATCTCGACGTACATACCCCTTCCGATCGAGACTATCGACTTGGCGGCTGACACGGCTTTGACTGAGTTTTACTTGGTGAGCCAAAGTGATGAAGCGCAACCTGCCGCCTGCCCGGTCCAGATGAGAAAGAACTTCGAATTCGGTGACAGACAGGGGGCTTGTTGCCCGAAGCTCTTTATCTACTCTATCTATAACGACTTTGTAGGCGTGCAAAAACAGACGTGCTTCGATCGGGAAATCGAGATCGGTCTCACGACCCATAATGCTTTATCTCCATCGACAAATTCAAAATAGCGCAGCTCATTGACGCAGAAACGGGTTCTGTCGATCTTGATAAAATGTCAATCGGAACCCCCATCGATCCCGCTGATAACACGTTCGCCCGCGAGAATCATCCGGCATGATTTCAGGGGACGGCAGCGAGCCGGCTTGGACGCGCGGCTTTCATGAGACAGTTGCGCAGGCTCATGTCGTCGATCATACGACGCAGTTGGGATACGACGCGCAGTGGGCTCGCCGTAAGCCATTGTATCGGGCGGGGACGCCTGCTGGCTGAACGTGCCGCTCCATGACGCTACCGTATGGCTCAATGCAAGGACCGGAATGACAACTTCTGATCGGCTACTTATGGTTCTTGATCTTTTCGATCTGGAAAAATCCGATTGGTCTGTTGAAGAGGCAGCCAAGGCGCTGGCCCTGTCGACAAGTACAACGTATCGTTATTTCGCCAGTTTAACCGCCAGCGGCTTGCTCGCGCCGTTTGCAGCCGGAAGGTATGTTCTTGGCCCGACGATTATTCGCTACGATCGCCTGTTGCGCCTGACCGATCCTCTTATTTCTGCCGCCCAGCCGGAAATGCAGCGCATCGCGCAGATTGAACCGAAAAAGACGGTGGTGTTTCTTTGTCGCCTTCTGGGTACACGCGTCATGTGCGTCGCTCAAGCTTCGGACGGGAATCCAGCCTTTGCCGTAGGTTATGAGCGCGGGCGCCTCATGCCTCTATTCCGCGGATCGGCCTCGAAGGCAATCCTCGCTCAGCTGCCGCCGCGGCAGCTCAGGGTCCTGTATCAGCGGGACGCAGCCAGCTTCGCTGACGCCGGATTAGGCGTTACGTGGGAAGCGGCACGAGACGCTCTTCGGCAAATCCGCGTGGACGGGTTCGTAGTATCGAATGGAGAAATAGATGCCGGAATGCGGGGCGTGTCGGTGCCCCTCGTCCCTGAAGGAAGCGGCTTGCTGGCCAGCCTGAATGTGGCGGGCTCTGAAGAATCGCTCCATCCCGACACCGTTCGCCGGCTGGCTGGCGCATTGGGTGAAGCTGCGTTTCGTATTTCCGCCGGTTTGCAGGCGGGCGCACGCTCATCATAGAGGCTTGCGCGAGCGCCCAATCAGAACTAGTTCGGATTATCGTATTTTGATAATTTGGAGCTTCACATGCGCTTTGGTAGCCTGGTCCATGACGGCGTCGCGGCATGGGGTGTCATCGACGGAGATGAGATCGCCATCATCGACGAGTATCCGTCGCTGCTGGCGGCCATTGCGTCCGGCAAGCTGGCGACCATAACGTCGCCGGGCGGCAAGCGTATCCCGATCTCAGCCGCAAACTGGCTGCCGGTCATCCCGAACCCCGGGAAAATCCTGTGCGTCGGGTTGAACTATGAGAAGCACCGGCAGGAAACGGGTCGGGCAGTCGTGGCAAATCCCACGATCTTCACCCGTTTCGCCGACTCGCAGACCGGCCATGGCAAAGCGATCGTGTTGCCCCCGGAGAGCGACAATCTCGACTATGAGGGTGAACTGGCGGTCATCATCGGCAAAGCCGGCCGGCGTATTCCAGCGGCGGACGCTCTTGCTCATGTTGCCGGGTATTCCTGCTATAACGATGGCTCGATCCGGGATTGGCAGGCTCACAGTATTCAGTTCGTCCCGGGCAAGACCTGGCCGGAAACCGGAGCGTTCGGCCCCTGGATGGTTACCCCCGACGAGTTCGGGCCGCTTGGACCCCAACGGCTGCAGACACGCCTCAATGGCCAGGTCATGCAGGAGGCGACTCTCGCCGAGATGATCTTCCCGGTCGCTCGCATCATCGAATATGTTTCGACATTCACCCCTTTGGCACCAGGCGATGTCATCGTTTCGGGGACCCCTGGCGGCGTTGGGGTCAAACGAGACCCGCAGGTATTCATGAAGCCAGGGGATATCGTCGAAGTCGAGATCGACGGCATCGGCCTGTTGTCGAACACGATCGAGCGCAGGCTTTAATTCAATAGAGTTCGAGCCATGCAACCAGACTACGCGGTCGCGATCGTGGGTGCCGGTCCCACCGGCCTGACACTTGCCAATCTGCTGGGCGCCGCCAATATCCGAACGATATTGATAGAGGCAAATGCGTCTACGGTTTCTGAGCCCAGAGCGGTGTCCATCGACGACGAATCCCTGCGCGTGATTCAGGGATTGGGCCTTCTCGATATCGTCAATCGCGAAGTGGTTTCTGGCTACGGCTCTGAGTATTATGGCCCGGCGGGAGATATGTTTCTCAAGGTCAAGCCGCTTGCCCGGCCCTACGGACATCCGCGTCGCAACGCGTTTCGGCAACCGATCCTGGAAGCCCAGCTTAAAACGGGCCTCTCGCGCTTCTCGTCGGTTGAGACGAGCTTTTCGTGCACCGTCGAAGGTTTCGAGGAGAGGCCCGAAGGAGTGCTTCTCCGCGTCAAGGACCATGACGGCGCAAATCTAGAGATACTTGCGGGCTACGTGCTGGCTTGCGATGGGGCAAGCAGCCGCATGCGCGAACAGCTGGGATTCAAGCTGGAAGGCAGCAGCCTCGACGAGCGATGGCTGATAATCGATCTGGAAAACTCGCCTGCCGCGTCTCCTGAAACGATCGTGTTTTGTAATCCGCGACGGCCCTGTATTGCGCTTCCCGGGCCACGCTCGACCCGCCGTTACGAGTTCAAGCTGCTTGGGCACGAAACCGACGACGAGATGCTGTCCGATGCCCGGGTGGCGGGGCTACTGGCTGAACACCAGGCTGAGCCGGGAAGCCGCATCATCCGCAAGACGGTATACCACTTTCACGCACGGGTCGCGAACCACTGGGGATCGAGCCGGGTCTGGCTGGCCGGGGACGCAGCCCATCTGATGCCGCCGTTCGCCGGGCAAGGAATGAACAGCGGTATTCGCGACGCCGCCAATCTCGGCTGGAAAGTCGCAGAGGTGATTAGCGGCAGGATCGGTCCATCGCTTCTCCAGAGCTACGAATCGGAGCGCAGCATTCATGTAAAAAGCATGATCCGGCTGGCGTTGCGGATGGGCGCGATCATGGGACCACGCTCGGTGTGGCATGGCGTCGTAATTCGCAATTTTTTCCACGCACTCAGAGTGTGGCCAAAGGCGCGGAGCTATTTCGCGGAGATGAAGTACAAGCCCTCACCGCAATTCGAAGACGGCTTTCTACTTCCAACCAAGCGTACCCGGCGGGCGGTCGTCGGGCGAATGCTGCCGCAGCCAAGGCTTGCTGCCGCAGACGGCTCCTCGGTATTGATGGATGAACTGCTCGGCGACGGTTTCGTTCTGATTGGCATCGACCTTGATGCCAGGATAGTGAACGAGACCTCGCTTGGCGCGATCTGGGATAATATCCTCGACAGGAGACTCGCCGTCAGCACGACGGACGCCCCCGATTTTGCCGCGTTGCAGGGCAGATTTATTTTACTCCGCCCCGATCGCTACGTCATGGCCAGTTTTCTTGCCAAGGACCTGTCGAAAACCGTGGCGGCGCTGGAGGCGCTTTGGCAACGGACCTGGCCTGCGGAGAAACCGCAATGACCCCCGCATCGGACTCCATCGCGGAAATCGAAGGCGCGGTCGTCATGGCCAACCGCATCCTCGCGCACCACCAGGTGCTTGACGCGTTTGGCCATGTCAGCGCTCGCCATCCAACGCTCGGCGACCGTTTCATAATCTCGCGCAGCATGCCCCCGGCAAACGTGACCGCGGCAGACCTTATGCACCTCCTGGATGACGGCACGCCGGTAGGCGATGATGCCCGGCGCCCCTTTCTCGAACGCTTCATTCACGCGTCGATTTATCGCGCCCGCCCGGATGTCCAAGCGATCGTGCATAGCCATTCGCCGGTGGTGATACCGTTCAGCGTGGTCAACGAAGCGCCGCTGCGGCCAATATTCCATATGGCGGGCTTCATCGGAGCGAAGGCACCAATTTTTGAAATTCGCGAATTCGCCGGCGATGCGAGCGACATGCTGGTGCGAACGGAGGCCCTGGGGGACGCGCTCGCCAAGTGCCTGGGCAATTCGACCGTAGTGCTCATGCGAGGGCATGGCTCGACTTGCGTGGGCAGCGACGTCAGGCAAGTGGTCTTTCGATCGATTTATCTGGCGGTCAACGCTCAAATACAAACCGCGGCCAGCATGCTGGGCAAGCCGACTTTCCTCAATGCCGCGGAAGCCGCCAATGCCGACAGGGAAAATAGCGGCCAAATCGATCGTGCATGGGCGTTGTGGTGTTCCGAACTCAACGCGGCGGGACTGCATGAGCATCGCGCGTGAGACCGCTTGCTCTCTCAATGGCAGACGCCGCCTTTTGCAGCGCTGCAATCACGGACCCAAAGGATTTGGCGCCAAATTGATCTTTCGGACCGGATAGCGAGATGGCGGCGTATGTCGTTTCCGCGGGTCCACGTACCGGTACGGCTATGCAATAAAGCCCTTCGGCAACTTCTTCGTCGTCGATCGCAAACTCCTCTGCGCGAACTTTAGCGAGTTCCACGCGCAATTTATCGGGATCGGTAATGGTGTGTGGGGTCAGCGCCACGAAATCGCCGTTCGACAGATAGGTCTCGCGCGCCGCGGCGGGAAGCGAACTGATCAATACCTTGCCTACTCCAGAGCAATAGGCCTCGAGTTGGCTACCCTCGCGGGTGAACAGACCAAGCCCAGGACCCTCGCGCACAAGGTAGGTAGCCATGTCCGCTTCCAGAACAGCAAGATGAGCTGTCCCCAGGAACTCTGCAGCCAGGCTGCGCAGCACAGGCCGGCCATTGCGGCGAAGAATTGCTTGCAGATCGACGTTTGCCGCCAAATCGACAAGCGCAGCTCCCGCGGCGTACACTCCTCGCGCCGAGCGTGTCACCAACCCCTGCCGCTCAAGCGTCAGCACGATCCGCCGCGCCGTGGATTCGGGAAAGCCAAGGTCGCTGATCAGCGATCTGAACGTTTCTTTCCCGTCGCTGCGAGCAATCGCTTTCAGCAGCAGCAAGCTTCGGGCGAGGGTCTGACCACCGTGTACACCATCCGGATCATTCATCTGCTTACAATGTGAGCGAAAGTTCGGTTTGTAAATTGCCAACGCAAAGCTTTGGGTTCAGTTATGGTGGCGATGGGAGCTTGAACAGGCATGACCGACTTGATCGAAAATGTAGCCGCACGGCTGCGAAACGCTTATGACGGTGGTCCGGTCGGACCGCTGCGCGACGCGATGGATCCGACCGATGGCGAACTCGCTTACGCAGTCCAGGCCGCCAATACTCGCTATTGGGCCAACAGCGGCCGGACAGTCGTTGGCCACAAGGTTGGTCTTACGGCGTCGGCGATCCAAAAACAGCTAGGCGTCGACCAGCCGGATTTCGGCGTGCTGTTTTCGGATATGCAGATCCAGGATGAAGGCATCCTCGATCTGTCGAAATGCATCGCCCCTCGCGCCGAAGCGGAGGTGGCGCTCGTGCTGGAGCGCGATCTCAATGACCCTGCCGCGACTGCCGAAAGCGTGTTTGCCGCTGTCGCATACGCCGTTGCCGCCATCGAGATCGTAGATAGCCGAATCGCCGATTGGAAGATCACTTTCGCGGACACCGTCGCCGACAATGGTTCTTCGGCTTATTTCGTGCTTGGCAAGGATCGCAAAAAGCTTCGCGACCTGGATCTTTTTACCTGTGGCATGGCTCTCACGATCGACGGCGACATCGTCTCTCTCGGAGCGGGTGCGGCCTGCCTCGGCCATCCGCTCAACGCCGCCGCGTGGCTTGCGCGCACGCTCGCGGCGTCTGGCGAAGGGCTGAAAGCCGGGGATATCATGCTGACCGGTGCTCTGGGCCCGATGGTGGGTCTCAAAGCCGGAAATTCCGTTCGCGCGCAAATAGGAGGGCTTGGTCAATGCGGGTTCACAGTAGCATGAGTCACAAAATGAAAGTTGCCATCATCGGCTCGGGCAATATCGGCACGGATCTCATGATCAAGATCATGCGGCACTCGGACGTGCTCGAAGTGGCGGCCATGGTGGGTATCGACCCGGCTTCGGACGGGCTGAAACGCGCCGAGCGTCTGGGCGTCGCCGTAACTCACGAGGGGATCGACGGTTTGCAGGCGCTGCCGATGTGGCCCGAGATCGGCATCGTCTTCGATGCCACGTCCGCGGGCGCTCATCTGCGCCATAATACGGTCTGTGCTGCAGCCGGAAAGGTCATGATCGACCTTACGCCAGCGGCGATCGGACCCTATGTGGTGCCGGTGGTCAATGGCGACTCACATCTCGACGCTCAAAACGTCAACATGGTCACCTGCGGCGGCCAGGCAACGATACCGATCGTCGCGGCTGTCTCTTCGGTTGCAACGGTCCATTATGCAGAGATCGTAGCTTCGATAGCGTCAAAATCCGCAGGCCCCGGCACCCGCGCCAATATCGATGAGTTCACCGAGACTACCAGCCTGGCGATATCGCAGGTCGGTGGTGCGAAGCAGGGGAAAGCGATCATCGTGCTGAATCCGGCAGAGCCGCCGATGATGATGCGCGACACTGTTTTCACTCTCTCATCGGGCGCAAGCGAGGAAACCATCGCTCGCGCTATCGAGGAGATGGTGGCGAGCGTGGCAAAATACGTTCCCGGATATCGGCTCAAGCAACGCATCCAGTTTGAACAATTCGGATCGAACAACCCGGTACGCATTCCGGGCCTGGGTACATTCGAAGGTATTAAGACAAGCGTGTTTCTGGAAGTCGAGGGAGCAGCTCACTATCTCCCCGCCTATGCCGGAAACCTGGATATCATGACCTCTGCGGGCCTGCGCACCGCCGAGCGCATCGCCGCCCACCGGCAGCAAAGGACAATGGCATGACGCGCTTCGATCCGACCCAGACGCCGCTGTATATCCAGGACGTGACATTACGCGATGGCATGCACGCCATCCGTCACCAATACAGCCTCAGTCATGTTCAAAGCATTGCCCTGGCTCTCGATGAGGCCGGGGTCGACGCGATCGAAGTCGCTCATGGCGACGGCCTCGCCGGTTCGAGCTTCAACTACGGTTTCGGTGCGCAAACCGATTGGGAGTGGATCGAGGCGGTTGCCGACGTTCTCCAGCGAGCCACGCTTACGACCCTGCTCCTGCCCGGCATTGGCACGGTCCACGATCTGAAACAAGCGTATCGACTGGGCGTTCGCTCGGTGCGCATCGCCACCCATTGCACCGAAGCCGATGTTGCCAAGCAGCACATCGAAGCCGCGCGCGCACTTGGCATGGACACGGTCGGTTTTCTGATGATGAGCCACATGGTCGAGCCCGAGGTGTTGGCCCAGCAAGCCAAATTGATGGAGGACTACGGCGCAACCTGCATTTATGTCACGGACAGCGGCGGCGCGCTGGACATGGACGGCTATGTCGCGCGGCTGCAGGCCTATGACCGGGTTCTGCGTCCTGAAACGCAGCGGGGTATCCATGCTCATCACAATCTGTCGCTTGGCGTTGCCAACTCGATCGTCGGCGCTCAAGCTGGGGCAATTCGCATCGATGCCTCGCTTGCGGGTATGGGCGCGGGCGCGGGTAACGCACCGCTCGAGGTGTTTATTGCCGCTGCGGACCGCAAGGGCTGGAAACATGGGTGTGACCTGTTCAAGCTGATGGACGCGGCCGAGGATCTCGTTCGACCACTGCAGGACCGTCCGGTGCGCGTCGATCGTGAGACGCTCAGCCTGGGTTATGCCGGGGTCTACTCCAGCTTCCTGCGCCACGCCGAAAAGGCCAGCATCGAATACGGAGTCGATACGCGGGATATTCTGGTGGAGCTAGGCAGCAGGCGCATGGTTGGAGGTCAGGAGGACATGATCGTGGACGTCGCTCTGGATATCGTCGAAAGCCGCCGCGCCTTGAAAGCGCAATGATCGATTGATCGACGCGCCACGGCCGGTTGGCAACGTGTCATCGCCTCTAGAGCGTGATGACAAAAAGTGGGTACCTAGCGCCAGGATCTGTAATTTCGACCCAGGCGGGAATTTAAGCCTGGGTCGGCTGGAGCATTAAAGTCACATGGCAAAGCTTACGCTCTACCACCATCTCACTTCGGTATGCGCCGCCAAAGTGCGCCTCGTTCTGGCGGAAAAACAATTAGAGTGGGACGGCCGCATAGTCGATTTGAGTAAAGGAGAACAACGTAAGCCGGAATACATAGCCCTCAACGCAAAAGGGGTTGTTCCGACAATTGTTCACGACGACAAGATAGTAGTCGAATCGACAGTTATATGCGAATATCTGGATGATGCGTTCGTTGACTATCCGCTGCGATCGAACAGGGCTTTTGAACGGGCGCAGACCCGTCTTTGGACCAAACAGGAAGACGGCGTTCACGACGCAATCAACACTGTTACGAGTGTTATCGTATTTTGCCCGCTTCAGCGAAGGCGGACTGCCGAACAACAAGCGGCTTGGGCGCGTGACATTCCCGATCTGGCGAAGCGGCAGAAGTGGGAGGAGCTTATGCGCGACGGAATGGCTGCGAACGCCCTGACGATTGCCCTGGTTCGTCTTTGCGGGCTGATGGACGATATGGAATTGGCCCTGCAGCGCGGGCCGTGGTTGGTTGATGGCGCTTTCAGTCTCGCCGACATCGGCCTTGTCCCGTTCTTTGCGCGCCTCGAGGCCTTGTCTCTCCATTCCATTTTCAACGAATATCCTCGCGTGGCGAAGTGGCTGGAGCGCGCCAAGCAGCGCCAAAGCTTCACTGAAGGAATAGCTCGGTTCGCCGAGGAACCGGGTCAGCGGAACATTGTCGATTTAGGCAGCATAGCGCGGGAGGAGATGGAGCAAGCATGGTGCAAAATGGCCGAAGAGCGTTGATTCCGATCGGTGGTTGACCAACCATTGGCACATTGTTAATGCGGATCGGTCAAATACAGCTCGGCTGAAAATGTTCCTGAAAGGCGTCGTCGTGGCAGAAAACTTGGATAAGACGGTTCCTTCCGCGATTAATCCGGACCTAATCGCCGCCATGGCTGAGCTGAATCTCAAGCCACTATGGGAACTCTACAAAGGCCTCAACACACGGGAGCCTCGTTTTCTCGAATCGATGCATTGGCCCTGGCAGAAAATGGCGCCGCTAATCGATCGTGCCGCTGCCGAGGTCGACATGGCCCATGCCGAGCGGCGCGCCCTAATGTTGAGCCACCCCGCGCTGAATGGTACTACTTTTACAACCCCGACCCTTTCGGCCGCATTGCAGATTTTGCAACCGGGGGAAAAGGCCCATTCTCACCGTCATACCCTTGCCGCGCTTCGTCTGGTGATCACCGGCGATGGCGCCATCACCACGACCGACGGCAAAGAATGCCTGATGCTACCAGGCGACCTTGTTCTCACGCCATCATGGACATGGCACAAGCATTATCATCCCGGCAAGCAGCAAGCGGTCTGGTTGGACGGGCTCGATGCCCCCCTCTGTACAGCGATAGGCACGGTCTTTTTCGAACATGGTCCAGGTCCGGACGACAATCAACTAGCGGCGAAAGAAGCAGATCAAGCGCTATCGGGAGGTGGCGTTCTCCCAGTAAGCGAAGTCATTGCGCATGATCACGCCTATTCACCCTTGTTTCGTTATCCATGGTCGGCTGTGTCCAGCGCGCTTGATGCCATGGCCCCGGCACGTGATGGATCACGTCGTATCCGCTATGTAAATCCAACGAATGGTGGGCCCGTTACACCGACGATTGACTGTTTCGCCGAGCGTTATGAGGTAGGCAGAACAACAGAAGCCTCGCGCTCGACCGCGACCGCGATCGCCCTCGTGGTAGAAGGCGAAGGAGCCAGCCGGATCGGGTCCAATCAATTTACATGGAAAAAGAACGACATCTTCACGCTACCGCGCTGGCAGTGGATCGAGCACATGGCAACATCGGGACCAGCAAGCCTTTTCCTGATGACCGATCGGGCGTTTGTATCGAGCATCGCTCATCTCCGCGAGGAGAAGCGCGAGCAAACGAGCCCGCAGGGGGTTACATAGAACTACGCAGGCTTGACGCCCGCTGATTACAGCGGCGTCATCTTCGTGATCAGAAACGTCCTGCGCTGGCGTGACCTGCGCGTCCGGTAGGGTCCACACCGGACGGTTTACAACCGCTCCATTTGCTGTGGCTGGATGGGCCGCGCGCAACAATATCTTCTCCGGCGCTGAAGCGGCTCAACGTGCAAGCTTTCAAGCCTGGCGCTATGAAGACCTTGTGATTGTCTTCGAGCGGGAACACCACCCGTGTTCCACATGGGAAACCGTCCCTCGCCAACCATTACTATCATGGCTTTGTGACGAGGATGGCATCGGCTTCCCGACTTTACATAATAAACGGTGCAGCGGTGATGTCATGGGCTTGTAAGGCCATGACATCACCGCTCAGAATACTCCAGCACCGGGCCTGCACCAGCAAAGTGATCTTCGTGCCTGCCCACTCTAACCGGCAGCGCTTGGCCCCGTCACTTGTTCCACGCCGCAATACAGAGCCATATGAAACATCGATCAGCACCGTTTGGAAATATCGATCCGGCCTAGATGGTGCCGCTGGGTGGCGGGCAACGATCCCGCTTCAGCGCTTCCCAATCGGCCGCGTTCATCCAGTCGGCCCACGCCCGCCAGATCCAGAGTTGCGCATGTTCGTTATAGGCGGAATCGATGTAGGCGGCGCCCCCACCAGTATGCTTGACGTCTCCGTGACCAAGATTCATGCCGTAGTTGAACGGATATCGACTGGCGACGACTCCGCCGGCGCCTCGGGAACTTTGCACCCAGTTCTCTCCATCGTCCTGTTCAAGCAGGCCGGCGGGACCGAACATGTGAGTTGCCATCGCCACGACCGCCTCCCGACGATTGTCATCACCTTTTTCGACGAGCGTGAACCACCAGACTTCCGTGGAGTCGGGCCCCTTCGGAAGACGGAGTTGAAGCTGAAGTCCGTTGGTGGCAACAAAAAGACTAGGGAAGATGTTGGGATGTCCGATGATGTCAGACCCGATCTCTCCCAGCAGCTCTTGCGCCTCGGGACGTTCACGCCACTCATGGTCGGCCATGGGCATCTTCATCGCCCTGGGAATAATAGACAGGTTCTTGCGGATTTCCGGCGTCAGCCGCGGCCCCCCGATCGCATGGCCATATTCACCCATCACCACGCGTTGATGATGGTCGCTGACCGGGGGTTTAGCCATAGCCTCCCGTATTTCCGCCGGGATTTCGCTGGCGGACCGGCCTCCTCCGACCTGGTTCCCACGCAATACCGAGGCGTGTGTGACCTGCCCGTGATACCAATCGAAGGTGTTGTCGGCCACGATCTTCCAGTTGCAATCGACCGTGTACTTCTGGACTCCGTCGATGACCATCATATCGCCGCGAGCCGCGATCTGATCCATGCCCATGCGCCCGGCCTCGCCGAGAAATTCCTCGAGCGGCGGGGCGTCGGCATCCATGGTCGCGAAGACGAAGCCCTTGTAGCTTTCCACGCGCCCGGCCTTGATCAGGCCCCATTGGCTTTTGTCGAGTTCCTCATGGTAGAGGTCGCGAAAGCCCGGAACACCCTTCAGATTGCCTTCGAGGTCGTAGGTCCAGCCATGATAGGTGCACATGAACGAGGAGGCATGACCGGAATCGGCGCGGCACACCGCGTTACCGCGATGGCGGCAGGTATTCAGGAATACCTGCAAACCACCCTTGCGGTCACGCGTCGCGATGACGCTTTCTTCACCGATGAAATTGCAGAAAAAATCGCCCGGCTTTGCAATCTGCGACTCGTGGCACATGAAGTTCCACGCCCGCGCAAAAATCTGCTCCAGTTCTTTCTGATAAATATCCTTATCGGAAAAAATTTCGCGATCCACGGTCCCGTTAGCCATATCCACAAACCGCCGGTAATCTCCGGGGGCTTGCTCAAACCTGCTGTCAGCATCAGCCACTGCATTTCTCCATCACTTGCTTTGCGTCGACCGACCGGCATCCATCGACGAGTTGAACAGTGCCGACCAGTAATTCGGCATGGACACGGGCGACGCTAATCAGGCCGCTGGCCGATTTATTCGTCATCGCGTCCGGACCTAGAAGAAGCTGCTAAGGTTGCGCGACAGCAGCACGGTCTGCTCAAGCAGAATATGGCGACTGACGATCTTCAAACCGTCGGACGTGCGGCGCAGGACATCTTTTCGCGAGCCGATCCAGTTATCCTCTTCCGAGTTCAGCCGGGTGCGATAGAGGTGAAAGTTCGTGTGCACCCGGAGTTCGCTGGCTTCGTCGCGCACGATCCGGATGTTGGTAATGAGATGGCGAGTTCGCGACGGCGGATCTTCCGACCAGCTATAGCCGGTGTCGAGTTTCTTGACCCGCGCGGCCAGCATCATCCGGTCGTCGTCGAAAAACGACATTGCGCCCGGTGCGGTGAATTCCTTGTCAAGTTCGTTGTTGGTCATCGTGCGCCGGATCGGCATCCAGTAGTGCGCATCTTCGGCGAACAGAGCCAGCCACTCATCGAAGCGCCGATCATCCAGCAGCGCCGCCTCGGTGTAGTAATATTGCTCAATTTCGTACTGCAGCGCCATTTGCGATAAAATCGACCGGGGGACGACCCCCGCTTCATCATGTTCTGGGACTGCGAAATCTGCCATCGCAATTGCTTCGGAAACTTCGTTCATAATCCTTACTCCCGCTTTCTGATGGTCTACCAACGATTGGGCCATATGGCAACCCCAGCCGCCCTAAATTGTCAGCTTGGCGAATATGGCCGCTTCCACATTTAGTCGAAATGCCGCCTCAATCGACGGCGCCCAGCCCGCAGGCCAACAGTCCGGCGGTAGCGCAGTTCTCGTCCTCGTCCGAATGATCGCCCGTCACACCCACTGCGCCGATCAGCTCACCGGTAGAACCGGCAACAAGCAAGCCACCAGCAACCGGAACGATACCTTGTTGCGAAAGCGTGGAAATCGATCCAAAGAACGTTGGTCGCGCGGTTGCCATTTCGCCGATTCGCCGGGAGGACGTTCCTAGGGCCAGAGCCCCCGCAGCCTTCGCAATGGCAATTTGAGGCCGCAAAATGGAAGCTCCGTCGCTGCGCTGGAAAGCGATCAGATGCCCGCCAGCGTCGAGTACCGCAACACTGAGCGGCTTGAGTCCCAGTTCTTGACCTTTGGCCAAGGCGCCGGCAATAATCCCATTGGCAACGTCCAACGTCAGCTTTTCCATCGTCATAATCCTTTGCTGCCGCGTCGACGCGGTCAATTGGCAATTGCCAAGGTTGGTGTACCAATTATCAATGCATTGTCGGCCTGTCCAGCACTTGATGTTCCTGGGATCAGCATGATTCGAAATCATAATCGAAGGTGTGCGTTTCCGAGACTTGGTCGCGGCCAAGGCCGGCCAGATGCCTTGCTTTCGGAATTGCATTCGTCCAGAGCCTGGCGCTGATCAACATAGAATTCAGGGATCGATCTCACCCTTGGAATCCTGAATGCCTATGATCTGTGATATTTTCCCCCTCACCGTTATGCCTGATCACATGCGAGGCATGTGCCAAGGCTCCGATAATTAATATCAAGGAAAAATGAACGATGGCGAAATTATTGGTTTCCGACCGCGCGGGAAGCGAAACTGCAGTCGACGGCGCTTCAGGATACTCTGTCATGGAGATCATCCGCGATGCCGGGTTCAATGAACTGCAAGCGTTGTGTAACGGCTCCTGTTCATGCGCGACTTGCCACGTTTACGTCGATCCCGACAGTTACACGGCACTACCGGAAATGAGCGAAGATGAGAACGATCTGCTCGACAGCTCGGACAACCGAAGGGCCAGTTCGCGCCTCGCCTGTCAGATCCAGTTCAATGAAACACTTGACGGGCTTCGGGTTCAGATCGCACCCGAAGATTGATGCCGCATAATTTTACCGGCAGACGCAGCCACGGATGGTTGCGCTGATGATGGGGCAATCGCAACGCCGACGGACGTTAAAGGGTCGCGTCGGACTTTGCACGGCATAACGGTGCGCTGCACCGTAGTTGACCGTCGCTAACCCCGTCCGCGCACCGGGCAGCCGAATCGGGGGGCCTGATTGCCCCTCGACCCGGCTGCCGAATGCACTTGATTACATATGATCCTACCAACGAAAGATATTCCTGGCAGAAAAGAAGCACTCGATTGAATATCAGAATTTCTTCGTTGCCTGTATGCCGAAAGTCCTAGGCTCACTATATTCAAAAACATATTCGCTGGGTTGAGCAATATATTGCGCGTAAGTGTGAACCACTTTATTTTCAAGGTTATGGACGTACCCGCGGACCGAAAATGTCTTGTTTGGAGTCTCGTATTCCAAGCTGAGATCAGTCTTTTCGTAGGCTCCGACCTTCGATGCGGCAAAGTTGGTGACCGACAGATAGTAACTGGTAGTATAGTGGGCAAGCGCGCTGGCCGTGAGGGTGCCGAGATCTCCGATATGGAAGACGTGATCGTAACTCAATGCGAAAACGAATTTGGGAGAAAGCGGAGGTATGTGGCCCGTCAGATTTGCCGGGTAGGTGGCCCCACTGATCGTTGCATATTGGCCACTATATTTCGTGTATTTGGCATTCAGGTAGTTGGCGGTAAGGCTGACTCTATCGTCACGAGCGATCTGCCAGCTGGTATCGGTTTCCAAGCCATAAATTCTCGATTTACCCGCGTTTTCGGTCTGAAAGCCGCCATTCAGGTCGAGTAGAACCTGAACTTGCTGATTGCTGTAATCGTAGTAAAAAGCGGAAGCGTTAAACGTAAGCTTGTGGCCGAAAAATTGATTTTTTGAACCGATTTCGTAGGCCGTGAGGGTCTCGGGGCCGAAAGAACCGACGGTGTCGAAGCCGCCCGATTTGTAGCCCGTAGAGACCTTTCCGAAGATAAGATGGTTCAAGGCAGGGTGCCAGTCGACGCCAGCGGTCCAGGTCAGCTTACTACCGCTTGACTTCTGCGCAGTTGAGGTACGGCCTGTGCAAGTCGCAGAATCCGGCGCGCTTGTATCGGTTCCGCTTAGATATCGAGCTGCATCAAACGGACAAACGATCAAGGTGCTCGTCTTTTTGTCTTTCGTGTACCGGATTCCGCCGGTTACCGACAGTACATCCTTGATGATGGGAACGGTCGTTTGGGCGAAGGCGGCCTTTGACGTAGACTTGAAATCCGGTCGGTAGTCGGTGAATAGTTCCGCCGGCGCAGCAGGAAAATACCCGCCGCCTGTGAAGTTAGGAGAGTAAACACTCTGAATTAAATTCTGGGTCTCTCTGAAATAAAAGACACCGGTTTGCCAAATAAGCGGACTGGAAGGGGCGCTAGACAAGCGCAATTCATGGTTTTGGGTTCCGGAATCCTGTTTCGGTGTGTCGACATCGTAATGCGTACCACCATCGGGTGCAAGCCCATCAGAATTGTTGAACTGACTAGATTTTATGTCCCGGTACGAACCGATATAACTCAGGGTCGCCGGTCCGAGATTATAGTCAAGCCGGCCGCGAACCGCATATTGCCTGGACTTGAAGAAGCCGACGTTATCCAGGGCAAACTTTGACGAATTCTCCCCAAATGTCGACTTGGATGGTATGAAGCTCGAATGGGTGACTTTATTTGAGTCGGTGTAGCTGTAGGGCGTGAGGCCTGGTGTTGACGAGTCCACGAGGACGCCGTACTGCGCGACTCCTGCCTGGTCGACATCTACATACTCGCCTGCGAGATAGGCAGTCAGCCTGTCGGTGGGTTTGAATAGTACAGAAGCCCGCACGGCGCTGGTATTTGCGTCATCACCACGTCGCGCCGGGGCATTATCCCGATAGCCGTCGTGATCGTTGTGGAAAGCCGCGATGCGGAACGCCAGCTTGTCACTGGCCGGCAGGTTGATCGCGGCCTCAACGTGCTTGGCATTATAGTTTCCGTATCCTGCCGTGAGGAAGCCATTGACGTTGGTGAACTGCGGCTTGGCATCGATCAGATTGATTGCGCCGCCAGTCGCATTACGACCGTAAAGCGTTCCCTGTGGGCCCCGAAGGATCTCGACCCGTTCGAGATCGAACAGGGCGGCGCCGATCGCGATGCCGCGATTAATGTATTCGCCGTCAATACTCACCGTCAGTGCCGGATCACCGGTCGCTGACGTATCCAGGCTGGTGACCCCGCGGATGCTAAGCTGCAGAAAGGAATTGACCTGGGTCATCTGAAGATCTGGTGCAAGCCGGGTCAGGCCAGAAATGTCGCTGACGTCTGCCTTGCGAATGTCTTCCGACCGAAAGGCGTTCATCGAGATCGGCGTGTCTTGGATAAACGAGTTGCGCTTCTGCGCCGTAACCACAATCTGTCCGTCATCGGCGTTTGCAGCAGCGGGCGCAGCTGCCTGTTGGGTTCCAGCCGTTGCCGCCGGTGCCGTTTGGCTCTGAGCGGTCGAACCCTGCACGGTCTGGCCTTGAACGCACGTGGCCCAAACCGACAGGCTGCCCAATATGCCGACTTTTGCGACCGATGATAACAAATCGTGCAAGCTGCTATGTTGTTGGTATATCATGTTTGTCTCTCCCTCACTTGAGCCCGGCTCTTCCGGCACGTTGCATTTCTATCCGGGATATGGCCGATAGGCCGAACGCAAACCAGATAATTACCTTCGGAGCACTGATGGTGTACCGATGAATTGTCAACCGATAAAAAGTCCGGATTCGCAAAACGGCTTCAGGTCACTTGCCCTAGCAAGCCTCCTCTCCTATGGAGGCTCGCCATATGCTCAACGCCTTCGACTCGAGGAGACTCATCATGTCAACTGCCACCGCCGCTCAGGAACTCGTGGGCGTCACCCAGCTCGGTTATCTGGGGTTTGGGGTCTCTGAACCCGACGTCTGGCGTGAATTCGCGACCGAGGTGCTGGGCCTGCAGTTGAACGGCAGTACTGCGCGCGGCTCCCGCTTTTACCGAATGGATTCTCACCACCATCGGTTCGAGATTTGCCCTAGCGGCGAAGACGACATTCTTTGGGCTGGTTGGGAGGCAAAGGATGCCAAAGACCTGGCTCAGATCGCCAACCAGGTGAGAGCACTGGGAGTGGAAGTTGTCGAATGCAGCCCCGAAGACGCAGCGGAGCGATTGGTGCTCGGCCTCATCCGGTTCAATGATCCAGAAGGCCTTCCGACCGAGGTTTATCATGGCCCCCTGATCGATCAGACATCTTTCAATTCGCCGCGCGGTATCCGAGGTTTCAAAGGCGACAACCTGGGGTTGGGGCATTTTGTGATGATCGTTCGCGACCTCGATTTAATGCTGGATTTCTATAAACATGGCCTGGGCGTAAAAGAAAGCGATTTCATCAACATCGCGATGGGTTCGATGCAGTTCAGAGTGTGCTTCACCCACGTAAATCCTCGGCACCATTCGCTGGCAATGGCTCAGGTGTTGGGGACCGCTCCGCCCTCGGCTGGCAAAAAGCCAAAGAAAATGAATCACTTCCTGCTTGAGGCCAATGAGCTGGATGATGTTGGCACAACCTTGGACATTTTCAAGCAACGCGCGATGCCGGTGGGTCAACTTGGCAAACATACAAACGATTTGATGGTATCCTTCTACGCCCCCACTCCGTCGGGATTTACAGTGGAATATGGCTGGAATGGCCGCTCGATCATTGATGAAGCGACGTGGGAAGTTCAAAACTACCACGCCGCTAGTGTTTGGGGGCATGAAATGCCCGCAGCGTCCACGCCTGGCGCGGACGTGCCCCCAGTAAAGTCCCCGGCCACTGCCAACTCCCCTTAGAAACCAGGCTCTGTACTGCTATGCAAGCAGTACAGAGTAATGGCTTGCTGAGATTGCGCTCGGAGCGTGTGTTTCCAGGAAAATCTGATAATTGGATGCTAGATTGAGCCTGAACGAGCAGGCCGGCATTGGGGAAACCGCCAATGAGCAATATTCCAAGTAGTCCATTTCAGCGAGACGTCTTTTAATACGCATTATTCACTTGTTGCGAATATTAACAGTTGTTGGCATACTGTAGTATAATTTTCGGAGGAGAGAATTCCTGTGATCAAACTCATGTTTGCGGTCAGGGCAAAACCCGGCCTTACCCGTGCTCAAGCACTCCACCATTTGCGGCATAACCATGCGCCGCTAGTCAAAGCGGCGCACACCAACCGCAGACAACAACGGACCTATATACAAAATCACGCGGTGGAAGCGCCTGGAGCAGTGGGCGCAACGCTCGACAGGGACTGGATCATTGAAAGCTGGCGGGACGAGACGGTGATCCGGACCGAGCCGCCGGTTGCGCCCGATGCAATTACTGTGCGCGAGGACGAAGGCCGCTTTCCCGACCAGCCAACGCTTTTGACGCTACAGGTAGTAGAGCAACCGGTTTGGCGGGCCGTTCCCGACGAGCCGTTCGCCGCCGCGCCGGTGAAGGTTTTTACGTATTACCGGCGTCCGACGGGAATGGGTATCGACGAATTCGAGGCGTTGGTCGGTCCGCTTTCGGACGCTCTCGCCGCCTGTCCTGCCTTGCGCCGCGAGGTCCGCAGCTATGTCCGCAACCGTCCGCAGCCAGGCAAGGGGCCGCCGGCAATCCCGACTCCCACGCCCTTCGCAGAGAAGATCCCTCCCTATGACGCGGTCGATGTTTACCGGTTCAAGGACATCGACGCCGTGCGTCGCCTTTTCGAGGATGAGGAGTTCCGAGGTGCGCTGAGCGATTTTGAAAAGCGGATCGCCGATCCGGAGAGCCTTTTCCGCCTTGTCACGGAGGAGAATGTCGTGTTCGATGATGCGATGGCCGATCCTGCGTCGCGTGGATAACTTCGTTCGGCTCATCGGGGTCTGTTAAGGGAACGGCTGGCGAATCGTAAATACCCAACGTGATCCGCCAGCGCTCGACAACGCTTGCGCCAGCGCGATCTTCACTAGGCTCGATGTTGCTTACTTTGGATGATCGCGGGAGAAACGCTCGCCCATGGCCTGCAATTGGCGCTACGTCTGGTCCAGCGCCAAAGCGGCATGTCGGTAGTCGCAGGGAGGCCTTTTAGGAGCTCAATGCGTGGCCTCGATCGCCTGGGAGACCTGCCTGACGTAGTCGGACTTCGCTGTATATAAAAGTCATAGATTACAACGGAAAACCGGAATACACTGCCTAGAGACTACCGCAAGACTTGCCAAGTCAAGTCCGACGCATTAATCAAATGGCTTATTGAATCGCCATCCTGGCCGTGGTGGGATAAGCTGGAAATGGCCGCTATCAGGATTGGGAATCATGGCTGACGCCGACACCAGGTTTGAACGAAACAATGCCGGTTATCGTCGCTTCATCGATACGGAGCATGGGACCGTGGATCGCGAAATTTTTTCCGATGAAGAGATTTATCAGAAAGAACTGG
>CAZZYX010000046.1:0-24105 GCA_964658485.1 uncultured Acetobacteraceae bacterium | reverse complement strand
CTCCAATATTGCCACCACCATTGGTCTGGTTCGCACCCGCGTCAGGGTCGTCACCATTGGTCTTCGTGCAAGGCGTCAGGATGCCAGCAGTCGCTGCTACCGAATTGCCCGTCGTTGCCGCAGCCCCGCCCGCGCCAATACCGGTTCCCGCAGCCGCGCCGCACCGTCCTCCCGCCGAGCGGACGCCGAAGCAGGATCGCTTCTAGCCCATGCCCGGCATCGGCATGCGCCGCACCTTCAGCGAAACCGGGTGGATCGGGTTGCTGCTGACGATGTGGGCCTGGCCGGTTCAAGGCTCGGCAAAAGGCGATGGCACGCCGATTGCGGTGGCCGAGGGCAAGAAGGTTGTCACTACGGCCCCGCCTGTCGCTTTTGCACCATTGGCCAAGATGCTACCTGTGAATCGGTCCATGCGCGCGAATTTCCTGGATCAAACCCCCTCGCCCGAGGTGCGGCAGGTCGCCGATTGGGCTATGTCATCGGGCGATAATGGCGGCCTGCCATTCGTAATTGTCGACAAGATCGGTGCCAAGGTTTTCGTCTTCGATGCCACCGGTCTGCTGCGCGGAGCCAGTACGGCCTTGCTCGGCTTTGCCCATGGTGACGATTCCACGCCGGGCATCGGTACCCGAAAACTGGCAACGATCCGTCCAGAGGAGCGTACCACGCCGGCAGGTCGCTTTGTCGCGACGCTGGGCCATGATCTGCAAGGGGACATTCTCTGGGTCGATTACGATGCTGCTATCTCTCTGCACCGTGTGGTCACCGGCAACCCCGGCGACCACAGGCTGGAACGGTTGGCCAGCAATTCGCCCTTGGACAAGCGCATTTCCTATGGCTGCATCAACGTTCCGGCGCAATTTTACGAGAGCGTCATACTCAAGGCCTTCACCGGAACCAGTGGCATCGTCTACATCTTGCCCGAAGAGCACAAGCTGGAGAATGTTTTCCCCCTTTCCGCGCTGGATCCCACAGGGAAATAGCAGTGCGAGCCGTTTGATCCGGGCATGGAGAACCCTCGTAAATGGAACTGACCGCCTATCTGCATCCCGGCTGGGCGCCGTTGATCAGGCCGGCCCCGGCCTCACGCGGATGGATGGATGCTACGCCCGAATCCTTCGCCTATCGCTGCCTGCCGCTCAACATCGCCAATGCGCACGGGTGGGAGATGCTGGTCCCTTGCGGCTTCGTGGCCGAGTGGGACGGCGGCGCAGAGCCATCCGCGATCAAAATCACGCTCGATCCCGGCGCAGAAGCCGATAGCGCGCCGGTATCGCTGTTCGGTCAGGGGATAATCACGTTCCATATCCAGGCGATCTTCCGCACGCCTCCGGGATGGAACATGTGGGTCGGCGGATCGCCGAACCGGGCGAAGGACGCAATCGCGCCTTTGGCCGGCATCATCGAGACCGACCGGTCACCCTTTACTTTCACCATGAACTGGCGCTTCACGCGGCCCGGCACGCCGGTCCGCTTCGAGGCATTGGAACCATTCTGTTTTCTGTTCCCGATGCCACGCGCGGCGCTGGAGGAATTCGAACCCGCCTTTGCCCCGCTAGGAACCGATCCGGCCATCGCCGCGCGGTTTCAGGCCTGGACCGAGGCGCGGAACGCCTTTCACGCGAGCATCCAGCGCGATCCTCCGAAGGTACCTGCCGACCGCTGGCAGAAGCATTATTATCGCGGCGTGGATGTTTCCGGAGAAACGCTGGTACCCGATCACCGCACCAAGCTGAGGCTACGCCCCTTTGATCGCCGGGCGACGCCGGATGTCCCGATCGCGCCGCCCGACATCCACGTCATCGCCGCGACCGTTCAGCCTGCCACCTTGCATCGTGCCACGTCGTCACCGGCAGGCGAACTCGCCGAGTTGAAGCTCGCGCTGGAAAAACGGGAATGGTTGCTGGAACGCTGGAACGGCAACGCTCGCTTGCTTCCGGGGGCATGGCTATCGAGCGGCGCATCGGGATGGGTACGCAGGAGTTCCTGGAGCAGTATTATGCACCGGCCCGGCCCGTTATCCTGGTGGGAGAAATGGCCGACTGGCCCGCCCTTACCCGCTGGACGCCACAATACCTGAGAAATCTCATCGGCTCCGAGGTGGTGGAATACCAGGGAGGCCGCAATGCCAACGCCCATTTCGAGATGGAAAAGGATTTGCATCGAAGCTTGGCGCCCTTCGACCTGTTCATCGACGCGATCACCGGCAACGAGGCAGGGAACGATGCCTACATCACGGCCTATAATTCGGACCGCAACCAGGAGGCGCTGGCCCCGCTGACACAGGATATGGGCTTTCTCGACAAGTTCCTTACGCGAAATGGCGCGGCGCCCGACGGCATGCCGTGGATCGGCCCCGCCGGGACGGTGACCTCGCTGCACCACGATCTGACCAATAATTTTATCGCTCAACTGGTCGGGCGCAAGCGGTTGACCGTGCTCCCGGCAGGCGAGGTTGGACGGCTCTACAATCACCGCCATGTTTTCAGCCAGATCGCCGATCTCGATAATCCGAAACTGGATATGACGCTATACCCGCGCCTGGCGGACGCCACGCTTTACGATGTCGTGCTCGGTCCGGGGGATATCCTGTTTATGCCGGTGGGATGGTGGCATCAGGTCAAGGCGTTGGATTTTAGCGTGACCATGACCTTCACCAATTTTCGCTGGCCGAACGAGGGCTACGCTGCCTATCCAACTGGTTGACGTCACCGACGACTTTGACGAGGATTACGGGCAGTTTTCGCTCGCGAAAGGCGGCGGCCATGGCGGCAACCTGCGTCAGGCTTCTCCCAGGCGCTTAATCAGCGTGGCAGCGGAAAGGAGCATTTACTGGTCAGCACGGCAGAGCCTTGCAACGGCCGCGAGCAGCCATTCCTGCTTGGCCACGCTTCGCTTGTGTCTCGCTCCGGCTGCGGCTGTGGTGAGCTAAAACAGAATCTGGCGGCCATCCGTGGGATGAGGGTTGCGCTCCACCAAGCCTTCCTGCCCAAGACCGTGCCCATCGACTGGAGTTTCATCGCTTCCGCGCGCGCAGATCCGCAGTCGTCATTTTGCCATTTTCTTCCAGGCGCGCGAGCGCCGCCCTCTGTGAGATATTCAGACCGCCCGGGTTTCCTTCAGCCCATAAACGGCGCAAAGCTGTCCGATAATCTGCTCGATGCCCGATAACTGTCGCTTGAAAGGCGGAAAGCAGTCGGACTTAATAATGTCGACAAGGATGCCGCCCGCTGTTTGATCAAACGCTTACAAGCCCAGATCAGTCAGTCCCGGGTGCTCATCGGGGCGAGGCCCCAGAGGCCAATGAAACAGGCGATCCGCAGAGGTGATGGACAGATCGTTGATGCTGGCGATACGTCGACGCATCAGCCCGCCCTCATCAAATTCCCACAGTTCATTGCCATAGGACCGGAACCACTGGTTTCCCGCGTCGTGCCATTCGTAGGCAAAGCGCACAGCCATGCGGTTCTCACGAAACCCCCAGACCTCCTTCACGAGCCGGTATTGCTGCTCGTGCGCCCATTTGCGCGCGAGAAAAGTGATGATCGCAGCACGACCATTGATGAATTCCACCCGGTTTCGCCACTGGCAATCAGGTGTATAGGCCAAAGCTACCTTTTCCGGATCGCGACTGTTCCATGCATCCTCGGCAAGCCGTGCCTTTTGGACAGCGGTTTCTGGCGTAAACGGTGGGATTGGGGGGCGGCTCATCGGGCCGTCGCCAATGTGCCAAGACGGGCAGCGGCACGACATGCTTCGGCTTCGCGGATCGGCATGATCGCGGCCATGCGCTGGTTATAGGCAGCGACCAGGTCGGGCGGCGCGGTGTCGGGCGTCCCGGCATCGAAAGGGGGCGCCGGCGCATATTCAAGCCCCAGTTGGACCGTCTGCGCGACGGCATCGCCACCGATCTCGGCTAGCACCACCAATGCAAAATCAATCCCTGCCGTGACCCCGCCGCCGGTGATGACATGTCCGTCGCGCACCACGCGGGCCGCGACCGGAGTGGCGCCAAACAACGGCAAAAGATGGCGCCAGGCCCAATGGCAAGCCGCACGCTTGCCCTGTAGCAGCCCCGCTGCGCCCAGGATAAGCGAGCCGGTGCAGACCGAGGTAACGTACCGCGCGCCCAATCCAAGCCGCCGCACCTCCCCGACAAATGCCTCATCGAGCGCTACCTCCGTCGCCGTGACGCCACCGGGTACGCAAAGCAGATCACAGGACACGATGTTGTCCATCCGCCTTGTGTCTGCAAACACCAGGCCCTCGGCGGCAACATTCCCGCCATCGCGACTGGCTACCACAATCTCGCTGCCGGGAAGGCGGGAGAGGAATTGGTGCGGGCCGGTGAAATCGAGCTGCGTCATGCCGGGAAACACGGCAAAGACGATACGAAAGGGCTGATCGGTCATGTGCTGTCTCCATATCCGGACGCCCGATCATCGCGTAAAGCGCGGCTTGACGAAATGACAATGATCCCTCAATTCAAGCCATGGCTCGTATAATCGGCATTTACCTCTATGAGGATTTCCAGCTTCTCGACGCCTGTGGTCCCATCACCAGCTTCGAGATCGCCGGGCGCATGGCGGGCGATGCCTATCGACTGACCCTGCTCTCGGTGACCGGCGGGCCGATCCGCAGTTCCTCGGGCGTGGTACTGGAAACGAACTCCGCCGAGGGAAGCGACCCTTGTGACACGTTGATCATCGTGGGCGGCAATGGCAGCCGCGAAGCCATGCGCGTCGAGGCCACGGTGACCTTCCTGCGGCACGCCGCCAGCACAGTCCGCCGTCTATGCAGCGTCTGCTCGGGTGCTTTTCTCCTCGCGGCGGCCGGTGCACTCGATGGGCGTCGCGCGACCACCCACTGGCGCCGGGCTGAATTGCTGGCGCGGTCGTTCCCCAAGGTGATGGTCGAGCCGGACCGCATTCACATTCGCGATGGGCACGTCTGGACCTCGGCCGGTATTACCGCTGGCATCGATCTTTCACTTGCCCTGATCGCCGAGGATGTAGGCGAGGCGACGGCGCGCCGGGTGGCGCAGGAGATGGTGGTCTATTACCGACGTCCGGGCGGTCAGTCGCAATTTTCGGCGTTAGCCGAACTGGGCGGCGATGGGGCACAATTTGACCCACTGCTCGATTGGATCCGCACCCATCTCGATCAACGCCTGACCATCGAAACACTCGCCGCCGAAGTGTCCATGAGCGCGCGAAATTTCTCGCGAGCCTTCACCCGCGAGATTGGCACGAGTCCGGCCAAAGCCATTGAACGATTGCGGTTGGACGTTGCTCGCGAGCGCGTGGAAAACAGCCCTGTGCCCATCGAGCACATTGCCGCAATGTTTGGTTTTCACGACCCTGAACGGATGCGCCGCGCCTTCATGCGCGCCTTTGGCCAACCCCCACAAGCTATGCGGCGCATTGCCCGCAGGGTTTAAGGCGTCGGTTAAAGGCCATGTGCTTTCGATCGTTGGACTGGCTGATGTACGGATAAATCGCCCCTTTTCTGGTCATTCAGGGCACCGCACCGGGTGCCTTGAACTTGTTGTTCGTTCAACTGCCTGCGCCGGCTCTCGATTGAGACCGGGAGCCGGCGCAGTGTCAGTTTTCGGTACGCTCCGACACAGTCAAGGCATCGTCGATGTCGAACCCCAGGTAGCGGACGACGTTTTCGATCTTGCTGTGGCCGAGCAAAATCTGCACCGCGCGCAAGTTTCCCGTGGCCTTGTAGATTAGTGACGCTTTGGTTCGTCGCAGCGAATGGGATCCATGGTACCGCTTGTCCAACCCAACGGCGGTTACCCACTCGTCGACTAGACCAATTATTGCAGTTAACCGGTCTATGGACTTTCTCCGGTGATGCGACATGTCTATACAGTTTGGTAAATGCAACTTCACTGATCGCGCCTGGTTGCAGCCGCGTTCTCATGGGGCGGATTTGGCGAAGTGGTCGGAAATGAGGATGTCAATTGGCGATGATGGCTCGGGTATCGCATCTTGGAAGGCTGGCTATCGTCATATTCACGTTTGCGGCCTCCCAGGCGATGCCGCAGCAATCCAGGCCGGTTCGCGAAATGGTGGGCCGTTTTCCTCCGGCCGACCGGCCCGTCGCACATATTGTCTCGTCGCGCTGGTCAACTGAAGAAGCGCGTGACCGCGTTGACGAGGTAGGGCAAGTGATGAGCAAGTCCGGTATCCTGCCTGGAATGACGGTTGCTGATATCGGCGCAGGCGAGGGTTATTACACGACCCGCCTTGCCCGGCGCGTCGGCAAGCGAGGCCACGTGCTGGCCGAGGATATCGACGCGCGAGTGCGCGATGCGCTAGCCAAACGCGTCGCGCGCGAACGGCTCGACAATGTCAGCGTGCGCCTGGGCGAACCGGCCAATCCCGAGCTGCCAACGGCCACCTTCGACCGCATTTTTATGATCCATATGTATCACGAGATACAGCAGCCTTACGAGTTGCTGTGGCGGATACGTCCGTCGCTGCGCCCTGACGGCGAGATCGTCGTTGTCGACGCGAACCGCCCGACCCAGGATCACGGGACGCCACCGGCACTCCTGCGATGCGAGTTCTCCCGCGTCGGCTATACGCAGGTAGCGCTGGAGGAGATGCCGTCTGCCGGCGGCTATCTTGCGATATTTCGTGCCGCGGGCCCCAGCCCCGATCCGGCCACTATCAAATCGTGCCATCTTCAATGACGATCAGTATGCTCTGCTCTCAATTTCGGCAGTAATGGTTGGAGAGATTCTCAGCTTTACGCCCGTAACGACAATCCAGCGCATTACTGACGTCTATCAGAGCGGTCATCAGTCCTTGGGCCAGTGGTGGTTGCAGGCGACCTCCAATAGCCCGGAGCTACCGGGTATTAGGCGAAGCTGCTGATCCCCCTGTCATCGTGCAGGGAACATACGCCCCCCTGAACGACCGGCTTTGGTTGGCCGAGACCACTTCCGCGACGGGTTGGAAGCGCCGAATCTCGTCGAGTGATCGGATAGGTGGGTGCGGCTCGCCGAGCGTGAATTCTTCATCTTAATCGGCAGTGCTGACCTGGGTCAGGTCGAGTTCCTCATCGCAGCGGGAGCGCAGGCGGAATCGCTGAACCCGAATTGCCTGTATCGACGCCAGGACGACGCTGGGGAAGGCGTTCGTTGTAATTGAGTTCGGCCACCACATCGTTGCGCGAATTGTCAAACGTCTTGGTGGTGGCGGCGCGGCGGACGAACCCAACCAGCCGATTGCCCCGCGCGGCGTTTCCAGCCAGTGTGTGACCGCGACCGGCGTGCAGCCGGCAAACCCGGAGCAGCGCAAATGGCAGATAATGAGCCCCCCTCATCGAGGCGAAAGCCCGCCCGTTCCGCCAGCCCGCCCAGCGCCGGCAGCAGGGTGCGGCTCGAAGTACGCCCTGCACGCATCAGCGATGTGCGCGGCATCGTCTCGGTCGTGCGTCGGGCTTATGGGGACGGGCAGACATATACCTCCGGACAGATCTCCGGCCAGATCAACAACTTTCCCGCCGGCTGCTTCGTCGCTGTGCTCGATGGCCAGATTGTCGGCTATTGCGCGACGTTGCAGATCGCCGGTGAGGTCGCGCTTGCCCCGCACACCTGGGACGAGATCACCGGCAACGGCTTTGGCGCCCGCCACGATCCGACCGGCGATTGGCTGTATGGCTATGAAATGGTGGTCGATCCGGCGGTGCGCGGCGCCCGCATCGGCCGCCGGCTCTACGAAGAGCGCCGCGCTTTGGCCGAGGAGCGGGATCTTACCGGGATCGCCTTTGGCGGACGAATGCCCGGGCTTGTCAAGCTGCGGCGCAAGTCTCCCGATGTGCAGGCCTATCTCGATGAGGTGGTCGCCAACAAGCGCCATGATGCAGTGATCCGCTTCCAACTGGCCAACGGCTTCCATCCCATCGGACTGCTCCCAAGGTACTTGCCCGAGGACACGGCTTCATTCGGCTTTGCGGCGCACATGATTTGGCGCAATCCGTACGTCGATCGCGATCAGCCCGTGAAGATGCGCGTGCCACGCGGGGTCGAGAGTGTGCGCCTCGCCACTTGCCAGCTGCAGGCGCGCGCGGTCAAAAGCTATGAGGAGTTCATGCAGAACGTCGAATATTTCGTGGATGTGGCGTCCAGTTACGAGGCTGACTTCATTGTCTTTCCCGAGATGTTCACGCTCCAGCTGCTCTCGTTTGAAGCGCGCGAACTGGCTCCCGCCGATGCGATCGAAGCGCTGAGCCGCTACACCCCCAAGATCCGGCAGGCGCTCTCGGATCTGGCGATGCGCTTCAACATCAACATCATCGGCGGCTCGCACCCGACGCGAAGGGACGATGGCGATATTCATAACGTAGCAATGGTCTGTCTGCGCGACGGATCGATCCACGAGCAGGAGAAGATCCACCCGACACCCGATGAGCGGTACTGGTGGAACGTCAAGGGCGGCGACCGGATCGACGTGATCCCGACCGATTGCGGTCCGATCGGGGTGCTCATCTGCTATGACAGCGAGTTTCCCGAACTCGCGCGCCGGCTGGTCGACGAAGGCGCGAGGATCATCTTCACGCCATTTTGCACCGATAGCCGGCAAGGGTATCTGCGGGTGCGCTATTGCTGCCAGGCGCGGGCCGTCGAGAACCAGTGTTTCGTAGTTATGAGCGGAAACGTCGGCAATCTGCCGAACGTCCACAACATGGACATCCAGTACGCGCAAAGCTGCATCCTGACCCCGTGCGATTTTCCCTTCGCGCGCGATGGTATCGCCGCCGAGGCCAGCGAAAACGTCGAGACCCTAACCGTGTGCGACGTCAATCTCGCCGATCTCGCCTGGGCGCGCGCCGAAGGCTCTGTGCGCAATCTGGCGGACCGCCGCTTCGATCTCTACCGGATCGAGTGGGAAGACCCGAAGAAACGGCGGCATGCAGCTTCGAGCCATCGTCCGGCGCCAATCGGCAAGCCGTTGCCCGCCGGGGGGTGATCTAAAGACGCCTGGCGCGATAGCCGGCTCGTTGCAAAAATCGGCGGACTGCGGATCTGGTGTTTGATCTGGATGCGGAGCGGGTGTGAGCGATTTCAAGTGGCGGCATTTTGAGGGCGCGGTGATCCTTCGGGCGGTGCGGTGGTACTGCTAATGGGATCAGATTTATGGTGCACCCGACTGGAAAGTGTTCAACGTTAAAATGAGCCATGTTTTTCAGGCTTTTATGACGCCGCACTGAACATTATTAGGACCACCTTCAGTACCAGTCCAGCACTTTCATTGTCTATTTTGCCACCGGCAGTGGTTCCAACACCGGACGCGCCGACCCCAAACGCTGATGCTCGTCGCTGATGTTGATCAAAGACCACAAGCCACTTGATCCAGATGGCTTATCTGAACGGCTTGGCCCCAACGTTGTCGGTTTGCGCAACGCACCGCCTCACTGATGGCCAGATGGTGCCAACCCTCATAGTCAACTGGAATAGCAATTATGAACGCTTCGCTCTCGGTCCTGTTATAGCACCTGACGGAGCTTTTCCAGCAAACGCTCGGCTTGTCCTAAATGCCTCGCTCTCACTTCAAGCTGAACACCTTTAATCGTGGCAGCCCACTCAGCAGCCCCGGAGTAGGCGTTACGCGAGGAGATCGCCTTACCCTGATCTGTCCGGGGGCCCGTCGCCTGCTCCCAAGGACGAGTATGAGCAATGATCGCCGCTTGCTTTGCACGTCGTTCTGGCGTCCACGCCCCTTTCGTTCCCATGACCAGTCCTGTTTAGTTCGTTTCCGCGCTCAAGGCCGCCGGACCATACACGATCCCGAGCCGTTGGGCCACGAGGCTGAGTGTGATCAAGGCGGTCCTGGCAAATTGAGTAATCATTCTTCAACATGCCTTTAGAAGTCTATTTTCGCGGAAGCGGCGGGCACCTTGTTCAATGTGTCTGTGTAAGTTACCAGTCCAATTTGTTGCTGGACACTCATCTCGGTTAACTGAAGTTCCCCAGTTGTGAAGCACCACGTCACCACGGTATTGTCAAAGGTAGCTCCTGCCCTGTTTTGCCACTTTGGATGCTCGAACCTGCAAGATTTTCCATACTTGGCCTCGAACGCACTGGAATAGGTAGGGAATAATGGACCTGCAAACAGGAACGATAGTGTCGCCAACTTCCCTTTGTAGAGTTGGATCGCAGGAGCGGCAACCAAATCAATTCCCGCTACACGACCATCTGCAATATTGCATTCAGTCTCTTCCGGGCTGGTGGCGTTGGGTACGCAGTCGCGAAGTAGGCTCATGTCTACCGATTGGCCCGCCGTTACACCTTTAAACTCGAACAATGCCTTCATCTGTCGGCGAGTGGATGTTGGGTGAGATATTACAGGCAGGTGCTTCGGAGAAACTCTAGCTGCGCCATTATTCGCAACTCCGCTGGTCGCTAAGCGAGTTACCATAGGCAGGGGCTTTGGAGCAACGCTCAAGGCGTTGTCACTCGCAATTCCGCAATTGGCGGGTCTTACTGTAATTATAATTGGTTGCAGCAGATCTGGCGCGCTAAGGATAAAGCGCATTTGAACAGATTGTAAAGTGGGGAGGTTTTTGAGGAACGATTTTGCGCACAGCATTTGTCGAACTTGGGACTTCGCTGCCTCAACGTCAGAAAGAACTGGGACAGTGCTCACGATATCTGCGGTGAGCGTATTGTTAGTCACAATCGCGTTACCAATTTTCACCGGGCCATCATTATGAATTTGATTGATTACTTGAGCAATTTGTTCAAGCTCGCTTTGAACCGTTGCAATCACCGGCGTAGTGGAGACCAGCGCGCCGATCAGGGAGAGTATCATAATTCCATGCCTCTGCTTTACGAATTAGCGCCGCAAGATGGTGCCAGAAAAATCGTAAGGTGAATTGAATTGTCGAGCGCATCGCACTCGCGCTGCCGACGCAACCACGATCATGGTCCGCAATGCGTGAAGTTAGATGATTGGGAGGCAGTGGAAGCGCCTTTGCTGCCATAGCAGCCCTCTGACGACCCGACGCCCCCCATATCCAACACCCACGCACTCTCTCTATCGCCGATGAACTGCAAATATACGGCAGACGCTCAAGAAAGATAGACGATGATCGACATATTTCAGGCGATCAGCGGTGGCAACGCGGCCGGTTTGACGGCGATGTCAAGTCGATGCAAAACGACATCTGCCACCGCTTCGCAAAGAATGTCCGCCGCCTCCGCCGGGCTAAGGACATATCGCAAGAGGCATTCTCGGAAATGGCCGGGGTGCATCGGACCTATGTGTCCGATGTCGAGCGTGCCAAGCGCAACCCCTCGATCACTGTTGTCGAACAGTTCGCCAAGGCGCTGGGTGTAACACCGGGTAGCTTGCTGGATTAGCGATCCCACGGAGGCATCATGATCGCGCTTCGGCAAGTCAAAAGAGCCGGATGGCCTAGCATTTTGCCGGGCAACAGCATGGCGATCACGTGAGGCAGCGGCGAAATCGGTGATCTCTCGATGTCCGCTGCCGACCACCCCTGATTTCTGCGCAGGTGCCCAGCGATGTCGATGCCATAGCGTGGCGCCGACACGAACCATTCCCGGCCCGTCACCGCCCCTGCATCCACGATCCTTCGCCATGCATCCCACTGCCACGGGCGCATGTGGAGCGCACGATGGCAGTTTCGGCATAACGCCGATGAACGGACGGCGTGATAGTAGCTCTCGGAATGTAAGGACAGCCGTTCGCGGCGTCCGCATATTTCGCAAACGCTAGGCTTGACGAGGCACCCGGCATCTTCAAGCCATTGGATTAACTGCCCACCCCGGCGACGCTCGGTGCCGTCAAACCCGTTATAGGCCTTGAGGAGTGGGAAGTTCCATGTCTGGTAGCGAGTTGGCACCCGGACCGGCTCTCGCAGGCGGTGCGAAGGCAGTGCGTCGATGTAGGCGTCGATGTCGAGGGCTGGTGATGTGGTCATCGTGCGCTCCTGTCGATCATCGCCGACATGTACCGCAATCGGCCCTCCAGTGCCACCACGCCATTGCGAAGCTGACACATCAACACGTGGTGCATATCCGGGGAGTTGTCGCCACGCTGGCCCTCGACGGCAATGGCGTGTAAATCCTCCAGCGCAGCGGTAACGCTGGCGAACTGGTGCGGGATTACTTTCCTCATGCTGCGCCCTCGGCAACGATCCGGTGAACAGATGCCCGGCTGATCCCAAGGCGTTCCGCAATGGCGCTCGCGCCAATACCGGACGCGCGCAACTCGTGGACCTGCGGCGCAAGACGCCTCGCGGTCGGTGCGCGGCCACGGTAGCGGCCTTCGGCCTTTGCCTTGGCAATGCCGATCTTCTGGCGTTCGAGCATGACAGCGCGTTCAAACTCGGCAACGGCGGCGAACATGGTCAGCAGCATCCGACCTGTCGGAGATTTGGTGTCAACCTCGGTCCCGCCAAAATCGAGGATGCGCAGTCCGACGCCCTTCGCCTTCAGCTTTGCGACGATGGCCAGCAAGTCGGCAGTTGACCGGGCAAGGCGGTCAATTTTGCAGACCACAAGCATGTCGCCCTCGCGCACGTAGTCGAGCGCCGCCGCCAGTTGGTCTCGCTGCGCTACGCTTGAGACCATCTCGCCGAATATCTTGGTGCAACCCGTTGCAAGCAACTTCGCTTCTTGCGCCTCGTATCCGGCGATCTGCTCGCTGGTAGACGAACGTCGATAACCAATAAGCATTTGTAAATCCTCGGTTTTGCCAAAGAAACAATGCCCTGCATATGCTGTTAAGTCACGGTAATAATGAGATTTATTGTCAAGCTTGGAGGGTTGGCGCGCGTCTCGCAGTGGTCTTCATCACGGCGTCACGAGGGCTATTATTCGAACCGGCTCAGCGCGTTTTCTCAAGTCCGCGCGTCAGGGAGCGGGAACTCATCTTCCAATCAAGCTGGATGACTCGATCCCAATGACGCGCTCCTTGTTGCCATTGCCGAGGATGCAATCTATGGCGGGGCTTAAGTTGCGGAGGTCGCCAAGCTATTCGGCATCGATGTAAACTCGGCGCTAACCAAGCTGCCGAACTTTACCGCAGCTATTCTAGCCTCGTGCTACCCTAGCGAATGGCAAGCTCAATGACATGGAGTTTCCCATTGACACTTAGGGGCTAACGGGGCCAGCCGCTTAAGCCCAAGCTGATCAATAAGCTTCAAGATGGCGGAGGGCTTCGTGTATATGAATGACCTAAATGAGATTTATGATCGAATAAACTGGGCCGTTAATGAGATTGGCAAACTAAACCTCGAACTCGCTGACTGGAGCCAACAAAGTGTCGTATTGAGTTCGTGCCCAGACGCAGAACAACCTATGTTAATTCAACTTAATGCCCTCCAGACACAACCAATCCCGTTTTCATGCCGCGCCCGAAGTGGAACTATCGTTAACGAGCTTCGGTCATGTCTCGACGGTTTGACGTCCACGCTCGCCGTAAGAAATGGCAAATCAGCCAGCAGGGTTTATTTTCCAGTTACTAAGCTGGAGGCAGATTTTGATACGGACCCCAGACTGATGGGGAAAATCAAAAAACTTGCTGCGGCCGACCAAGCCGCAATTATATCAACAAGGCCGTTCTCATTGAGCAAGAGCGGCGATCCAGGCAACCAACTCTTATACGGGCTGCATCAAGCGGATATAAAGAGAAAGCATCATGCGCTCGTTGCGAACAATTCAGGCTCATCGGTCGGGCTGAGGAACGGATGGACTGGCGTATTTTTTGGCGCCCCCAAAACGCTGACTGATCAGCCACAAACAATGGCTTGGATATCAGATGACTCGATCGCTGAAATAACTTTTACCCCCACGTTCGATTACGCGGAGCCAGATGTGTTGCGCGGTCGCGGTGTTGTTCAATCGCTCTACGAGTTCGCTAACGCCGTGAGATCGATTGTAACTATTTTCAGGTGACCAATGCCGCTGTCAAAAATCCGAAGTAGATGCCGACGACCAAGTCCGATAGCCCAGACAAGCGGCCCGGCATCCGGGCGATCGTTGCACATAGGATTATGAACCTGCGAGACAGTGTCTCGCTCGGTATTCAGACATTCTATTGAGGCAGGCCTGGCCGTCCTCGCGGCGCGTCACATGGGCAGGGCCTCTGGCGACGAAAGCCATTGCGTCCGCTACAGCTTGACGGCTACGTGGATTGAAGTCGCAGGGGGAGCATTATGGGGCGTAGGATCAAAATTTCAGGTGCGGTGCTGAATGTCAGGCTGCATCCTCATACGCCGGAATTATACGCATCTTTTATAAACGACCTATATCAGCTTCGTACCCCCGTGAAGATGCGCGGAGATCGGTATGGAATGATCTCACTTCTTGACCGTAGGGAAGCAGATGGCGGAGTTTACACCGGCATCATTACAACGTTTTTAACTATCGAGTATGATGGTGAGTGGTTCGATGTGTCAGATTTGAAAGAAGCCACCAATGAACAGATATCTAAAGTTGTAATACCGGCTAATCTCCATCCGAATGCAGCATCTTTTCACTTTTACTTCGACACTGTCTCCCACAAGCTCTACGTCCAGACATACTCAGACGGGAAGGCATTAACCCCAGCTTCAGCACATGCCTTGTTCTCTGGCCTGTCTGACAATTTAGCAATTACACAAAGCTACGGGATGGCTAAAATAACTTTAGTCCAAAGCAAAGAAGGATTGGCAAACGTTTTTTCCATTCCTACTATTAAGAGCATTGCCATCACAATTCTGAAGCCGAATGCAGATATTTTTGCCGATGACTTTGAGGAAAAGATAGAAGCTCATCTTAATCAAGTACATGGAAAGATGGTCACAATATCATATGAAGCGGAGCCGGGTCAGTCTCTAGTCCCAACAGACGACATAAAGGCGATCAGTTTAGTGGCGCTAGAGAACGGCAGCGTGGCGGTCAGAGGGCGCGACGACAGCGGTGCAGTAAGCCGCTCAACAGAAAATCACCCGAAAATCCTCCAAGATAAATATGACCCTGAAGCTGCCACCGAGGAGGAGGCGTTTCGCCGCCTTATACCACCGCGCCAAATTCAAGCTCGATGATGGCATCCCAGTCCAAGCCCTTCCTCGCGCGAATTCGGCGGTACTTCAAAGCCTACGGCGGCTGGTCGAGCGTCCTTCATTCCCCGCTATTTATTTTTTCCTTGATCCTGTCTGCAATCAGTTATCATAGCTGGGTTGAGGATAGGTGGACCAGCGTCGCGCAATCGATCATTCCCAACCTGCTCGGTTTTAGCCTTGGGACCTATGCTCTGCTTTTCAGCTTAATGACTAGCCGCCTGAAACGGGCATTGAAGGCCGTAAAAAATGAAAACAACGTTACCTATCTCGATGAAATAAATGCGACGTTTTTTCATTTTATATTCGTGCAAGTGTTGTCACTTATGTGGTCATTCCTTTATCAAAGCACGATCATATACGATATTTCACTTCTGACTGATTTCAGATTTTCTTCTGCTACCAGGATTTTTCAAACTATGCAGTACGTCGGCGGCTTTGTCGGCTTTGCGATGCTTGTTTATTCTCTCACGCTTGTCGTTGGCTCTGCGCTGGCCGTTTACCGACTAGCTCTGATCGTCGATCCGTCACCAGAGCAATAACCCGGTGCTTGACAATCGCAGGGCATCGTAGCGTCGTTTGATCATTGGATGGCGAGAAAATCCGCCGATAGCCGCGACTGGTGCTTGTCTAGCCAAGCCTTCATTGTTTCGTTATTCGGTATTAGCGTGGCGAGATAATCCCAAAAATCTCGGCCATGCGACCGATGCCGCAGGTGCGCCAGTTCGTGCGCAACGACGTATTCCAGCACCTTGCGGGGCGCGAAGATCAGGTGCCAATTGATGAGAACGTTACCCTCTGGCCCGCATGATCCCCAGCCATTGGCGAAGTCCGCAACGCGGATCGACCGGGGCACGAGACCAAACCGCTTGCCGTAATCGAGGGCAATCTCGTTCACCTCACGTCGGGCACGCTGCTTTAGCCAATGCTTTAACTCACTGGCCACAAGGGCGCCGGGATCGTCGCCAGCCCAATGCGGGAGATCGACGATGAAGCCGTTGCGATAGGTAATGGCAATCCGCTCGGCATCGGAGCGCCGAACGGTGAGCGGCATGTTCCGGCCTCGATAGGGTATCTTCGATCCAGTCATGAAACGGGGCACGGCATGGCGGCTGGCGGCGATGCGCTCCATGTCGCGCATGGTGTTGAACAGCCACTGGCGCTTGCGATCCAGAAAGCCTGCAATGTCGCCGTCGCTGTCGGTGGTCAGCGCCATAACCTCGACATGGCCGGGCGTGACGGTGATGCGTCGCTCGGCTACCGTGGCGCTGCGGCGAAGTTCATAGGCGATCTCGGCCCGGCCAATCTGGATGGTCGGCATCAGGCCCCAGCCCCATAGGCGTGAATGGCAAACTCTTCGACCCTTTCGCGGATGGTCTTGGTCTCGCCGATGCCGTGATCGGTCAGGATGCGGCGGACCTGCTGGCGCAAGGACCGCAGATAGGCGTCCATGTGCGCAAAGGCGGGCTGGGTCGCAGCGGCACCGGCATAGACCGCGCCGATGGCAATGGCGGCGGCCTGCAAAGTCTCGTGCGCGGTCTCCGGCGCGATGGCTTCCATGATGCGCAGAATGGAGAAGGCGTTCTCGTCCATGCCAAGGTCGGCGTGCGCACCCTGCTCGGCCTGAATGTCGCCGGTCAGGCCCTCAAAGTCTGCCAAGCCATCGGCGGCGGCGACCTGCCCCTGCTCGAAGCGCCGGATGATCTCCAGCACGCGCTCGGAGAAGCGGCCATACTGCGCCGGGTTCTTGTCCACCAGTTCGCGGGTGACGCGGCGAAGCTCGGCGGACTTGCGCACGAACGCATCTTGCAACTCGGCCTCGGATTTGTCGTCAATAACAAAATCGTCGGCGAAGTTCGGATCGGTGATGTTGCGCAGGCGGATGGTCGTGGACAGGCCGGTGACGTGGACGTGCTCTTCCAGCATGTCCCTGATCTTGCCGCTGTAGCTGCGGTGATCGAGGCTTTCATCCTTGGCGATGGCCTGCGTGGCGAGGCGCAAGAACGCCGCCGCCCATTTCACCTCGGCGGTGAAGTCCAGGATGGCCGGATCGGGCGACAGATCGGCATAGACCTTGATGAAAATCCGCGTCAGGCGCTGGAGGTCGAACCATTCATCCTCGCGCCCGTCTGCGGCGATGGCAGCGGCCTTATAGGCTGCGGCCTTCTCGTCCATGCCCTCCAGCCCCATTGCCCGCTTCTGCGCCCGGTAGCGGGCGTGGGCTTCCTTGAGGTCGTTGCGCAGCACGGCAATGTCGCGCATCGCGTTCTCAACGTCATCGGCGCGGTAGGATTTGAGTGCCTCGTCCAGATGGTTGGTGACGCCGATGTAATCGACGATGCGCCCATTGGGCTTGGCGATCTCACCGCCGCTGGGCAGCTTGATCGAGCAGGTGCGGTTGGTCCGGGCAATGGCTTGGAGCAGGTTGTGCTCCTTGAGCGGCTTGTCGAGATACATGACGTGCTCGATGGGCGCATCGAACCCGGTCAGCAGCTTGTCGCACACGATCAGGAAGCCTGGTTCCTGCCCATACGCCTTGAACCGCTTCTTGGCGTCCTTCTCGCCCTCGGCGTCGAGATAGAACGCCTCCAGCCCGTCACGCAGCGCCTGCACCTCGGCGTTCTCGCTGGGCTTGTTGTCCTCTTGGCTCTTGGAAAATACACAGGCGATCATGGCGTCGGCCTGTGCCTGCGCCGGGTCGGCTTCCATGCCGCCTTTGACGAGATCGGCGGCGATCACGCCGGACAGGGCGGCGCGGTAGAGCACGATGGCCTCGCGATCCACGACCACGATTTGCGCCTTGAAGCCGTCCGGCTGGCACACCTGCTTGAAGTGCTCCCAAATGTCATAGGCGATCAGCCGGATGCGCTCGGGATGCTTGGCGATGGTCGCCAGCGTCAGGCCTTGCGTTTCAGTTCCTCGCGCTTGTCGTCGGGCAGATCGACAAACCAGCGGTCGAACAGCACGTCGATCTCGGCCTCGTTGATCGACCAGTCCGCCTTGCGGCCTTCATAGAGGATCGGCACGGTCGCGCCGTCGCGAACGGCGTCGTCGATACCATACTTGTCGAGGTAGCCCTCGCCCGCGACGCTGAAGCGGGCGTAGGTGTCTTTGTCGGTCGATTTGATCGGCGTGCCGGTGAAGCCGTAGAAATGGGCATCGGGCAGCGTCGCTTGCAAGAACGCGCCCAAGTCCTTTTCCTGCGTGCGGTGGCATTCGTCCACCAGCACGATCCAGCCCGCCGAGTTGGGGATCGGCACTTTCGATCCGGCGAACTTGAATATGGTGGAAAGCAGTATCTGGCCGTTACCGCCCCGGTTCACCGCATCGCGCAGCGCCGCCACCGAACCGCATTGCGCCGGGTTGGGCAGGCCGCAGGCAACGAACGTCTTGCTGATCTGGTCGTCGAGGTCGATCCGGTCGGTCAGCACAAGAATGTTGGGGTTGGCCAGCGTCGGCGCGTCGAGCGTTAGGTGAGTTTTCAACTTGAGCGCGATGAACACCATTGTCAGGCTCTTGCCCGAACCCTGCGTGTGCCAGATCAGGCCTTTGCGCTGCTCGCCCGTTGCAACGCGCTGCACCGCCTTGTTGACGGCGCGAAACTGCTGATAGCGGCAGACCTTCTTGATCTTCCGGCCCGTCTCCGGGTCAATCTCGAACACGATGAAATGCGCCAGCAGGTCCAGCAAGCGCGACGGCTCGCACAGGCACCACAGGTCTTTGGCGAGATCGTCCGGAAAGTCAGCGCGGGTGCGTGGCCATGCGTCAGGCCACGGCGCGTAGAACTGCGATGGCGAGCCGGTCGCGCCATATTCGGTGCGCATCCCATCGGTGATGATGTTGAAGGCGTTGGGGTAGAACAGGCGCGGGATGTCGCGCTCATACTGCTTGATCTGCTCGAACGCCTCGTCGCCGGTCGCGGTGCCCTTGAGTGGCGACTTGGCCTCGATCACCACCAGCGGGATGCCGTTCACGAACAGCACGATGTCAGGGATGCGCGGGCGCTGCGCCGCGACGCGCAACTGGCGCACGACGTGGAAGCTGTTGTTGCCGGGCGTCTTGAAGTCGATCAGGGCAATGGGCCGGTCGCGGTTCTCGCCGGACAGGCGGCGCGAATAGCCGCCGCGCAACTTGCGCTGCCATTCCTCATTGTCGGACAGGGTGGCGAGGTCGTTGTAGACCGCCTCGGCATCGCCAGCACCGATACCGTTCAGCGCCTGCAACGCCGCGATCAGCACCGGCTTGAGGATCACGCGGTTTTCTTCCACGCGCATCGCGAGCGCCGCCTCTGGCGCAAGCGGCTGGTAGCCCAGCGCCGCAAGCACTTGCATCGCTGGCTTCTCGGCAAGGCGATACTCGCTCATTACAGGTGCCCGCTTCCCGCAACCAGTTCGTCCAGAAGCAGGCTCCCAACACTATCAATGGCGTGCACCGCTTCTTTGCTGCCTTCACAGCACACCGGATGTCGTCTAGCGTTTGGGCAATCTCTCTCTGTTCGTGGATTGTTGGCAGTTCAACAGGGATAAGAAAAAAGTCCTGCGGGTATAATCGCAGTCTGTCATCGGCAACGCCCTGCGAATAGCCATGAAGCAGTTTTATCATGGGCGCTGATCGCAAGGCATGAAATGCGAACCGTGGGTCAATCAGTTCGTTCGGGACCATCACGACATAGGCTGGACTGATACAACAATCCTCGGTGGCTAAACCGCAGGCACCTTGCCACATTCGCATCATGTTATACGCGATGTCGCCAGTTCTGACGAGCTTGTGCCCTTCCGGCGTAAGGCTGCTCTCTACTCGACGTTCAAGGAAGCTCCGAGCGACCAACCCATGCTCAATGCTGACCGACGCAATCGGAAGCCCCGCTATGCCGGGCTCGGTCCGCTCTGAAAACAGATCGCCCAATCGATAACGCTTTCGAGCATGTTGAACTTGTGCGGGTTTCCGTGGCCCGTCGATAACGGAAGCGTCATCTTGTGGAACAGCATAGCCAAGGTGTTGTAAATGCTTGAGCATCCGGGCTTCAAATGAGTTGCGGCCTGCCACCGTCCTAGCCAACTTTGCAATCTCGCCAGTCACACTAACAGTTTCGGCATCCGCGCCGGTCTGCACATAGCGGCTAATGTTGAGATTGTGCCCGTTGGCGGCGATCTCGGCCACCGGCACAACGCGGGCCAGCTTGTCGATGTCGGCAAAGCCATGCGCCGCCTCGGCCAGCGCGTGGACATGTTCATCGGTCAGGAAGTTCTGCGCTTTGCCGGGCTGATAGCTGGCATCGCCATTGACGATCAGCACTTTGCCGCGCCGGTCGGCTGGCTTCTTCTTGCGGCAGATCAGCAGGGCGGCAGGTATGCCCGCTCCGTAGAACAGATTGGGCGCAAGGCCGACAACCGCCTCGATCACGTCTGCCGCCAGCATGGCCTCCCTGATGCGCCCTTCGGCCTTGCTTCGATACAAGACACCATGCGGAACAACCACGGCCAGCAACCCGTCATCCTTGAGGCTGGCGAGCATGTGCTGGACAAATGCAAGGTCTCCCACTCCCTTGGGTGGGCAACCATACTCGTCGCGCCCGAACGGGTCGCCGTTCTGCCAAACCTCATAGCCCCACACCTTCTCCGAGAACGGCGGATTGGCGAGCACCCGGTCATAGGCCCCGACGCCCTCGACAAACTCGCGGGCCTTGGGATCATACCGCTTGGGTGACAGGATGGTGTCGCCCTTGGCAATGAAGGCGTCGTCCACGTCGTGCAGGAACAGGTTGATCTCGGCGATGCCCCACGTGGCGAAGTTCTTCTCCTGCCCATAGAGCGACAGGCTCCGGGCGTCCTCGCCGCGATCTTTCAAATACTGCACCGCCTCCAGCAACATGCCCGCCGATCCGCAGGTTGGATCGTAGACCGACATGCCGGGGCGCGGGTCGATGATCTCGACCATGAGCCGGACGATGGAACGGGGCGTGTAAAACTCCCCGCCCTTCTTGCCCGCGCCTTCCGCGAACATTTTGATAAGGTAGAGATAGGCGTCGCCGAGCATGTCGGCTGGCGCATCAGCATTGCGCAGGCGGTGCTTCTCAAAATGGGCAAGCAACTTTTCCAGCAAGGCGTCAGAGAAGCGATCCTGATTGGCAAAGTCCACCGAGTTGAACACTCCGCGTAGCCGGAGGTTGGCGTCTTCGATAGCCGCCAGCGCATTGTTGAGCCGCTGGCCGATCTGGGTGGATTGCTGCCGGACGGCATCCCAGCGGTGTTCGGTCGGGATGTGGAACCTGTGTTCGTCCGGGTCGGCAGCTTCCTCGCGGTCGCCGGTTTCGGCTAGGAGCTTCTCGTATTCCTCATCCCATACGTCACACAGGCGCTTATAGAACAGCAGGCCGAAGATGTATTGCTTGTAGTCCCCGGCATCGACCGTGCCGCGCAGGATATCCGCCGCACCCCACAAATGCCGTTCCAGTTCCTGCTGGGTAAGTTTCGCCATTGATCCCCCAAAACCACACTGCCCGTTCCCCCGCACAAAGCATGCAGTCGGGACCCTCAGAGAAGCGTCTAGGGCGCGCGTTTGGAATGATCAACGGCTAGACAGTCGGTGCAGCGGGGCGGGCTGGTGGGAGATTGGTCGGCTCTTCACGGCTGCACAAGCGGCGGAGACGCCACAGGTCGCCCTACCGGCTGGCGTGTTCCCGAACAAATATCATGAAGCTCGCCAGACTTCGACCAGAGCACTTTCCATAGGAAGCCTTAAGCCATTTAGTCATTTCTTCCGCGTCAGCGTCCGGCGCAAACAGCCGGTCTACCAGCTTCAGCCAACCCGATCTGGATATCCCAACATCCGCTTCGCCGGTACGCGTTTTCCACAGCCTGTAGCCGACGTGATCAAAGCCCTCGCCCACGGTTCCGATGCAACTTCGGATACCAAATGGCCCCGCCCGATGCTCGATGAGATACCGAGCGAGTGCTTCCCGTGCTTGCAGGGCGCGCGACATCGACGGTGCGATCAGGATGATATTGTCACAGTAGACAAAGACATGTATGCCCTCATCCAAGTGATCTGGCAGGTCATCAAGCAACACCGAGAACACCGCGTTTGACGCTGGGGAGCCCTCCATTAGACCGGACGGGGACCTTTCGAGATCACCATCATTACTACGACCACGAGTAGCTAAATAGAATTCCCTAGCATACTCGCTTCTCTCCCTGCGAACGAACCTATGTTCTCTATAGTCAATTGCCCTTCGGATCAGAGGTTCGGGCAGGTAGGGAAGTTCATAAACAGCATCGATGTTGACGCTGGCAAACGCTCGCGTGATGTCAGCGGACACAACGACTTGGGTTGATGACGTAAGCACCGCCCGGATTTGGTCGATCTGCCAGTCGCGCCCGCGTCCAAGCCAATCACCAATGTGTGACCGGGGCTGATGCTGGGCAACGATCAGGTCGCGTGCTATGACGTGCCACATCTTTTCGACATCTTGGAAGCGGCAGATTTTACGAACGCCTTCGGTCGTCCGAGCCTTATGGAAGAACGTCACCGGGGCAGATCGAAAGCGCCGATAGTTATAAGGGCAAATGGGAGCCTGCTGCGCCAATGCCCACAGCCGCGCGGCTTCAGGCGATTTGTATTCGCGTTGCCAGATGCCAAACAAGACCGATGAATGCACGGCGTGCGACGAGAGATACCGTTCCGTTTCCCGCTCCAGTAAGCCTGCGCCGATTGCGCCGCTGTCCCGAGCAAGGCTGCGTTGAGCGATTTGCTTCTGAAGGCGTCTGCGGAAGCGATGATGCTGTGCGACAGTCATCGACGCTTGCTTGCAACTGTTGCATCAGGTTCCGCGTCGCCTTCGAGCAATGTCAGCCAACTCTCGATGGCGGTACGACGGTAATAGACAGACCGCCCAACCTTGATGCTCGGCGGGCCCTTCTTCAGCCGCCTCCATCGGTGCAAGGTTCGGGGGGAGACGTTGAGAAGCTCGGATACGTCTTGGCTCGTCATCGGGGGTTCAATCATCGGCATGTCACTCTCAATCACCGTAAAGCTGATAGTGACTGATTGAGGCTTCGAGAGACCGAAACCCATGACCAAAACGCGGCGGTAAAAATCACATATCCGGCTGGTCAGGCTTTTGTTGCTCGATCGTTGCATTCTGGATCATACGTTTGGTAATCCAAGCCCACGTTTGGACATCCACCGGATCACCCATTTCAGCAGCGATGCTCTGCATCAACACCCGGTCAATGCGGGTTGTCGTCTTGAGTAGCTTCCTGTCCTTACCAATGCCACCCTCATCCAACTCCATGAAGCTGGACGGAGCAAGGTCGTGTTCTTGCTCCCATTCCCACGCTTTGCGAATGTCGCGGAACCAATCGTCGCTGGCACTGGTAGATTGCTCGCTTCGTTGGCCATTGGCCTTCAGAACTTGCAATATCGCTGATCGCAATGCCGGGGCACGGTATCCGTCAAGAGCGTGCGGGCTCTCTGTGCAAGTCAACTCAAACGCACGGCGATCCCGGTCGTAAAAACGCACCATGTCGTCCAGAATGCCTTCTATTTCCGCCGCATTCCCTCTCGCCGGTTGCCGCTCACGTTGTTGGCGCAACTCGATGCAGGCCAAAACAGCCCATGACGGCGGGGCTTGCGGGGCAGCGCCAATAGCCAAGGCGACGTAGCTATAGTCAGGGTTCCGGTTCGCAACGGACTGCCGGAACATCTCCTCGGCGTGGTGAATGCTGTGTCCACCGCTATGCCGCTTCGGACGCCCCACATGCACCACCTTCTCTATTGCATTCGGCACCGCGCAGTCGCCGACTGATAGTTATGACAGAACCGTGAAACTGCAAGGCCTCGGACGTGCCGTCAGCGCGCTAATGACAAACGTTGGCGCAAAGATGCTCGGCGACAAATACAGCACGATGGAGTTCGGCGCGAGAACAATCGCAGGTAACGCTACCATCCACCCAAAACTCATATTGGACTTGTAACGGTTTCGTGCCGGTCACCTCTTTCACTATGCCACCTTGGCCT
>CAZZYX010000045.1:0-24124 GCA_964658485.1 uncultured Acetobacteraceae bacterium | reverse complement strand
ATGGTGGCTCCTTCTTCTCACAGATAGGGGCCTCCGGAAAACCCGGGACGCTTCAAAACATGGGTGAAACCCAGTTGGCCCCGACGCTCAGTCCGGGCGATGTCGTGATCCTCGACAACTTGTCCAGCCATAAGAGCGAAAAGGCCGCCGCCATCCTCAAAGATCGCGGCGCCTGGTTTCTCTTCACCCCGCCTTACAGCCCGGATCTCAATCGAATCGAAATGGCTTTTTCAAAACTCAAGGCACACCTCAGACGTATCAGCGCCAGGACCATCGATGAGCTTTGGAAAGCCGTCGGCAACATCTGCGACCTCTTACACCCCGCAAGAATGTTGGAATTATCTCAAAGATGCCGGATATGCGTCCGATTAAAGGCTCGATGCTCTAGTTATCCGATCCATGGTTTGGTCTGGATGGACCATGACAACAATGCGACTTTGCTGGCTGTCGGGGTTCCACCAAGCCAAGAGGACTTGGCAGCTTACATTGTAAATGCGTTAAGCCTCGCTGAGCACCGGGAGCGCATCCTCTGGGTCTAACGCCTGCGTATATAGCAATCGCATGGAATGCCTACCGGGAGTAAGTTGATGTTCGCCATGTGTTCGCGCTTAGCGCAATTCAGAGTACATCCGATGCAATGACCTCTTTTATGACCGCGTCGACAGGCCGGACATATGACTGCACCGTCTGACGGAGAATTATGCCACGGAAACCTTGCTAACCGGGCCGTTCCAGAGCGGCTCGATACGGCCATATTCACGTCTGACGAGATTTCCGGTTTATTAGACCGCGCAGCAACCCAACGATGAAGGCAACGAGCAGCAAGGCCGGTGCTCCGTAAATAACCCAAAGAGGAATACCATATCTAACCCAGTCACTTGGCAGAAAACCGGCCACATCGCGCACGCTGCTCGGTTCAACTGCACCGATTGCACAAGTGGCTAATCCGCGCGGATCTCCGTAAATGTCCAGCCCCTGTACCAGCGAGTCATATAAACAGGTTGATACGGCGCCGCCCGAATGCGCCAGGCTTCTGGTCCCTGGTGAGAAACGGCTGTCGAGCGACGGGCTGTTTTTTATAAATCCGGCACAACTATTGCCAGGATATTCCAAACTGTTGCCTTGTATTCCCAGATCACCGGCGGGGCAGTTGCCATGGCTATTGTTCGCCATTATGGTGTTTATCAGGCGCACGCCCACGCCTCCAATGGCCGCCGCGTCGTTGTCGGCCAGCGTTGTGTTCACGAGCGTTATGCGCGATCCACGGATGACGGCCGCGGCTGCGCCGCTTTTATTGCGCGCAGCAAGGAGGTTGCCAAACTGAACCTCGCCTTCCTCTCCATCGATCACCGGGCCATTGGATTGGTTGTCGAGCACGAAAGACTGACGTAAAACGAGCTTGCTGGGTATCTGACGTGCAGCCCGCAGGAGACCTACCAGTGACGATCGCACGGTCGGGCTACCTTCTGCCGAAGAAGAGGCGATCCCTGCAATCGCGCCGCCGTTTCTCCCGGCACGATTGCCAGAGATCAGCATCACCTTGCCCTCGATAGCACCATTGCCGAAAAGCGCGCCGCCGTCATTCCTGGCCTGGTTTCGCCGCAATTTCACTTCGCTCAAGCTCAATCGGGCCGTTGGCGATTTTCCTGTCTGGACGATAGCGATTGCACCGCCCGCATCGGCACGGTTGTCATCGAGCTGACTGGCCTGGATGGCCACCTGAGCATCCTGCAAATACAGGGCGCCGCCCATCGCGCCGGTGTTGCCCCGAAAGATGCTGTGGTCGATTGTCGCGCTTGTCGATGCCAATTCCAACGCGCCAGCCCATCGCAAGCCTTCGCCAGAGTCGAAGCCGACCCGCGATGACACAAGGTCATAGGTGGGGGAGTTGTAGAAGGCAGCAGGTGCCCCGCCATTGTTCTCAAACAGGCTTCCCAAAATAAGCAAGGTTCCCCCCCGCCACAATGCGGGCGCCTTGTTGCCACGGAACACGCAGTCGGACACACGACCCCGAATCGGGACGATTCCGAACTCCTGGAAGAGCATCGACAGAAAGGGTCGACCGGTATTGTCGTCGAAGCTGACATTCGTCAGGTCGATTTGTGCGGCATTGATTGCGCCCAATGTCCGGCTGTCGCTGCTTCCGTTGCGGGCAAAGGTGCCGCCGTGTGCGCTCAGCTGCTCGACAAGGAATGGCAAAGGCGTATCAATGACATTGACATCCTGCAGAACGATACTGACTTTGTTATCTGGCTGATAGACAATGCCGGCATAAGTTCTTGGGTCACTGCCAGGCGCCGCAGGGTTCCGTATGGTCAAACCTTTTAGTGTCAGAGTGGTAAGCGGTTTTACCGTGAACATCATGCCCGATCCCATGCCGGCAAGGGTCACCTTGCCTTCGCCGTCGATGGTGATGCCAGTTACCAGGTTATGCATCCGGGTGAATTGGATCGTGTTTCCACCTGTCTGGCAGCGAATCGCGATGTCCCCACCGGCTGCAACCGCCGCCACGAAGTTCGTCCCGCCCGCAGCATTGTCGGTGCCGCAGGTCGTCACGACGGTCGTCGCCATCGCCGGACCGGCCAGGCACAACGCACCGACCAGTGTCATCAGCGCTGCCGCCGCCCTGCTCCAGATCGACATCCTATTTGACTGGCGGCGCAGCAGGTGGAGCAGCACAACCAAGACAGATGCCGAAGTCAGGAACATATACTGCGGCAGAAGCAGGCGTTGGAGGAGCGCTGGGAAGGACACGCAGGGGATTCTCCCGGTTCGAGAAATCGAGCAGAATGGTCTGGCCGAGCTGGGGGTTGGTGATCGTGTAGTGATATGCGCCGAGCCGGTTGATCATGTCGCCCCGCGCGCGCGGCCAGTTCGGAGACGCACTGTCGCCAGTCGCAACACCATTGACCGAGCGGACGAAAGACCCTGCGGCGTCGAACGTGATCGTTCCCATCGTTACGGAGTGATAGGTGTTCGTGCCTTTGCCGCCGCTGTGCCCCATTGCGGCAAAATTACTGGCATTGCCGTCTATAATCGCTTTTGCCAGTGCGGCGCGATCGGTGAAAAGCGTCCGCGGCACGATCTCGATGAACCCCCATTGTTCACCGCGGCCGCAGGCATCGCCATCCGCGGCGCATGGCTGGCTGTAGAGCACGACGAAGAAGTCGTTCGATGCGTTCGCGTCATCCCACAGCCCGCAATTCAATTTGTCTGACGAGTCTCCGATCCGCATGGACCGGGCCGACGCGGTTTCGACCCCGGCCGAGGGCGCAAGGCATTTGTCGAGGGCGGCCGGAACCTGCAGGTTGATGCCGCATGCGAACGATCTCGATACGCAAAAATTGTGATCAAACGTGCGGGGTTCGTCATCGCCGTCGGTCTTCCAGATTTCACGCTTACCCTCGAAGCGAATGAAGTTCGCCCAGACATCCTGCCGCTCCGCCGCCGCTTGCTGCTCTGTCTGGCAGCCGGACTGGGCGCATGGCTTGGAAGCAATGATCAAGGTGGTGGGGACACCGGCACCGCGGTCGGACGCTTTGATGAACAGGGACGGATAGACCGTTCCGAGCGGGCCGACGAACCCCTGGGCATAGCCGGAGCTGCTGCCACCGGCGGTCAGCAGCCAGCCAGCGCCGCCGGAATAGCGTTCCCAGCCTTCATGGTGCAGCGTCTGCTGGTACGGCCGGGTTTTGTCTATGGCGATGCCCAGGATCAGCGGATGGGGCTGGTAGCGCGAGGTTGCGTCCCATATCATCTCGCCCAGGCTCGCGCTGCTCGCCTGACGCATCGGGCCATGATCGGTCATCCCGGTCCAAAGCTGTATCGCCGCGCTCATGTGATCGGCGGTGATGCCGAAATCCAGGAGGTGATACGGCTCACCTCGCTTGCCGTTGTCCAGTCGACCAAGCAGGAAGCTCGTATTGACGTGTGCGAGCCTGCGGAACGGCACGATGCGCCGCGCTTGGATGCTGCCCAGCGCTGCCTTAGCCGCCGTCAGATCGAGGACAATCGCTGCTGCGGTCGTCAACTTGTGGTCGGTATCGCTGCATTTTTCCGGGAATGTCGGCGCCGTAACCGTGCGATAGCCAGCCTCGCAGGAAAAATCGTAGATATTGTAGAGGGCGCCAACCGAATATCGGGAATATGGCTTCGCATTATATTCCGCGAAGTCATTTTCGGTGATGCGCTGCAGGCGACTTATAAACCAATCGTCGATCTTTGCGTTATAGCCTTGATACTTGTCTACACCGTTATCATCGTTTTGACTTAATAGCTGTTCAATCAGCATCTTGTTCATGAGATACTTGGAAGAATTCTGCATGAGCAAGTGATTTTCTGTCTCCTGAATGCCGCCAAAAATGACCCCAGTGAGCAGTTGGGGAACTTCGGCGACTACGGCGCCGGTCAATGCGCCCACCAGCGCGATTACGGAAAGTACCGGCCCGAGAATCGCAGCTGCAGCGGCCGCCACCCAGGCAATAATCACCGCGGCGAGCACCAGCGCCACAAACAACAGAAAGCCACCAAGGAAGTTCTTAAAGCCTTTGCTACCTTCATCCTTGCCAGAGACGTCGCGCTGGAGATCCTTGTCGTAGAAGGTGGTGTCGTCCAGCCTCTGGCGCGCTGTGCCGAATTGATTGTCGTAATTGCCGCATTTCGCGATGGAATGGACCTCCGTTGCGGGCTCGCCGCTCAGCGTCAGCAGGCTTGTGTCCAGCTTGTCCATCGCGAGGCGGAGCGCATCGGAAAGCGGAACACCTTTGGAAATGCCCGAGCGCAGGAGAAAGGTGGTCCGGGTCAATTGCATGATGCCCATATCGGCATCGCCAGACACTTTGCCCGCCAAGCCAAAAACGCACGGCAACCCACCGGTGCCCGGGTTGCTCAGATGCTGGAAATCGGGCGCGTTGATGAGCGTCGCTACCTGCTGCTGCAGGCACTGCTGCGTCAACCCATAGGCTACGCTATACTCAATGTGGCCGTGGATGTCTGCGTTCGGTTTGCGAACGACGTGACTCACGCTGCGCACAGCATTTCCACAGGGCGCGCCGTAGATCGTCGTTTCAATTCGATTGAGGAGCCGTTGGATTTCTTGCGCGTTTCCATCGGCGCGCTGATCTTGGTCCGGCACCTGGCCTTGCTTGTCAATCTGATCGTTCAGCAGATTGATCGCGTCGACTAGAGCGCCCCAACTCGCGTCTGCAAGAATAACCGTCGGCCCACCCAAGGGAACCGGCGTCGGCAAAGACTGGGTGATGTCGCTTTCATGGGCAAAGTTCCCGTTCCACTCGCCGAGATCGAAAGTCTGGATTATCGAGCATTCATAGGCTTGACTGGTGGCGCCGGAAAAAGCTGCGGCTTTAGCCATCAGATTGTCGAGCGGACGCTCCATTGGTGCGGCACGCAGCCCGGCCATGAACCTAGCCTCGTCGCCGCAAGCGAGCTGCGAAATGACGCCTTGTTCGCGCGCATGGAGAGATTGCGCTGCCTCGGCCCCTGTTTCGGGGATCTGGCCCAAGTCGCGGGTACGATCACGGGCGGCAGCAGGTGCTGCGAGCAGCAGCGCAACGGCGGCGCCCGCGAAAATCCGGCGGACCAACCTGGAAGATGCGAAGATCACTGCAAAACTCCCCCAAGATGGTACTATTTAAGAATTTCCCGAGCAATGTACGCTAACAATGTTTGATAGCCAACGGGGTAACGCGCAGTGGCCTTCAATTTATAATATTGTTGTAAAAAATAGACATTCTTTTTTTTGTTCAGCCTTAATGCCGGCATACACTGCCGTACACCGGCGATACAAAGAAAAATCGTGCTGTTCACCCACCCTGCCAATAGGCACCAGGAACCTGGGTGTGTTGCGCATGTGCGAAAAACAGATGTCGCGCGTCCATATCCTGACCAACAGGATCACAATCGACAACGAGAGGACGGTCACGCTGGTCAGTCCAGGATCGGGCACCATGTTGCGGGGCGCCGCCCTCACCCAAATCCATTTCAAGGGGGTTGCGCTTAGGAATCCGGTGGCGGTTCAATCGGGCAAGGAGATGATTACGGGGATCGTCTACGATCCCGGCTACCATTTTACCGTCTCGCTGGACAACGTTCAGGTCAGCGACAAGCAGCTTCCCTTTCTCCTCCGCATCTTTAGCACGCGCAACAGCAGCTTCACCGGCAATGGCGACAACAACAATCCCGTTCGGCGTCCTAATGGCTAGGCAGTTGACGCTTGTGGACGTAACCGCCGCGACAATTCGCGCGCCCGTTCATGGCGATGTGGCGCAGCGAACCGGAGGGGAAAGCCTTTCGTACCACGATCGCCAAATGCGTCTTAACCGGCAACAAACGCCCCCCGCTATGGCGACGCAGAAATTTCGTGGCCGACGCTTGGCGTGTCGAGGGGAAAAGGCCACGATACGGGCAGATATACCAAGGTACCGCCTTGACATCTGTTGCCGTATTTGTTGGACGTCGGTAATTTCCCGGGAGCGATTGACTTGCTTTTCACCCGCGCCACCATCCAGAACATTAAGTTCATCAACAATCACGACGATTTAGGCGGCAGGGCGGCGGCAACTGCTTACGACGCAGCCAGAATATCGGCACCCGGCGGCAATCTGCAATATCCCGGCGGCGCCTACGGAACCGCCATTCGACCGGCCGAGCCATCACTCGACAGCCGCTATGGCCCTCGCTCCTCAGCCCGGCCAGGACCGGCGGCGACGCGAAGACCTGCGCCGACGATCCGCTGGCCGGCGATGCCGATTTCTATGCCAACCAGCGCGCCGTATCGGCCTGCTCGATCGGCGCGGTGGAGGCGGATACGCGACGCGATCTCGAACGAACCATCGTATCGCTGTGCGGACAAAGCGTCGGCCCGATGCAGATCCTGTTGGGCGGCTCAGCCGTGCTGCTGCTGTGCCTGCCGATCGGGATATTCAATGATTTCGCCATCGTAGGCGGAGGGCATAGTTAGGCAATGCCATTGATCAGCTGCGATTTTTTCTACACGAGAATTATGATGTACAGTCTTAAAATAGTTAGCGCTGCACTTTTGTCTTGGGCTGGTACGCTCGTTGCATCTCCAGCGCACGCGCAGCAGCCCCCGGCGCCGGGCGAGGTGAGAACCGATGGCGGCTGCTCGACCGGACTCGTCTGGAGGGGGGCATTTCCGGGGACCGTCTCTGCGTAGCGCATGATACGCGAGAGACGATCCGGCTCAGCAACGTGAATACCATGTCCCGACACAAGACGAGGTTCGCAGGCGCGGTGCTTGCCGACTGCATCGACGGCTATGTGTGGCGCGAGGCGCGTCCGGGGACATCGTGTGCGTCACGCCGGATGTGCGTGCACTGGTCGCTCACGACAATGCGGTCGCGCCCCATGCAGGTTGGAGTGCCGCCGCCGGTCAGCTTGCCGCTGCCGCGCCCCCGCCGCCGCCAAACGTCTATCAAAAGAGCGCTTGGTCGGTATGGACGCTGAAGGACGGTGTTCGGTATCGGTATCACTGGGGATGGAACTCGGCAATTCCTGCTTTCGCCAAATCCATCGACGCGATCTTCGAAATTAACAACCTTACGGCCATGCCGTGGAAAGGCAATGCGCGCGGATCGTCCCGCGCTAACACTTTGGGGCCGAATCAGAATCTGACCCTTTTGCCTAATCAGAATACGACGGTCAGCTTCAAGACTGACAATTGTGGCACCTTGGAGGCGCCGTTTTTCAAAGGATCCGTGGTACGGTCGTCAACGTATTAGGCTGTGCATTATTAGCTGCTTCTGCTTACACAGGGCTGCGATGATTTGTTCCCAGCAAAATCTGCTATTCTTCATCTCCGTCTCAGGGCAAGGGAGACGACCGATTTTCTGACAATCAACAAAAACCCTCATCGAGTCGGGAATTTCCGCTAGAAAATCCGATAATGAAATCAGCGCCAGCTTGCCTTGTACCCGCCGTCTTTACTCGCTGTTTCCAGCATTGCGAGCGAACGGATCATAATTGCGAGCCGCTACAGCGAAAAGTGTTTAGCGTATTCTGCTGGATAAGTGATGTCGACTGGTTTGGATCTATAGAAAACCATCACCGGCGTGATCGTCGAATAGCTCGGCCGAGCGGATATAGCCGAGTAGCACCTCGAGCTTCTTCTGGCGCGAGACCTCCTGCATCTTGGGCAGGCTGGCGCCGGTGCGGGCTGCCTCGGTCAGAAACCCAGCGCGCAGCGAATGCGCCGCCAGCGTGGACGCATCGAGCCCGACGAGCGTGGCGTATTTCTGCACGATGCGCGCAATCGCCCGGTCCGACATCGGCAGCAGCGTCATGGTGCCGGTCGGTCCAGCCCGGGTAAAGAGCGGGCCTGGCCCATCCCCGCGCACCGCGAGCCAGGCTTTCAGCCTCGCCACCGGCAGGATGGCGGCGCCGTTCGGGATCGCGATTGTCTGCCCCTCGCCTTCCTGATCGGTCTTGGAGCTGCGGATCGTCATCCGGGCCCCTTCCTTGACGAACCGGACGTCCGCCAACTGCAGCGCCACCAGTTCGGAACGCCGCAGCGCCGAGGCCAGTCCCAGAGCCAGAATCGCGCGGTCGCGCACCGCCTTGCTGCCCATGCCGCGCACAACCCCGATCATGGCTGCGAGATCTACAGCGCCGATCGCGGCCTTCTTCGCGCTGGGCCGGGCGCGTTGCTCGCGGCGGATGCCGGCGAGCGTGTCGGCGATGACCATACGGGCGTCACGCGCGGTGGGTGGCACCTCACCGGCCTGGCGGTGCCGCCACCCGATGGCGGCGAGATGCCGGCCGATGGTGCTGTCGGCCTTGCCGGCCTGGGCAAGGCTGGCCAGGTACGTGGCGACGGCTTCGGCACGGGCAGGCAACGGTTCGAGGCCGCGCGCGTCGCACCACACCTCGAACTGCCGCCAGTCGCTCTCGTAGGAACGGATGGTATTGTCTGCCTTGGCGCGGCGGCGGTAGGCGCTGGCGGCAGCGATCTCGCCTGCGAGCAGATCCGACATGAGCGAAGACGGCAACGCCGGCAGTACCTGCAAGCATTCGATCGCCGCTCCGTCCGGTTCCTGGTTCTCTTCCACGTCAGCCCCCTGTTTTCGGCACAAGCGCCCTGCCCTGCCGCCCGCTTCCAGCACTGTTATGACAGAAAACCTATTGTCCGTGAAGGGCACTTATCGGACAAGCTAGCAAGCGAAAGCGGGTGTACAAGCCGACTATACTTTTGAGCCGCAAAGTATATTATCCGCCGGTGCCCGTTGCTGTCCGACCTTGGCCCGTGGCCCTCGCCCGGCTTGAAGGCGCCCTCCCCTTTCTCACCCCCCAGGTGCAGGACGTTTTCGCCATGCGTTCGCTGCGCCAGCTGTGGCGCATCCATGTGCGCGACTATCCTTTTGATTCTTATGGTTTAGAACATGATCCCGGCCTCGATGCGTCCGAGCTGATGCGCAGCCGGTACAGCGAAGAGCGCAGGGCATTTCTCTCCTGGATTAGCCAGCGGGCGCCCCCTGCCCTGGCCGCGGCCGCCACCCGGGCGCTAGCCGCCAAGGGGCTCCTGGAGAGCTGGAGCATGACCATGGGCGATGCCGACATCGCGCTTGACCGACTCGACGCCCTGCTGCCCTCCCCTGCCCCCCAGGACACCGTGTTGAGGCTGGTGCGGCAGTTGCGCACCGAGGAAGTGGCCTTCCTGGAGAACGATAGCGAAATGATCGAGGTCGCCGGCTCTGCTTTTACCCGTACCGCGCCCCGGGGGGCTGCCTGGGCGGCCAGCCTGGCCATTGCCGCCCGTCCCCAGCTTTTCGCGCTGGGCGCCGCTCCGCTGGCGCTGGCCGGCATTACGCCGCGTGAGATGTTCCGCCCTGAACCTGAACGCGAGGCGCGCGTGATCCTGGACGAGGCGATCGCCGCAGCCACCGCCCGGGTCGCGACCGATCTCGATGCGGCCCATCACGGTGTGGCCCTCGGCCAGGGCCGCCTCGCGGGCCGCTATGCCTCGTCGCGCGCGCGCGATGCCTGGGCGCTGCTGTTGGGCCTGGGGCCCCTCACCCGCGCCGAGCTAGCGCGAGCCCTGCGGACAACGGCGCGGACCGCATCGCAAGTGGCCCTGGCCCTGGCGAGCGCCGAACTGGTCACGGTTCGGCCCGCAGATGGGGCGTTGATGCCGATCGGCCCACACCAATAACAGCGGGCCAGCGCCGCCTCAGTTCGGGTTACCGGATGGACTAGCGCTGCCGAGGGTAAGGTTCGCCCACGCCGTCGTGAATCCGGGTATAGGCAACCCCAATCCTTTTGGGCGCGCCAGCGCGGCGCCGCAGCAGTGCCTGGACGAACCGGTCCGCATCTCGCGCCGTGCCGAACGAGACCATGCGGCGCTGACCGCGCGTGCCAATCCGTCCCCACGCGAATTCCACGATCGCGCAGCCGAACAGATCCCGGCTGACAGCGATGGTGTAGCGTCGCGCGATATTGCGCGCAGCGTCGACGGCCTCGAGCCAGACAAACTGCTCATCGAGATTTGCGCCGACATCCATGCCGGCATTCTGATGCATATGCCCTGGCGGCGTCCAACGAGGATTTTGAATCAGTACCGCCGCTGTGATTCACCCAGGCGATCAGGCCTGCGCTGGACCGGCAGCGCCCTCGCGCGATTCGGAGGGCCTCACTCAGGCAAGAGCATATACTTCATGAACAAATAGCGACCTTGCTGACGCATTCGCCACATCGCACGACCTTGCCAAAAGTGACCCACGCAAGCTCGTCGACGCGCTAATCGCCGCCGTCACAGCCGCTGCAGCCATGGGCGCAGAAATATCCTTGAACGGCTTTGGCAAATTCAAGGTCAAGGATTCGCCAGCTCGCTCCCGCGACCAGCGGGACAATTCAGATCGCCGCGTCAAAGAAGCTCACCTTTGCAGCTGCCAAGGCAATAAAGGATAAGCTGAACGCCTGAAGGAAGCCAGGGCGGTTGCGATCGATCACCGCCCTGCCCCGCCGGCTAAAAAAGGTTTGGCTTGTTCACGTGCCGGCAGATGCATTGCGATCTGTCGTTGTGCTGATCTCGAATCTCAAAAAACTCGAATCAGAAAACCCCGCCGAAGGCGCGCGTTAGGTGAGTTAATTCTTTTAGTTATATAGTTAAGGGTACTTTCTAGCGGCGGAAGTGCCCAAAAACTGGCGATTCGGAGAACATTGATCGAATCTAATAACACGACGCTGGATGCCCGATAGCACGACGGACAGATTCTAATAACACGACGGTCGCAACTCGATAACACGACGACAGACCGCAGCCCTGTGGATAAGGTTATCGGTGCACCCGGAAGATCGCTCTTATCTCTTCAAGTTCGCCTTTCGATTTGGTTTCAGGTGGCGGGGTCCGAACCGCCCAAGTGGTGACCGCTTTGAGCCAAATTACCCATCGTGTTATCGGGAATGCAGCAGGCCCCCCCTCAAAACAAAACCAAGGCTTAATCAACCCCGCGCCAGATCTTTGTCACAGCCTTTTCAAAGCGGGGTCGGTGGCGACCTTGAATCGAGACGTAGCTATCATTCCACAGAGGTTGCAGCTTGGCGAATGGCTTACGACGTGTTTTTAGAATCGTGGAATCCTACACCTGCGTTGAGAAATGAGCTGGGTGGACAATCAGCTTTGAGCCGCTTGGTGTTGAAGCTAAGCGCCGTTTAGCGATTTCCGAAAACACGTTGCTAGGCCAACTTTGTGCCAGCAGGTTCTGGCAGGCGGCTGCTCTGCGGCCAGGCTTAGTAGCCAGGCAAATCGTGCTTGTTGCGCTCGTGATGCTTTTTCATGAAGCCGTAAAATCGCTTCGAATAGTTGCGCGGCATTTCATCAGGATTGGAATTCAAGAAGGCATCGAACTGCTTCATAAGGACGTCCAGGTCCCACCCTGAGCATTCCGTACGTATCATTTGATAGATCTCGCCATCGAGGACATCGATTGCTCGTCCACCTCGACGTCGTGGTGCAACCGCTGCACCGACAGTGTGATTTGGCTCAACGTGATCGTTGGTCCTGAGGCCGGCCACGACTTTTTCGACTAGGCCTCGGGTTAGTCGAGCATCTACAAATCCGACATCTTGCGATTGGGCGCCGACCGTCAGCTTTTGGCGCTTTTGAGGTAGACGATCGATAGGAGACAATGCGGGCCCGGCACTTGTGACATCCGGCGTTGTGCGTTTTTGCACCTCGCAAAACCGGCGCATCACCATCTTGAGCTTCGGACGCGGGCTTTCGCTCCCAATCACTTCCAAGCTAATCTCTGGGAGTGAGTTGACTCGCGCGAGCTCGAGAATCTTGTTTTTAAACGAGGGCAGAGAGCTTTCGCTGCCGCTTTTCTGATGCAACGTTTCGAAGCCGATTGTAAAACCTTCTGGGCCGTTCCCACCGGCGTGTTTTCGGCTTGCTCGGTAGAGCCATTTCCCCAGACCGCTTGTGATCTCGAAATATAGTGGCGAGATCGCCAGAACGTTTCGCTTGTCCATAACGCCGTCGAAGAACCATTTCGATAGAGTGATTTCCATGCCGAGGGATCGTTGGGTGCGTTCGTCGATCAAGTGCGTATATCCATCGATCCAAGAAAACGTCGTTTCGCGAGTTTTTGAGTTCGCCCGAATGTTGGTCTTTATCGTTGTTGCCTGAAGTCGATCAAGCGCAGCGACAAGGCGTTCATAGGCGCGCCCACTAATTCCCCACGAAATCCGTTTGAGCATGTCACCTGGTTGAACCCGAATTGTGGGCGAGAGCTCGTTGTCGCCACGCTCGCGCAGTTCATTTAAGTGGGAGGCCAAATAGATCATGATGTCCGCATCCCAGATTGTGGCCATGCCATATTCTGGATTAGCAGAGACATGCACAGTGACCGACTTATCAGGGCTGACATACTCGATTGGCTTATTACGCTTTTTCTTCGAAAGGCTAAAAAAGGGGCGCTGCATCGTTTCCTGATAATCTCGCAGCGATACGTCGCTAAAATCAGGCAGCGTAAAAAACATCTCGAACTGCACACGTCGACCGCCTAAAACGTTAGGTTGTGTGTCGACCGTCACGCCATACCTCGCTGGAATTCAGCACTATCCCACGCGTGGGAAAATCCACCTAAGATATTGAAAAGATGAAAATAATAGCAATTTTTGAGAGTTGTCGATCGCGTAAGGTTTTTAGAAAAACAGTGCATCATCCTAAGCCTTTTTCAGGATCTTTGCGTTCGCAATTAGTGGCCGGAGAGCCTCAAGAATGTCATCTGTCGTTAAGTCCGTAGGATTCAACGTGATCGTTAGCCCGCGCGCACGGTCGCGGTCGATTTGTCCGATTGTCGCACCGTTTGCCTCAATCCAAGCCTTCTGCGAGCGACCCGGTCGCACGGCCGTCGCTTGGACAAGTCGGGCGACAACTTCACTACCGCTGATTGGTTCTTCATCGCCGGAGTGCCGGAAACTCTGTTCAGACGCGATTAGTCTGGCAGCCTCCTCCATTTTCGATCGCAGGGCAGGGTTACGAAGAAGCGGGAGCAACTTGTCCCCATGCCGCACTTGAAGGTCCATTGGAGAACTAAAAGCGCTGACGATAGTCGGCGGAATTCCTGTTAAGCCAATATACCGAGCAAGGGTTGATTTCGATAGCTTCACGCGATCGGCCATACGGCTCTGAACGCCCTCATAGTAGCTATCGACCGCCGCTTTATAGTTTAGTCCGCGCTCAAGATCGGAGATGTCTTCACGTTCACGATTCTCAATATCAGCCAAGCGAAAAGCGGCTTCGTCGTCTAGATCTTCAATAATCGCAACAAGTTCGATATCGGGATAATGATTGGTGTTGAGCCACGAGATTGCCCAGTGCCGTCGAGTACCGATAACGAGTTCATAATCGAGCGTCGAATTAGGTGTACGACGAACTACAACAGGGATGCGGTTACCATTTTCAGCTTGGATAGAGTCGATTAGGCTACGGACACGCGTTTCAGTCAGCATTGCGTAGTCGCGGGCATTACCCGGCCAAATCGAACATTCTGTAGGCTTTAATCGGATGGTGGGGCGCTTTACCATTCGCGCAGCTTCACCAAAGCCCTCAAGCCTCTTCGTGGTAAATGATGGCCGAGCCGCTGGCGAAGGTGCTTCGGTGATTTCTACCGGAATTTCAGGCCCCGGCAAAGCCAAGGCCTCGCTGATAAGCGAACGGCGGCTCATGCTGCGACGCTCACAACAGCTTCAGCGGTTCGCCTCAAAATGCTCTTGGATGGCCATTGCTCTCGGATCTGCAGGACGACCTCTCCGAATACGGCATCGAGGTTATCACGGCATCGCTGGTATGTTGCGTGAGACGCGGATGGCTTGCTCTCGTAGACTGACCGAAATGCTTGGGTCGCGTTCTTGATTTCCTCGGATGCTAGGATTGGCTGACTGAGGAGGGACGTACCGTAGGTCGCTTGCATCATCTTCCACATATCATTTTCACCGGGCTTGCTCGGCGTGTAGGTCGAACAGACTATACGGATAAAACCATAGTCTACTGGAGTACCATTCTTCTCGAGAACTTCGATGTTGTCGGCGATCGTGTCCATGAAATGTATGGTAGACAGGTAATCTAGCTGCCTCGCCGGCACGGGAACAAGCAAGCCTGTAGCGGCAGTCATCACATTGAGACCGAGGAAGCCCATCGCTGGCGGCGGATCGAGCAAAATTACATCGAAGTTTCTCACGACGCTTGCGATCCCAATCCTAAGTCGTTGCAGGCCCTCTCTGACGGCTTGCCCTCCCTCTCGAAGAGTGGCCGTAAGATCCCATTCTGCGTCTTGGAGCCCTAGGCTTGACGGCACGATCTTAATTGTTGGCCATGCAGTATCATGAATCGCCAGTTCAAAATCGTCAAATGTGCTGCGTGGAGAAAGAAAATTTCCAAGCGTTTGTTCGTCGTCCAACAACGTTTCAGGTTGAATATCAAACATAGTAGTAGTAGATGCTTGGGGATCGCAGTCTATTACAAGTACATTGTAACCGTGCAAGGCAAGGTAGTCTGCGAAGTGCTTCGTAATTGTACTTTTACCCACACCACCCTTAAAATTTTGAACGGCAATAATGACGGCATCTTCTTCGGCCGCTTTACCGGGATGAATACCAAGCGCGGCGCGAATCTGCGTGAGGTCTTCCAAGTTATAAAAACGCCTACCGTTGGGGAGCTGTTTCGGGGGCGCTAGGCGACCCTCCTTTTCAGCCTTTGCGAGTGCTTCCGGCGTACGATTGACCAGTTCGGCTGCAACACCTGGACCAAAAGTTAAGTCCAAAATCTTGCGATCTTCGGGATTGAACACGATCGACTTCACGCGATCACGCATCTCTTCGCACGACCTCGTCATATTTCGCAGCGTGCTTACGGTATAGGACATGCGCGCATTGCTCCTTCCGAATCACCCTCGCTGGTTCGGTTTGGGTTGCATGTCCCGAAATCGATCTAGAAGTCAAACCGTTTCGCAATTACCTCTCCAACAGCAAACCTGAGCAGCACGCAGGCTAAGTTTGGGAATCTCATGTTGATCGCGTCCACATTGGCCAATCTCCAGCAAGATGAAATGAACAAAAACAGGAACTTTAAAACTCAGCCTTGTCCGTAAAATAGATATACGCTATTGGCGGATTATGGTTCCCGCACCCCTCGATGCTGCCAAGGAAGCCGTTCGCCAGCTCGGTGGCGTTTGGCATGGCAGATATGGCATGGCCAAATGTCCGGCCCACGCAGACCATCGGCCATCTCTGTCGATCACCCCCGGCGACCGCGTCGTGCTGTTCCATTGTTTTGCCGGCTGCTCGCGTGAAGCGGTGATAGACGCACTTCGCCGGGGAGGGTTACACTTTCCAGCCAGTACAGAATTGACCGACACATCGGGGATGCCGCGCGACCTGACGCGGCTGGTGCGTTCGATCTGGTCCAAAGCATTGCCTCTGGCCTGCACACCCGCGCAGCTCTATCTCGACCAGCGCCAGATCGCGCACTCCACGGTGGGGCGCTATGACCCTTCTGTCGTCACCTACGATGGCGACGAACGGATACGCCTGCCAGCGCTACTATTGCCAATCCATGACGGCCATAAATTATACGCCTTGCACCGGATTTTCATCGACGAAGACGGCCAGAAAGCAAGACGTCTCGCCGAGCCAAAACGCACCCTAGGTGATCCAAAGGGCGGCGCCATCAAGATTGGTGCCATCGCAAACGGCATTCTCAATCTTGCCGAAGGTTTTGAAGATGCCCAATCCGCCATCGCCTTGCGCGCGCTTGCTGGCTGCTGGGCGGTCTGCGGCATCGAGCGCTACCAGCGATTGACCATACCGGACCACGTCCGCTGCATCGTCATTTACTCGCAGCATGGGATAGCTGCCGAGACTGCCATCGAGCGGGCGCGAAGCCATTTGACCGGCAAGGGGAGGGCTCTTGAAATTCATCTGCCTCCGCCCGGCGGCGATTGGAACGACGCCTTGATCAATTCAGCTCACAGGTCCGTGCGATCCGCTTAAGAGAACATGCTTGCGAGGATGGCTCGGCACCGCTTGTCTTTCGAGCCATCGTAAATGGTTCGCGCCTGAGGCGGGCATGCGGCGGACCATGACTAAGCTTTAGCCGACATTCGGAATCAGCTGAATTGCCCGACCACGCCCGGTCAACTGCCACTGCGGCCAGTCCGCGGTCGCTTCGACAGAGCCGAATGCCGCACTTGAGACGTACTGCGTCAAGCAAGCCGCTTATGGAACGAGATTTCGCCGCCGCATTTCGTTCGCTGCCAATATCCCCAGAGTACTGGGGGGTGCCTCGGCGAATATATCCTGCAGGTCCAACAGATCGTTGTCGTTCAGCTCGCTAATCGATGCCTCGATTTCGCTCACGATCTTGAGGGCTTTCGCACCGCGATCGGCGCGCCATTTAGGCTTGGTTCTCTGCATTGGCCGCGCCTAGCACTGTTGTTTGGCGAGCAAAACCCCGTCCGGGTGTGAGATGGGATTGCCGCAAAACGCCGCCGCTGGCCAGCCTTCCAAAGGTCAGGAAGGGCCTCTCCGTTGTAATTCCGCCTGAAGTTGCTCTGCCACGCCCTCGATCAGACCAAGCGCCAGGAGGGCTTCGTCGCGGTCCAGAGTAATAGTTGTGGCATTCACCTGATCGAGCTTCTGCTTAAATGTTTGCGCAAGATGTCGCGCGCCGGCCAATATCAAAGCTTTCTCCACGCTCTGTCCCCGGTGTGTCGAACAGACAGTATGCGCGCTTCCCGGACAATTTCCAGCGCTTTGGATCGGCCCGCGACAGGTCGCGCAGCGGCAGTCGCGCTGGCGGCCAATGGCTTGGCTGCTGTCTGCGGGGGAGGCGCGTATCGCGGGCTTTTCCGGCTGTGCCGGGCTTTGAGAGTGAGAGGGGGGCTTCGCCTTTGTGACGAGTCAGTGTCGAGAGAGAGGCTCCCGGCCGCCCGTCATGGAGAAACCCCATGTCTGCTTCTGTTCCCAAGCTTACCATGAGCGCGTCGCGCGATATCCCGTTCGACAAACTCGTGCTCAGCCAGGCCAATGTCCGGCGCGTCAAATGCGGCGTCTCGATCCCCGAGCTTGCCGAAGACATCGTGCGCCGTACCCTGCTGCAAAGTCTCAATGTCCGTCCGCTGCTCGATGCCGAGGGCAAGGAGACCGGCAAGTTCGAGGTTCCGGCCGGTGGCCGGCGCTTTCGCCCCTGTGCGTGTAAAAGCTGCGGAAGCTGGGGCGCCAGGAGAAGCGATTCCAGAGGATACGTCGACTTCACGGCCGCGGCTCGATTTGAGCCGGATCGCAGCTATTCGCTCTGACACCGCGCGGGTTTCGTCCGTGCTCGGGCAAATCTTCCAGAGTGAGCCGGATGGCGAGCCCGAGCCGAGCATTTCGGTCTCGCCTATCGCCGGGCTTGATGCAAAATGCGCGGCTTTGGTCCGCGATATAATCACGAAAAACCACTGGAGCGATGACGCATTCGCAGAGCTCGCCAAGAGGCACGGCCTGATGCCGCTGGGCGCGCTTGAGGCCATTAACGAATGGTCGTTTGCGACCTATGACGAAGCCTTGTTGGATGAAAATGACGGCTTCGACGTCATAGATGACATCGCGGGAGAGCTGAAAACGCAATTTGAGAAAGAGGTCGCCTGATGTCCAAGCTTAAGCCCCGCGAACGTGACGGCATTGTTCAGGCGCTCCGCGCGGGCGTGGTCCCGAAGCTGGGATTGAGGCATCTGCAGGTTGGCAGGGCGTGCGAGATCGAGGAACTTGTCAAGGATATCGATCGGATAGCAAATGGCGGATCGGCCATTCGGTTTATCATCGGCGAATATGGGTCGGGCAAGACCTTCTTCATGAACCTTATCCGGCTGGTGGCGCTGGAAAAAGGATTGGTCGTCATGTTTGCCGATCTAGCACCGGACCGCCGATTGCATGCAACGAGCGGCCAGGCGCGCGGCCTCTATGCGGAAATGGCCCGCAATCTAGCCACTCGCTCCAAGCCCGATGGCGGGGCTTTGACCAGCGTAGTTGAACGATTCGTCAGTCAAGTTCAGCAGCAGGCGGAAGCCAAAGATCGGTTGACTGGCAGCGTGATCCGGGAACGGCTGTCTCATTTCGAGGAGATGACGGGAGGCTTCGATTTCGCCGAAGTGATCAGGCGCTATTGGGAGGGCCATGAAGCTGGCGACGAGGATCTGAAATCCGCCGCCCTGCGCTGGCTGCGCGGTGAATTCACAACCAAGACCGACGCACGCAAAGCGCTGGGGGTCCGCACTATCATTGATGATGCAAGCGTTTATGACCACTTGAAGCTGATGTCCGCCTTCGTTTGCGAAGCCGGGTATAAGGGCTTGCTCGTCGGCCTTGATGAGATGGTCAATCTCTTCAAGCTGAGTTCGGCGCAGGCTCGCAACGCAAATTATGAGCAGATTCTGCGCATACTCAATGACGTCCTCCAGGGTAGCGCTGAAAACCTTGGTTTCTTGCTGGGCGGGACGCCGGAATTCCTCATGAACACCCGTCGCGGCTTGTATAGCTATGAGGCGCTACAATCCCGCCTGGCGGAAAACACGTTCGCCCGTGAGGGCCTGATCGATTTATCAGGGCCAGTCATTCGCCTTTCCAGTCTGACGCCGGAAGATCTGTTTGTCCTTCTCTCCAACATCCGCGCCATTATGGAGGATGAGGATAACGCTTTGCCCGATACCAGTTTGGAGGCATTCATGACGCATTGCTCTTCCCGGATCGGGGAAGCCTATTTTCGCACTCCCAGAAACACCGTGACGGCCTTCGTCAACATGGTGGCGGTTTTGCAGCAGAACCCTGGCATTGAATGGACCGACCTGATCGAAAGAATTGAGGTCAGAGAAGATCGAGGCGACGACATGGCTGATATCGATGAGCAAGTGGGTGCCGCGTCAGTCGAGGATGATCTGGCCGTTTTCCGTTTGTGACGCCCGCATTCGATAAGCTCGCACGGCCAGTCCAGCGTTGGATACGGGCGCAAGGCTGGCAAGAATTGCGGGATATTCAGACTCGGGCGATCCATGTCATCAGGGATAGTCAGGCTGATGTGATCGTGGCGGCATCGACGGCGGGTGGAAAGACCGAGGCTGCCTTCCTGCCTTTGATTTCCGAAATTCTTGACGGTGACGGTGACGGCGGCGGGTTTGATCTTCTCTACATTGCACCGCTCAAGGCGCTGATAACCGATCAGGCAAACAGGCTTGAGGCAATCTGCCAAGAAGCGGAACTTCCTGTGGTGCCTTGGCACGGCGACGTTTCAGCTTCGATCAAGGCGCGCGCAACCAAGCGACCACGCGGTATTTTGCTGATCACGCCTGAATCACTGGAAGCCCTGTTTATTCGCCGTGGGCTTGATATTCCGCGCCTCTTTCGTTCCGTTCGCGCAGTGGTTCTCGACGAGGTCCATACTATGCTCGACAGTGAGCGAGGCGTTCAACTGCGCTCGCTGCTGACTCGCCTGGAACTGGCCATTGGGCGACCGGTCAGACGAGTAGGGCTTTCGGCCACGTTGGGAGATATGGGTCAAGCTTGCGTTTATCTGCGTCCTGATGACGCCGCCGCTGTTCAGGTGATCGAAGCCAAGGGGGGCGAAGCTGAGCTTCTGCTGCAGCTACGGGGTTATGTTGCAGGTGGTCGCGATAAAAGTGTCCCGGCACCAACTGACCTTATCGCGAAGCATATTTTTGAGCACATGCGTGGATCTGACAACCTGGTTTTTGCGGGCTCGCGACAATCGGTAGAAATCTACGCGGATCGATTACGGGCGTTGTGCGAGGATGCCCGCCTCCCACAGGAATTTTATCCCCACCACGCCAGCCTTTCGCGCGATCACCGCGACCTCGTCGAAAATCGGCTCAAAGATGGCAAATTGCCCACCACAGCGATCTGTACCTCAACATTGGAACTGGGGATCGACATCGGGGATGTAAGCTGTGTTGCGCAGATCGGCGCTCCCTTCAGCGTTGCTTCGCTCCGGCAACGGCTTGGGAGATCTGGCCGCCGCCCGGGTAAACCCGCGATCCTGCGTCAGTATGCTGTTGAAGCAATGCTTGATTCAAAAAGCAGTTTTGCTGACAGGCTACGCCTTGGCCTGATCCGATCGACCGCCATGATCGATCTGCTCCTGGAAGGATGGTGCGAGCCGGCCCAACCTGGCGCTTTGCATCTTTCTACCCTGGTACATCAAATTTTGTCGATCATTGCCGAAAAAGGCGGCGCGCATGCCCCTCGGCTCTATCGAATGCTTTGTCAGGACGGACCGTTTCGCCAAGTCAGTTCTGCAGTTTTTGCAGATGTGCTGCGTGCGATGGGACAGGCAGATCCGGCTCTCATCGAGCAGGCCCGCGATGGACTATTGTTGTTGGGGCCGATGGGCGAAACGCTTGTATCTCACTATAGTTTCTACGCTGTCTTCCAAACGCCGGAAGAATATCGCCTGATTTCCGATGGAAGAGAGCTGGGCACCCTGCCGATCGACAATATGGTCGCGCCGGGCATGATGCTCATATTTTCTGGGCGACGCTGGTTGGTCCAAGAGGTTGAGGATAGTGCCAAGGTCATTCTCGTTACGCCCGCCAAGGCTGGGACCCCGCCCATATTTGGAGGTGAGGCAGGCATCATACATGATGTCGTAATTGATCGAATGTTTTCGGTCCTGAAGCGGAACGATACTCCGGCCTACATGGACGCCACGGCACGGGAACTCTTGGTGGAAGCGCGTGCTAACTTTGCCCAGATGCGCTTTTCACCGGGAAGGATCGCGCAGATAGGCGATAGAGAGTGGATTGTTGCCACCGGCTGCGGGACGGTAAAGACAACCACAATGGCTTTTGCCTTACGGAGCAGGGGCTATACAGTCCAAATCTATGACGGTTTTCTGGAGGTACTAGCGGGCAAAAGTACGCAACCGTTGACGGAGGCTCTTAGGGGCATTGCCGATGGAGAAGATGCCAAGTTATTCGCTGCCAATGTCAATTTGATCACAGAGAAATTTCACGTTTATATCACGAGACATTTGCTTGAGATCGATGCACTTGCCATTCGCCTGGATGAAAAATGCCTGCCTGTGCTGGCTGAGACTATGCTGTCTGATATGCAACTGGTTGATTGCTTGCAGCTGTCAATCGGCGTCCAAACGGGACCAAGGATCGGCGCCGAATGAGGACCACTTGATAGTTGAGCGATCAATGCTGCCGGGCGCGAGTTCGCTGGTGGTGTCGCAGGGAGGACGTAGCCCGGCCAGAGACACCAGAGTACCGCAATGGCTGGCACAAGCCGTCGTGCCGGTTTGAATTTCTTCCAAATGGTCCAGTCTGGCTGGACATTTGACGCCATCTTCAAACTAGCTTTTGGTTTGAGAATTTTCTAGATTGTACAGTATGGCTATGCAATCCGGCACCAAGTTAAACCGCCTCCTCCACGATATCCCCGAGGGATTGTTCGTGGATTCCGCATGGCTGGAAGAGCGGGGCTATTCTCGATCCTTACGTAACCAGTACGTCCAAGCCGGATGGCTGGAGCGTCCCGGAAGCAAACTCTACCGCCGGCCGGGCGACAAGCTCCGCTGGGAGCAGGTCGTACTCTCGCTTCAAAACATGCTTGGGCTTCCCTTTATCGTCGGGGGACGCACGGCGCTCGAACTCCAGGGCTTCGCCCATTACCTTTCACATGAAACGCGCGAGGTTCACCTCTACGGCCATGGCAAGCCTCCGGGCTGGCTGCGCCAGATAAATGTTGGCCCCCGTTTTGTGGTCCACAACAGCGATCGCCTGTTCAACAATGACCCAATCACATTCGGCCTGACGAGTGTGTTGCGCGACGCGCGCAACGGCCCTGTGCCGCTATCTAGCGACCTCGCCGACTTCGTAAAACAAATCCCGTGGGGTCACTCGATATGGCCGATCACGCTCTCGACTCCCGAGCGCGCGATGCTGGAGCTGCTTGACGAGCTTCCAAACCACGAGAGCTTTCATCAGGTCGACGACCTGTTCTCCGGCCTAAGCGGATTGAGCCCGCGCCGTCTTCAAAAACTTTTGCACGACTGCAAAAGCGTAAAGGTCATGCGCTTGTTCTTCTTCTTCGCTGACCGTCACAGCCATCGCTGGCGACATCAGCTCGTCCATGGACACTTCGATCTGGGCAGCGGCAAGCGTGAGCTCGTCAAAGGCGGAAAGCTCGACAAGACTTACAACATAACCGTTCCCGAGGATCTCGATGGCCTATCGTGATCTCTATGAGAACCAAGTGGCGCTGCTCATCCGCGTGATGCCCTACGTGGCAGTGGAAGCTGTGTTTGCGCTGAAGGGTGGGACCGCGATCAATCTCTTCGTGCGCGACATGCCGCGCCTTTCGATCGATATCGATCTGACCTATCTGCCTGTGGGGCCGCGCGCGGATTCATTGCGCGAGATTAGCGCGGCGATGTCGCGTATCGGCAAGAGCATAAAGGCTGGCGTCAAGGGCGCCCGCATTCACGAGCACATTCTCAGGCCGGAAAACATCGTCTCGAAAATTCTGATCGAGCTCGACGGCGCGCGCATCAAGATCGAAGTCACGCCGGTCTCTCGCGGCTGCGTCTACGATCCGGTGACGATGAGCGTGTCTGAATCCGTCGAGAGCCGCTTCGGCTTTGCAGAGACGCAAGTCGTCTCGTTCCCCGACCTCTACGCTGGCAAGATTGTCGCCGCGCTCGATCGCCAGCATCCGCGCGATCTCTTTGATATCCGCGACCTTCTCGCGAACGAAGGAATATCTGACGAGCTGCGCATGGCGTTTGTGGTCTACATGCTCGGCCACAACCGGCCGATGTCGGAGGTGCTCTCGCCGACACGCAAGGATCTCACCCAGGAATTTGAACGCGGCTTCATCGGCATGACAACCGAACCTGTCCTTCTTGATGATCTTCTCGAAACGCGCGAGGCGATCATTGCGGAGATTGTCGGCAATATGTCCGATATGCACCGCAAATTCCTGGTCAGTTTCAAGCGCGGCAAACCCGACTGGGACTTACTGGGCCTGCCCGAAGTCGCGAACCTGCCTGCCGTCAAATGGCGGCAGATCAACTACGACAAGCTCAAACCCGAAGTGCGGGCGGCAGAGGTAGCCAAGCTGAAGCGCGTGCTCTTCCCAGAAGGCCGGAGCGGCTAGAGACGTAAGCCCCGCCCGGCAGAACCGGGGCAGGGCGCGGGTGCATGATCTGCCACAGTTCGACTGCCGCGCGCGCGACTACAGATCGGCAGGATTGGCGTTTCGTCATCAAACAATTGGGGGACGGCAGTTCACCTTCGTATCTGTTGTCCGTAGCAGTGGCGCCCGGCGCGAACAGGACCGACGGCACCGTTCACAGCAGTGCCCAACAACGCACGGCGGGAGCGTCATCAATGGTGGGGGGCGCTGGCGGTAAGGGCAGACGATCACCTGACGCACAGACGTTCATCGCTTGTGGTTTGCCTATTTACGGAATGAAGCATCCGCTGTTTGCTAGGTCTCCTGGGAATTGGAGGTCAAGCGCCGGCGCTCATACAGCCTCGTTCATGGCTTTGGTTGGCAGGGACCGGCTGCGCCTGACCGGCCCTGGCCG
>CAZZYX010000044.1:0-25154 GCA_964658485.1 uncultured Acetobacteraceae bacterium | reverse complement strand
CATGGCGGGCTGAGGCATGGCCGACTGGCCTGGCTGGGCGCTATCGACATCGGCCTTGACGATCCGTCCATGGGGGCCAGTGCCCTTCACCGCTGCCAGGTCCACGCCCTTTTCGCCGGCAATGCGCTTGGCCAATGGCGAGGCGATAACGCGATCGGTCTTTGCGGCGGTGGCGGGTGACGCGGGGGGCACAGTCTTGGCGACGGGCGCTGGAGCTTTTTCTTCCGGTACTTTTGCCGCAGGTTCGGCCGGCTTTGCCTCGGGCGTCGCGGGCGCGGCTTCCTCATCATCGCCGGTCAGGGTGGCGATGACTGTGCCGACCTTGACGTCTTCGCTACCGGCATCGACGTTGATCGCGGTAATCGTGCCCTCGTCCACCGCTTCGAATTCCATGGTGGCCTTGTCGGTTTCAATTTCGGCCATGATATCGCCGGACGCGACCTTGTCGCCGACCTTGACCAGCCATTTGGCCAGTTTCCCGGTTTCCATGGTGGGGGATAATGCAGGCATCTTGATCGAGATCGGCATGGGCAGGATGGTCCTCTGACCGGGTGGGAATCGCCCCGGTGTCTGGCGAAATTGTCGCGCCGGGGCAAGACGCTTGCGCGCCTTACCAACGTACTTGCGCAGGCCGGCGTTGTAGCGATAGCATGCGGCTTACGGCAAGCGCTCTCGGGGCAGCATCGGCATGCGCGTCTATCTGGTGATCATGGATGAGACCGAAGAAGCGGTCGTGGCGATGCGCTTTGCCGTGCGCCGTGCCGCGAAAACCGCGGGCGCGGTTCATCTGCTGGCGTTGGTGCCGCCCCAGCCGTTCGTCGCGTTCGGTGGCGTACAGGCGACCATTGAAGAGGAAGCGCGCAGCCGGGCCGAAGTGATCGTGACCAGCGCGGCGGGCAGCGTGCTGTCCGAAGGTGGCCAGATGCCGGTGATCGCGGTGCGCAGCGGCGATGGCATCAGGATAGTGCGCACCTATCTCGACGAACATCCGGAAGTGGCGGCCCTGGTTTTGGGCGCGGCACAGGATGGCGGGCCGGGTCCGTTGATCGCGCATTTTGCCGGTCCCGGCGCCGGGACCATGCCCTGCCCGCTGTTCATCGTGCCGGGGTCGTTGAGCGAAGCGGATATCGACCGGCTGAGTTAACGCTTGCGCCCCTGATGCCGGATATTTGCCGGGCGCCCACGCGGGCCGGCCGGGCGGTTGCCGTGGCGACCAGCCGGTGCCGGGCGTCCGCGCGGTTCGACCGGACCGCCCTGGCTTTCCTCCGGCTCGAATTTCAGCGCGCCCGTCAGCGGATTGGCCTCTGCCAGCTTTAGCCGCAGCATGTCACCCAAGGCAAAGCGCGTGCCGGTGCGTTCGCCCACCAGCGCCCTTGCCGCCTCGTCGTGACCAAAGCGTTCCTCGCCCAACGTGGAGATCGGCACCAGCCCGTCTCCGCCCAGCCCGATGATCGTCGCGAACAACCCGAAACGCTGCACCCCGGTGACCCGGCAGTCGAAAGTCTCGCCGACCCGCGCGGAGAGCCACGCCGCGACATAGCGATCGATGGTATCGCGCTCGGCTTCCATCGCCCGGCGTTCGGTAACGCTGATGGCTTCGCAGACGCGGACCAGATCGGCCCGGTCACGCTCGGACAGGCCCGAGGTAGTCGGCAGATCGGCTTGAGGCGCCGGCTGTTCGAGATGATAGCCATCGACCAGCGCGCGGTGCACCAGCAGATCGGCATAGCGGCGGATCGGCGAAGTGAAATGCGCGTAGGAACCCAGCGCCAGCCCGAAATGGCCGGCATTGCGCGGGCCATAATAGGCCTGGGTCTGGCTGCGCAACACCGCCTCCATTATCAGCGCCTTTTCATTGTCATCGACCACGTCCTTCAGCATGCGGTTGAACAGACCGGGAGTGATGACCTGCCCCAGCGACAGCTTGCGCGCGAAGGTGGCGAGATAGTCTTTCAGCGCAACCAGCTTCTCGCGACCTGGCGGTTCGTGAATTCGGTAGACAATCGGCTGGACCTTGGTTTCCAGCGCCTTGGCCGCAGCCACGTTGGCGGCGATCATGAAGTCCTCGACCACACGGTGCGCGTCGAGCCGTTCGCGCAGCGCGATTTCCGCGATGCGCCCCTTGCTGTCGAGCACCACCCGCCGCTCGGGCAAGTCCAGCGCCAGCGGATCGCGAGCATCGCGGGCGTGAGCCAGCGCCTTCCAGCAGGCCCACAGGTTCTGCAGCGCAGGATCGGGCGTGCCCGAATCGATCCGGGCCTGCGCGTTCTCATAGGCAAACACTTCGGCGATGCGGACGATGGCGCGGGTAAACCGCCATGACGTCACCTGCCCTGTCGCGCTGACCGCCATGTGGCAGGCCATCGCCGCGCGGGGCGCGCCGGCTTTCAGCGAACAGACCTCGGCCGACAGTACTTCGGGCAGCATCGGCACCACCCGGTCGGGGAAATAGACCGAATTACCGCGCTTGCGCGCCTCACGATCCACCGCGCTGCCGGGACGCACATAGAACGACACATCCGCAATTGCGACCAGCGCGCGAAAGCCACCCTCCCCATCCGGCTCGGCCCAGATCGCGTCGTCGTGGTCGCGGGCATCGCTGGGATCGATGGCGACGATCGGTAAATGGGTCAGGTCTTCGCGGCGTTCCGCGCTTAACGGCAGACGTGCCGCCAGTTCGGCTTCTTCGAGCACTTCCGTCGGAAAAACATGCGGGATGCCGTGCTTGTGAATGGCGATCAGGCTGAACGCACGCGGCGCCAGCGGATCACCAAGGATCGTGGTAACCCGGACACCCCCGCGCGGGCTGCGCCCTGCCGGTTCGGCCAGCACCAGATTGCCGACCTCCGCATCGGCGAGATCGGCAATCGCCACGGCATGGCGGACGCGCTTATCGATCGGCGCCAGCCAGTGCTTGCCGTTGTCATCGGTTTCGACCACGCCCATCACCTGATCCTCGGCGGCGGGCAGTTTCTTCATCGGATAGGCGAGCCAGCCCTTGCCCGCTTCCTCGGTGCGGGCGAGCACCCGGTCGCCTAGCCGTAGCGCGGAGCCAGCGGACCGCTTGCCGCCCGGCCCGCGCTCGATCACGCGCAGGCGCGGCGGTGGCACCGCGTCATCGGGTTCCCAGCTGTCGGGGATCGCCACGGCCTCGCCATCCTCGATATCGACCACGCGCAGAACGGTGACGCGCGGCACCCCGCCCAGCCGGTGAAAGGCGGTGCGCTTGCCGTCGATCAAGCCTTCATCGGCCATGTCCTTGAGCAGCGTCTTGAGCTGGATTTTTTCATTGCCCTTCAACCCGAACTCGCGCGCAATCTCCCGCTTGCCGGCGGGGATCGGCGACGCTTCGATGAAATCCAGCACTTGCTGGCGCGACGGCAGGCCGTGGACGGGCCGGGGCATTTCAGTACGACCGCGCAATATAGATGGTTTCTACCGCCGGTTCACCGGTAAAGATGCAACGGCCGGACGGAGCGGGAGCGTCAAGCGGGGTGTTGCGGATGGTCAGCTTGAGCGCCTTGAGCCTGGCGACGACATCATCCAGCGCCGGGCCGGTCGGGCGCGACCAGCCCAGTTCGACCCAACCCGGATAACGCTGGTCCTCGGCGAACACTGCTTCCAGCGCGGCCAGGCCGGTGACGCCGCGAATGATCTGGGCATCGCGACGGTGGGCGGCCTCGCGGTACAGGCTGGTCTGGATATCCGCCAGTTCCGCCGCCACCCGCGCCAGAAAATCTTCCCGTGCTTCGCCCCCGAAAGCAACCTTGCCATCCTCGCGCCATAGCCGGTCCCGGCGCAGCACCGATACCTGGTCATTGCCGGCATCACGGCCGCCGATCTCCAGGATCAACGGCACCCCCTTTTTCACCCACGCCCAGCGTTTCTGCGTCGCCTTGCCCGGTCGCTTGTCCAGCAGCACCCGGATCGGCTCACCCAGCGCATGTTGCCGAACCAGCGCAGCGCGCAGTTCCTCGCAATAGGCCAGCAACGCCGAATCCTCGTCGTTTTCGCGCAGCATCGGCAGGATCACGACCTGTTGCGGCGCGATCGCGGGGGGCACACGCAGGCCATCGTCATCGCCATGGGTCATGATCACGCCACCGATCAGCCGCGTCGAAACGCCCCAACTGGTGGTATGGCACAATGCCTGCTGGCCCTCGCGATCCTGATAGCGGATGCCCGCCGACTCGGCAAAACCGGTGCCCAGGTAATGCGATGTGCCGGCCTGCAACGCCTTGCCATCCTGCATCATCGCCTCGATGCTATAGGTCGCCACGGCGCCGGGAAAGCGCTCGTTCTCGGGCTTTTCGCCGGCGAACACCGGCATCGCCAGCGCGTCCTCGGCAAAGCTGCGATACATTTCCAGCGCGCGCAGCGTTTCGGCCATGGCATCGGCGCGATCGGCATGGGCGGTATGGCCTTCCTGCCACAGGAATTCGCTGGTGCGCAGGAACATCCGGGTCCGCATTTCCCAGCGCACGACATTGGCCCACTGGTTGGTCAGCATCGGCAAATCGCGCCAGCTTTGAATCCAGCGCGCCATCGCCGCGCCGATCACGGTTTCGCTGGTCGGTCGCACGATCAGCGGTTCTTCCAGCTTGGCCTCGGGATCGGGGATCAGCCCGCCCTTGCCATCGGCGATCAGGCGGTGATGCGTGACCACCGCCATTTCCTTGGCAAAGCCCTCGACATGCGCCGCTTCCTTGGCGAAATAGGACAGCGGGATGAACAGCGGGAAATAACAGTTTTCGACTCCTGCGGCCTTGATCCGCGCATCCATCAGTGCCTGGATCCGCTCCCAGATGCCGTAGCCCCACGGCCGGATCACCATGCAGCCGCGCACGCCCGATTCCTCGGCCATTTCAGCCTCGGCGATAACTTCCTGATACCAGGCGGCAAAATCGTCGGCGCGAGCGACGGACAAGGCGTGGCGAATGGCGGTTTTTTGATTCATCGCTGTGCGGTAAAGCATCGCAGGGAGAATTGGGAACCGATTTATTGCCGCGCCCTACTTGGACAGGGAATCCAGCCGGCGCTGCATCTCGGCCATCTGTTCGCGCAATGCGGCCAAGTCGTCGCGCGGCGGAACTTCGGCGGCGGTGTCGGTATCCACCTTGGCTGCCGGCCCGTCGACGATCGGCATGAACGCCGATGTCGCCGCCTTGAACATCGCCATGTTCTGCTGCGCGAGCTTGGCCAGCGGATTGTTGCCGATCGACTCCTCGAACGCCTTGTGCAGCTTGACCTGATTGTTGCGGAAATGCTCCATCGAGGCCTCAAGATATTGCGGCAACAGCGATTGCATGGAATTTCCGTACATGCCGATCAACTGGCGCAGGAAATTGACCGGCAATATCTGCTCGCCGTTAGACTCTTCATCCATGATAATCTGCGTCAGGATCTGATGGGTGATATCGGTGCCGGTCTTTGCATCCAACACTTTGAACTCGACACCTTCCCGCGTCATCTTGGCCAGATGGTCGAGCGTAATGTAACTTGAAGACCTGGTATTATAGAGCCGCCGATTGGCGTATTTCTTGATAACGACCGTATCGACCTGTTCGCCCGTGTTCTCCGCCATTGCCAACCTTTCCTGCGCCCCCCGTGGTCTACATCGACTGCGACTGCAGCGCAACAAAATGCTGCGCAGCAATATCGAACGGCCTTGACCGAAGTGTCGATGAGCAAACCCGCAGTATAGATCTAGCTTGGGCTATCGCGCGAACCGGCCCCCCAGCAGCGTCAGCAATTCATACTGCGACAAGCCCGATGAGTTCGACGCTTGCGGCAAATCGTAAATCAGCTCGACCCAGTCGCCTTCGCGCAGGTCTGGGGCGGCGGACACGTCGATCACTGTCATGTCCATCGAGATGCGCCCCAATACCGGCAGATCACGGCCGCCCGCCAGCATGGCCCCGCTGCCGGCCCAGCAGCGCAGGAAGCCATCGGCATAGCCCAGCGCGATCACGGCAACGCGCATTGGCCCGCTCGCAACGAAAGTGGCATTATAGCCGACGCTGTCGCCGGCGCGAAGTTGACGGACCTGCATCACCGCCGCCTGCGGAAAGGCCACCTGGCAGATATGGGGCGCCAGTTCCGCGCGCGGCACGCCGCCATAGAGCGAGAGGCCGGGCCGGGTCAGGTCGCCATGAAACGCCGGGCCGAGGATAATGCCGGCGCTGTTGGCCAGGCTGGCGCGGCGGTGAGGAACATGGCGCCGGGCGTCTTGCCATCGCGCCCGCTGGATCTCGTTAAGCGGGCTGTCCTCGTCGGCACAGGCGAGATGCGAGAGCAGTAGGTCGATATCGAGCCGTGCCACCAGCGGATCGCCCAGATCGACGAGCGGCAGGCCGAGCCGGTTGATGCCGGTATCGACCATCAGGTCGCATAGGCCGCCACCGGCTTCCAGCCACAGTCGCGCCTGATACAGCGAATTGATCACCGGGCGCGCACCCGTGGCCAGCGCCCAGGCGCCATCGGCGGCAGTAAGCGGACCGTGCAGCACCGAGATCGAGCCTGGTGGCGCCAGGTCGAGCAGCTCCGCCGCTTCACCCCAATGGGCAACGAAAAAATCGCGGCAACCTGCGTCCTGCAAGACCTGAACCGCCGTGCGCGCGCCAATGCCATAGCCGGCGGCCTTGACCGCCGCGCCGGCCCGCGCCGCGCCCGACAAACGATCGAGCACGCGCCAGTTGCCCGCCAAAGCCGGGCGATCGATCCTCAGACGAAGCGCAGCAGCGGGTGGTTCAGGCAACATCGTCGCTGAAATCGCGGGGTGGGCCACTCTTCAGTCCCCAGATCGCTACCACCAGCGCTACCGCGACCACGCCCCAGGTGTACCATAATCCAGCATAGGGGTCGCCGGTCTTGGCGACGATATAGCTGGCGATCAGCGGCAGGAATCCACCGAAATAGCCGGTACCGATGTGATAGGGTATCGACATCGAGGAATAGCGAATGCGCGGCGGAAACATCTCCGACAACAGCGCTGCGACCGGGCCATAGGTCATGCCCGACAGCGCCATCATCGCCAGCAGCGCGGCAATGATCTTCAGCGAATTGCCGAGCGATGGTTTCACCTTGGCCAGGTCATAGCCGAACGTGCCCAGCGCTACCTGCAGCGCCTTGCCCCGCTTGATCTTGTCGGTCCAGGGATAGCCGGCCAGCGCGAACGGCTTGCCACCTACCGTGACCGCCAGCGCCGGGGCCGCAACCAGGTGATATGACACTCCCGCGCCGGCAAGATCGGACAACAGCTTGCCGCACGGCGTGGGTTGCTCGGTGGCAAACGGCTGGTAATTGCAGTCCGGCCCGGACACGATCACCGGCGCGCGTGCCGCCGCAGCGGCGAGACCGGGATTGGCGGCGCTGCCGACTGCACCAAACAACGGGAACAGCAGCACCAGCGTCAAGGCATAACCGATGACGATCGGTGCCTTGCGACCGATACGATCCGACAGTCTGCCGAAAATCACAAAGAACGCCATGCCGCACGCAGCGGCGATCCCGACGATGATGTCGGCGGCGGTGTCATCCATGCGTGCGGCATTCTTGAGGAAGCCAAGCGCGGTAAACATCGCGGTATACCAGATTACGGTCAGGCCGGCGGCGACGCCGAACAGGGCTACGAACAGGCGGCGTTTGTTGCCCGGATAGCTGAAGCTTTCGACGAAGGGATTGCCGGCCAGTTCGCCGGCCTGCTGCATCGCGCGGAACACCGGGCTTTCGGACAGTTTCAACCGCATCCACAACGACACCGCGAGCAGCGCCATGCTCAACAGGAACGGCAAGCGCCAGCCCCACTCCGCCCAGGTCGCCGCGCTCATCGTGGCCTTGCAACTCAGCACCACGATCAGGCTGAGAACGAACCCGCCAACCACGCTGGCCTGGATATAGCTGGTGAAATAGCCGCGCCGTTCGGGCGGCGCGTGTTCCGAGACGTAGATCGCCGCGCCGCCGTACTCGCCGCCCAGCGCCAGTCCCTGCAGGATGCGCAGGCCCAGCACCAGCAGCGGCGCCGCAAAACCGATGCTGGCCGCCGAGGGGATCATGCCGACCCCGGCGGTTGCCACGCCCATCAGCGTAACCGTCACCAAAAACGTGTATTTCCGGCCCAGCCGATCGCCCAGAAACCCGAACAGGATCGCGCCGAGCGGACGAAAGCCGAAGCCGACCGCAAAACCGGCCCAGACCAGCAGCAATTGCAGCGTCTCGTCGCCGGCGGGAAAGAAGGTCTTGCCGATGATCGCAGCGAGCGTGCCGTAGATGAAGAAATCATACCATTCGAAAATCGTCCCCATCGAACTGGCGGCAATCACCAGCCGCATGTCGGATACGGTCGGCTGTATCACCGGTTGGGGCGCCTGTTGCATTGCCGCTGCCGTCATTTCGTTCCCCCCATCATTGGCGTTTTAGCTGGCGAGTTCGCCGTTGGAAAGTGCCGCGAGCGCAGCCTGCCACGCCAGCAGGATGGCACCATGGCGGGCGGGATAAGCAGCAGCCGGGGCAATCGCGGCCATTCCGGGCCAGTCGGGCAGCACCCCCTCGCCAGCCAGCCATCCCGTGATCGCGCGCTCGGCCGCGGCGATATCGGCAGCCGAGCGTCCGCTGGCGGCGCGCGCGAAGATCGCGGTGGCGGCCTGGCCGATGGCGCAGGCATGCGCCGCGATACCCAGCCGCGCGATCCGCCCGGTGTCGTCGACCGCCAGCTGGATGGCGATCGAACTGCCGCAACTCCTGGACCGGGCGCTGCCGGACAGCGGTAGCGACGTGTCCGGCGGGAAGTCGGCCAATCCTGCCGCCAATCCCAGCAGCTCGGGGGTATAAAGTGTTGTGGCAGTGGCCATGCCTATTCCGAATGTCCATGTTTGCGACGATGCCGGGGCTGCGGCGTCGAGGCAGCGGTATCAGCCGCGGCTGCAGACGATCCGTCCGATGATGATCCGTCTGCAGATTCGTGGCGCCGCTCGTTGATCGCGGTGACCAGCTTGTCGCTGCAGGCATTGATAAACGGATAGGTGCGCGATCCGGTAATCCACGCCGGGCGCCGGGCCTTACCCCAGGCGACGTCATAGGCCAGCGCCACTACTGAAAAGGCCAACACCACGATCAGCGTGCCCTTCACCGCGCCAAAGCCGAAGCCCAGCACCCGATCGATCGGGCCGATCAGCGAATTGCGCGTCGCCGAACCGATCCATCCCGCGATCAGCTTGATCCCCGCCAACGGCACGATCAGCAGGATCGCGAAAGCCAGTACGGCAGCGCCGCTGGGCGAGTGAATATACGGCAGCAGCAAAGTGGTGACCTGGCCCAGCAACGTGTGGATCGCCAGCACCGCGACGATCCATGCGGCCAGCACCAGGCATTCATGGACAAATCCGCGCATGAAGCCGGTGACCGCGCCCAGTCCGACGATCACCAGCACTGCGATGTCAAAACCTGTCATCGCGAGCGCTTATGCCGTGCCCATGATGCGGTCAACGAGATTTGGCAGCAGCCGGATAGGAGAAAAACCGGTCCCAACCTCGCCTTTGGTCGTCTCGCCCGGCCCAAAGGCTGCGGGGAATCCCAGCTTCGCCGATTCGCGCAAGCGCAGCGACGCATGGGCCACGCCGCGCACCTCGCCCGCCAGCGATACCTCACCGAACCATACTGCATCGACGGGCAGCGGTTTGTCGGCCAGCGCCGAGATCAGCGCCGCCGCCACCGCCAGATCGGCGCCGGGATCGACCAGCCGATAGCCACCGGCAACATTGAGATAGACTTCCGCACTGGAAAAATTCAGCCCGCAGCGCGCTTCCAGCACCGCGAGCAGCATCGCCAGCCGCCCGGAATCCCAGCCTACCACCGCCCGACGCGGGGTCGCACCACTGGCCAGCCGGACGATCAGCGCCTGGATCTCGACCAGCACCGGCCGCGTCCCCTCGATCGCCGGAAATACTGCACTGCCCGGTACCGGCAGGTCGCGGCCCGAAAGGAATAGCGTCGATGGATTGGCGACTTCCTCCAGCCCCGCTCCGGCCATTTCGAACACCCCGATTTCATCGATCGGGCCGAAGCGGTTCTTGAGGCTGCGCAGGATGCGGTACTGATGGCTGCGCTCGCCCTCGAAGCTCATCACCACGTCGACCATATGTTCGAGCACGCGCGGCCCGGCGATGCTGCCATCCTTGGTGACGTGCCCGACCAGCACCAGCGCCACCCCGCTTTGCTTGGCATAGCGGATCAGTTCGAACGCGCAGCCGCGCACTTGCGAGACGGTGCCCGGCGCACCCTCGATCTGGTCGGAATGCATGGTCTGGATCGAATCGATGACCAGCAGCGCCGGTGGGTCCATGTCGTTCAGCGTGGTCAGAATATCGCGTACCGAAGTCGCCGCGGCGAGCTGGATCGGGGCATCGGCCAGCCCCAGGCGATCGGCACGCAGCCGCACCTGGGCCGCCGCTTCCTCGCCGCTGATATACACCGCGACCTTGCCGCTGCGCGCGATCGCGGCAGCGGTCTGGATCAGCAGCGTGCTCTTGCCGATGCCCGGATCGCCGCCCATCAATATCGCGCTGCCCGGTACCAGCCCTCCCCCCAGCGCGCGGTCGAATTCCGCCAGCCCGGTCGGTCGCCGCCGCAACGGCGGGGTCTTGGCATCCAGCGCCTCGAAAGCGATCGCTCGCCCGCCCGACGACAGATCGTGCCTGGATGAAAATATCGTCAGCGGCGTGTCTTCGGCCAGCGTGTTCCATTCGGCGCAATCGGGGCATTGCCCCTGCCAGCGCTGAGTAATGGTGCCACAAGCAGCGCAGGCATATCGGGTTTTAGGCTTGGCCATGACCCCCGCATAACGAGAACAAAGATCGAACGCAAGCGCCTGTGCGATAACGATTAGCGGCTGGCGAAGCCCGGCGGGGTCTGCCATGTCCCGAATTATGTCAGAACCTCAGGGCACCAGTAGAAAGACCACCCGCCAGAAGGAATTGCGGATCGGGCTGGTCTGTTACGGCGGGATCAGCCTGGCTGTATACATGCATGGCGTGACCAAGGAGTTGTGGAAACTGGCGCGCGCCAGCCGGGCCTATCACGACACCGCTTTTTGCGACCTTCCCGGCAGCGGGTGCGCCAGCGGTACCGAGCGAGTCTATATCGACCTGCTGCGCCAGATCGAAACGCGGCATGGCGTGTGCCTGCGGGTCCTGCCGGATATCATCGCCGGTGCCAGCGCGGGCGGCATGAATGGCGTCTTCCTGGCCCAGGCGATCCATTCGGGCCAGTCGCTGGAGCCGCTGACGGCGCTGTGGCTGGAGCGCGCGGATGTCGATGTGCTGCTCGACCCGGACGCGCGACCGTGGTCCCGGACCGCCAAGTTCTGGGCGATGCCGCTGGTCCGCGCCATCCTGACGCGGCCGGGTAATGTCGTTTCGGCATCGGTGGCACCGGAAACGCGTTCCGAAGTGCGGGGCAAGCTATCGCGCCTGATCCGCTCGCGCTGGTTTGCGCCGCCGTTCAGCGGCATCGGCTTCTCGCGCCTGCTCGCCGAAGCGCTCGATGCCATGGCGGCGGGCGAGGCCGGGCCGCCGCTGCTGCCGCCGGGCCATCCCATCGACTTGTTCGTCACCGCGACCGACTTCAAAGGCCGCATGGAAAAGCTGCGCCTGCACAGCCCTGCGCAAGTCGAGGAGAGCGAGCATCGCCTGTCGATCGGCTTTCGGGCGCTGATCCCGGCACAGGGCGGTACCGCGCTGGCCCCAACGCTCGACCTGATCTTCGCGGCGCGCGCGACCGCCAGCTTTCCGGGTGCGTTCCCGCCGCTGCAACTGGCGGAAATCGATACGCTGGCGCAGGAGCGCGAACAGCCGTGGTCCAGTCGCGAGGCCTTCGTCGCGCGCGTGTTGTCAGCGCATGTCCGGCGCGGCGATCTCGATGAAGTGTCGCTGATCGACGGCTCGGTACTGGTCAACGCCCCGTTTGCCGAGGTCATGGCGGTGCTAAACGACCGGCCCGCCCAGCGCGAAGTCGACCGGCGCTTCGTCTATATCGACCCGCGACCGGTAACCATGAGCGGGGACAAGCGCGATGATCTGCACAAAGCGGGGTCCGCCCTGCCAGGGTTTTTCACGGTGATCTTCGGCGCGATGTCGGCGATCCCGCGCGAACAGCCGATCCGCGACAATCTGGAGGTGCTGGAGCGGCAATCGCGCGAAATGGCACGCCTCAACGCCATTGTCACTGCGTTGCGACCCGAGGTCGACGCAGCGGTGGACCGGCAGTTCGGCCGCACGCTGTTCTTCGACCGGCCCACCGTGCGCCGCCTGGCAAGCTGGCGTGCCAAGGCGACGCAAGCCGCCGCCGAGCAGGCCGGCTTTGCTTACCAGGGCTATGCGCAACTGAAATTCGCCGGCGTAATCGACGGTCTGGCCCGATTGGTGGCAGAGGCCGCGTTTGATCCGGGAGCGGGCTTCAGCGATGCGGTCTACGACCGGTTCATAAGCTGGTTAGCCGCCGATGGATCGGGGCCGGCGGCGGGATCGAAAGGCCATGCGGAGGCAATGGCCGTCCGGTTCTTCCACCAGCACGATATTGCCTATCGCATCCGCCGCCTGCGCCTGATGCTGCGCCGGCTTTCGGACGAACCAGACACCGAGGATCGCGCGCCGCAAACCGAGGTGAGCGAGATCGCGCGCCAGGCCGCGCGCGATGCGATATATCAGGCGCTGTCATGTTATTTCGATCGCGAAAGTAGCATGGGTCTCGGTACCGAATTTGCCGTGTTGGCGGCTCAGGTCCATCATCGACCACACGAAATATTGGCTGCGATCGCAGCGCATCGCCAACTCGAAGCGACCGACCGGGTGGTCGATGCCTTGCTGGCAAAGGCGCTGACGGCGATGCCACATGCCCTGCGCCGCCGCATGCTGCTGACGTATCTGGGCTTCCCGTTCTACGATATCGTGACCTTGCCGCTGCTTCGTGGCGAAGGACTGACCGAATACGATCCGGTCAAGGTCGATCGTATCTCACCCGAAGATGCCCCGGCGATCCGCGACGGCGGTGCGGCGGCCTGCCTGCGTGGGGTGGAGTTTTTCAACTTCGGCGCGTTTTTTAGCCGGGCCTATCGCGAGAACGATTATTTATGGGGCCGGCTGCACGGCGCCGAGCGGATGATCGACCTGCTCGCTTCCGCGCTGCCCGATGGCCACGGCATGTCCGTTGAGGAGCAAGCGCAGGCCAAGCGCGCAGCGTTCCTGGCGATCCTGGATGAGGAAGAACCGCGCCTGACCGCCGATCGCGTGCTGGTGCCGGGAATCAGGGATGAAGTGCTGGCGCGGATGAAAATCTAGAGCATCGTGCCAAAACGTGGGTACCGATTTTTGGCAATAAAACGATTCGATTGCAAAAACTTAAAGCGGTAAGTTGATTGCATTTTGAGCTGCCCGCTCGAGGGCATCGTGCAGTAGATCTGCATCACCCCATTTATCCCGAGCTTGCCGAAGGACTGCTTTTTCTTCGTGAGGCTGCGCCCAGTTGCACAGGGCGAAGAACAACCCTTCGACAAGCTCAGGAAAGACGCCGGTGTGAGAGTGATCGGGATTCAGCAAACTGCTTTCAATGATCCGCATGAAGCTGGCCGGGTCCGCTTTCGACCCGGCCAGCCCTCTCAGGCGATCATGGTCAGAACTTGTAGTTGATGCCGGCCCGGGCGATATCGCCGCTGTTGTGGACCCGTGCCGAGTAGCCACCGATGGTGGAGCCGCCATTCACGCCGGGGAATACCAGCGTGTCGTTACCCAGATGATAGCGCAGGAATTCCGCCTTGAGCGTCACCGCGCTGCTGTGGAAGGGGCTTAGCCGGCTCAGGAAGGAACCGGTCGGAACGGCAAATTCGATGCCGCCGCCATAGACCCAGCCGGTTTTGCCGCCATTGCTGTTGCCCGCAAAATACGGCGTGTCCGAAGCGTTGGGGCCGTAAAAAATGATGTCGCGCTTGACATGGCCATAGGCGAAGCCGGCGGTGCCGTAGGCGAACACATGCCGCGATGCCATGCCGATACGGCCACGCGCGGTGCCGAGATAATCCATCTCGGAATGGTACTGGCTTACCCGCGTGTATGACGTGTCCGAAGGTACGCCAAGCGGGCCGAAGTTGGTGGTGTTGCTCAACGTAGCGGTCTTGCGCAGGTCGGTATAGGAAAGGTCTGCCTCGACACCCGCGACCAGCGCCAGACCGTTGTCGTCGAAATCACCCAGCTGGAAATTCATGCCAATCTGGCCGCCAGCAGTAATGCCCTGGCTCTTGGTGGTATGACTGCGCGGGCGCAAACCGGTGGCCAAGGCATTGTTGTTGTTGTCCAGTTCCCCGGTCGTCGAATTGAAGCGGGTTCTGGAATCGAAGGCGTCGCCAACGTTTAGGCCGATATAAGCGCCGCTCCAGGTGAAGTTCGCGTCAGGAGCTGGCATGGAAGTACCGTCTGGCGTGTCGGCGGCAAAAGCGGTCGTCGATACGCCGGCGATCAATAGTGATGATAGAAGTAGATGATTGATTTGCATGGTGGTTTCCTGTCGGACCGGGAAAAGTGGGCCTGGAAGCGCCCGTCCGGTGGAAACGCAGCAATTCGGGTTACGGTCCTGACCATCGAATTTTTTTATTCGACTTTCCGACAGGCGCAAAGGAACCCTGAAGCGCAATAGTTTGGATGTAGATCAGGAAGTTATCCAGTAGCTTTAACCTGAAGCATCAATCGGTCAGATCGGTCCAGGCTTCCTTCATCCGATCGAAGAACCCCTTGCTCTGCGGCGATTCGTCGCCGGTTTCACCGGCCTGGAATTCGCGCAGCAATTCCTTCTGGCGCACCGACAGCCTGGTCGGGGTTTCGACCATGATTTCCACCACCATGTCGCCGACCCCACGCCCGTTCAGCACTGGCATGCCCGCGCCCCGCTTGCGCAATTGCTTGCCGGACTGGATCCCGGCCGGAATCGTCATGACATGGCGTTGGCCATCGAGGCCGGGGATCGTGATCTCGCCGCCCAATGCCGCGATGGTAAAGCTGATCGGCGCGCGGGTGAGCAGCGTCGTGCCGTCACGCTCGAACACCGGATGCGCGCGAATATGCAGGAAAATGTAAAGATCGCCCGGCGGCGAGCCATTCGGCCCGGCCTCGCCCCGGCCGGTCAGCCGGATCCGGGTGCCGGTATCCACACCCTTCGGGATAGCGACTTCCAGCTTTTGGGCACGGTCGATCCGGCCTTCGCCAGCGCACGCCCGGCATGGTTTTTCAATGACTTTGCCATGCCCCATGCAGGTCGGGCAAGTCCGCTCCATCATAAAGAAGCCCTGCTGCGTCCGCACCTTGCCCTGGCCCGCACACATCGTGCAACGCCGCGTGCCGGTGCCTGGCGTGGCGCCGGTGCCGCCACATGGCTCGCAGCTTTGTGCTACCTCGATCTCGATCTCGGCTTGCTTGCCATGAAACGCCTCATCGAGGCTGATTTCCATATCGAAACGCAGATCCGCACCGCGCCGTCCCTGTTGCCGCCCGCCGCCGCCGCCAACGCCATGGCCGAAAATCGATTCGAAGATGTCGCCGATATCGGAGAATCCGGCGCCGCCGGCATTACCCGCCGCACCCATGTTCCCGTTCTGATAGGCCTCATGACCAAACCGGTCGTAAGCCGCGCGCTTTTGCGGATCCTTCAGGCATTCGTAGGCCTGGCTAATGGATTTGAACTTAGCTTCGGAATCCCCGCAACCCGGGTTCTTGTCCGGATGGAAGCGGATCGCCAGCTTGCGATAGGCAGACTTCAGCGTACCGTCATCGGCATCGCGCGATACTTCGAGCAGTTCGTAAAAATCAACTTCGGCCGACATTGTCGCCCTCCAAACGGGAGTAGTGACGCCCGGCATTGGCAACCCCGCCGTTCACACCCACCGCCTTTTCCAGCGAGTAGAGCAAACAGCGGGGTTCGTCGCCGAACAATTCAACCCTTGTGGTCGTCGACTTCCGAAAACTCGGCATCAACTACGTCTTCGCCACCGGCATGGGCATCCGCGCCAGGAGAAGCCGCAGCGGCCTGCTCCTTCTCGTAGATCGCCTGGCCCATCTTCATGGCTTTTTCGGTCAGTGCCTGGGTCTTGCTGGTCATCTCGGCGGCAACCCCGCCTTCGATCGCCTGCTTGGCATCCGCGATGGCAGCCTCGATTTCAGCCTTGACCGCTGGATCGACCTTGTCGCCGTTTTCCGCCAACTGTTGCTCGGTGGCATGCACCAGGCTGTCGGCGTTGTTACGCGCCTCGGCCACCTCACGCCGCTTCTTGTCCTCCTCGGCAAACTTTTCCGCATCGCGCACCATCTTGTCGATGTCCGCGTCGTTCAGCCCGCCCGAAGCCTGGATCTTGATCTGCTGCTCCTTGCCGGTGCCCTTGTCCTTCGCGGTGACGTTGACGATGCCATTGGCATCGATGTCGAAAGTCACCTCGATCTGCGGCACGCCGCGCCGAGCGGAGGGGATGCCGATCAGGTCGAACTGGCCAAGCGGCTTGTTATCGGCCGCCATCTCGCGCTCGCCCTGGAACACCCGGATCGTCACCGCCTGCTGATTATCCTCGGCAGTCGAATAGACCTGGCTCTTCTTGGTCGGGATCGTGGTGTTGCGGTCGATCATGCGGGTGAACACGCCGCCCAGCGTCTCGATACCCAGGCTCAGCGGGGTAACGTCGAGCAGCAGCACATCCTTAACGTCGCCCTGCAACACGCCGGCCTGGATGGCGGCGCCCATTGCCACGACTTCGTCCGGATTGACGCCGGTATGCGGTTCGCGGCCAAAGAACTCCTTCACCGCGTCGCGGACCTTGGGCATGCGGGTCATACCGCCGACCAGTACGACTTCATCAATGTCCGACGCCTTCAGCCCGGCGTCGGCCAGCGCCTTGCGGCAAGGCTCCATCGTCCGCTGGATCAGATCACCGACCAGCCGCTCCAGGTCGGAACGAGTGAGAGTCTCGACCAGATGCAATGGCGTGGTCGAGCCACCTTCCATGCGCGCGGTAATGAACGGCAGGTTGATTTCGGTGGACTGCGCCGACGATAGCTCGATCTTGGCCTTTTCCGCGGCTTCCTTCAGCCGCTGCAACGCCAGGCGATCGCTCTTGAGATCGAGGCCTTCCTTGGCCTTGAACTTGTCTGCGAGGTGCTCGACCAGCTTGGCATCGAAATCTTCGCCACCAAGGAAGGTATCGCCGTTCGTCGACTTCACCTCGAACACGCCGTCGCCGATTTCCAGCACGGAGATGTCGAAAGTACCGCCGCCAAGGTCGTAGACGGCGATGGTCTTGCCGTCGCTCTTGTCCAGACCATAGGCCAGCGCCGCCGCTGTCGGCTCGTTGATGATGCGCAGCACTTCCAGCCCGGCGATCTGCCCGGCGTCCTTGGTTGCCTGACGCTGCGCGTCGTTGAAATAAGCGGGCACGGTGATGACCGCCTGAGTGACGGTTTCGCCCAGGTAAGCCTCGGCGGTTTCCTTCATCTTCTGCAGGATGAACGCCGATACCTGCGAAGGGCTATAGTCGGTGCCGCCGGCCGAAACCCAAGCGTCGCCATTCTTGCCCTTGGCAATCTTGTACGGGACCAGACTCATGTCTTTCTGAGTCATCGGGTCTTCATAGCGGCGGCCGATCAGGCGCTTCACCGCGAAAACCGTATTATCTGGATTGGTCACGGCCTGACGCTTTGCTGGCTGGCCGATCAGGCGCTCGCCATCCTTGGTGAAGGCGACGATCGAAGGCGTCGTGCGCGCACCTTCAGAATTCTCGATGACCTTGGGCTTGCCGCCATCCATCACTGCCACGCAGCTGTTGGTCGTACCAAGGTCGATGCCGATTACTTTAGCCATTGTACCCCATTCCTTCGTTGATTCATGACACCACTCGATGCGCTTCCCGATATCGGCAAAGCGGCTTGGCGGCTCGGGAAATATCCCATTCCGGAGGGCGATATAGGTGCGCTTTCGCTTGGCACAAGAGTGGCAGCGCATTAGCGGGGGGCCGGAAATGACCGGGATGAACCGTCCCCTGATAAAGGCCGCGATCCATGAAGATGTCTGTTTCGATCCTTGGCATAACTATGCTTGTGCTGTCGGGATGCCACCATCAGCCAGCGGCGCCGAATGGTGGCTCGACCTATTCGCGCGGGATCGTGGTCTCACAGGCGCGACTGGTGCTGCCGGCGGTGAAAGGCCACCCAGGCGCGGCCTATTTCACCATCGGCAATGAAAACGACGCGCCGACCACGCTGGTGCAGGTGGAAATTGCCGGCGTCCAATCCACCGAAATGCATGAGACCAGTGGCGGGACCATGCAATCGCTGCCACTGGTCCATGTCGAACCCGGCCAACACGTGATTTTCGCGCCCGCCGGCAAGCACGTCATGGCCTTCAATCTCGCCCCCACTCTGGCCCCCGGCCGGACTGGCAGGATCGTGATGCATTTTGCTGATGGCAAGAGCACTTCGGCACCCTTGCGGATCGAGGCTGCCGGGGGCGACATGGCCGGAATGGACATGGGGGGCAAGCCCTGAACCGACCTTGCCCACCCGGCGGCGAGCGTGTGCTGAGCAGCGGCGAGGCGGCGCTGGTGCGATCGGTGTTTCACGATCAGGTCGATCCTGCCGGGGTGCGCATCCGGCGGCGGCGCTGGTTTCCGTTGCAGCCGCGCGGCATCACCATGGCGCCCTGTGGCCATATCCATTTTCACCCCCGGTCGCCGATCTATCGCGATGATTTTGCCGGGGCATCGCTGCCGCTCCAGGGCTTCTTCATCCATGAGATGGCGCATGTCTGGCAGGTCCAGCAGCACGGACGCTGGTATCTGGTCCTGCGCCGCCATCCATTCTGCCGGTATCCCTATACGCTGCGGGCGGGCTGGAAACTGACGGACTACGGGCTGGAGCAGCAGGCGGAGATCATTCGCCACGCGTTTTTGATCCGGCATGGCGGGTATGATGCCGGCGCGGCTGACAACGCAGCTATTCGCGCGTTGGTCGATGCCGCATCGGGCTAATCCGCAAACCGCGCAGGTGCCGGGCTGATCACCGTCACCGTGCCGCCGCGCACAGCGCGCACTTCCAGCGAGCGTTCGATCACGCCCTTGGCGGAGAACCGGAACGGCCCGTCCAGCCCCAGAAAACCGCCGCGATCGTATATTTTGGCGGTGGGAAACGGGGCGTCCGGCGCCCAATCGCGCGCAATCCGCAAGGTCAGCAACACGCTGTCATAGCCCAGCGTGGCGATGCGATAAGGCGACACGCCAAAGCGGGTGCGATAGCTGGCGGCAAAGCGGGCAAAACGCTGGTCGGACAACGCGGCGAATTCCGCGCCCCGCAACGCCGGGCTATGCGCGACGACGGCATCGCCGCTCCATAATTCCGTACCGAGGATCAGCAGCGACGCGCCCGGTTTCCCCACCGCTCCCGACGGCAACCCGCCACCCGCCTTGAGCGCGGCTGCCGCCTGCGCGGCCAGCGGACCGGTATCGGCGATCAGCACCGCGTCGCAGGGGCCATGCGCCTTGAGCCGGCCGACCGCCGCGCCCAGCGTGCCGCCGCGCCGATCGTAGCTTTCCATGCCCACCATCACCCCGCCGCTGGCACGAACCGCGGCCAGCACCGCGTTCGAGGCGCGCTGGCCATACAGGCCCAATGGCACCAGTGCGGCAAAGCGTGTCGCGCCCTGCGTGCGCGCCTGGCGCACTACGCGGGCAATCGCCTCGCCGGGGACATTGCCCATGATGAAGACATCGTTGCCGGCCACGGTGGTGTCGTTGGAATAGGATATCACGGCGGCATGCGCAGAACGGGCGGCACTGGCAACCGCCTGTGCTTCCTCGCCCAGCAGCGGACCGAGGATGAGCCGGTTGCCATCGGCCAGGGCTCGGGCGGCGGCAGCGGGCGCGCCGGCGGACGTATCATAGGTGGTGATGCGTAGGTTGGTGGCGTTGGTGTCGAGCACCGCCATTGTCGTCGCGTTGGCGATCGAGCGACCCGCCGCGCCATTCGACCCCGACAACGGCACCAGCAGGGCGACGCGATGCCGCCCGGTATCGCTTGGCAGCGCGGTAATCCGTGGCGGCGGCGGCGGGGATGGCGGCGGCGGCGTCCTGGGAATGACCTGGCACCCGGCCAGCACGGCCGTTGCTAAAATTGCCAGGCACCGGCCGCGCAGAGCCGTTCCCCAATTCATCTGCCTCTCGAACATGGCTTGCGACTCCCGGTGCTGGTGGTCCATGAGCGAATGATGACCACGCCGCTTCTGCCGGGCCTGTATATTGTTGCGACCCCTATTGGCAATCTCGGCGATATCACGCTGCGGGCTATCGCGGTGCTGCGTGACGTAGCCGCGGTGGCTTGCGAGGATACGCGGATCACCGGGCGCCTGCTGCACCACCTTGGCTTCAAGCAGCGCCTGATCCGCTATGACGACCATGCCGACGAACATGCGCGCGAACGGCTGCTGGAGATGATGGCCAATTACCCGGTGGCGCTGGTGTCCGACGCCGGTACGCCGCTGATTTCCGATCCGGGTTTTCGCCTGGTGCGCGCCGCACGTGAGCGGGGTATTACGGTGACCAGCCTGCCTGGTCCCAGTGCCGTAGTTACCGCGCTGACCCTGGCCGGGTTGCCGAGCGATCGGTTCCTGTTCGCCGGGTTCCTGCCCAGCAAGGCCAAGGCGCGCGGCGATGTGCTGGCAGAATTGGCCAGTGTGCCGGCTACACTGGTGTTTTACGAGACCGGCCCGCGCCTGGGTGATTCGCTGGCGGCGATCGCGGTGGTGCTGCCGGGTCGCGAAGTGGCGGTGGCGCGGGAACTGACCAAGCTGTTCGAGGAATGCCGCAGCGGCACCGCCGACGAACTTTCGGCGCATTATGGCCTGCATCCACCGAAGGGCGAGATCGTGCTGCTGATCGGGCCGCCGATAGCGCAGGAAACCAACAGCGAAGATGCCGATGCGATGCTGCTGGCCGAACTGGTCCATGCCAAGCCATCGCAAGCCGCCGCCAGCGTGGCGAAGCGTACCGGGATCGACCGCAAGGAGCTGTATGCTCGTGCGCTGGCGCTGAAATGAGCGCTATCAGGCAGCAAGCCGAGCGACGCGGGCATCGCGGCGAGACTTTGGCGGCCTGGTATTTACGCCTTCACGGCTGGATGATCGTCGCGCGCCGCTTGCGCACTCCTCGCGGTGAAGTCGATCTGATCGCACGCCGGGGCCGCATGGTGGCCTTCGTCGAGGTGAAGTGGCGCCGCAACGAAGCAGGGCTTGCCACCGCGATAGATGAATTCCGCTTGCGCCGGGTTGCTGCCGCAGCGCAGAGCGTCGCTCACCACTATTGCCGACCGGGCGATGACATGCGCATCGACGTATTGTTGATTGCGCCGCGCCGCTGGCCTCACCACATCCGCAACGCCTGGATGCCCACGAATGGAAATTTGCTGAAATGACTTTGCGCGTCGCCGTCCAGATGGACCCGATCCAGTCGATCAATATCACCGGCGATTCGTCGTTCGCCCTGCTGCTCAGCGCACAGGCGCGTGGGTATTCATTGTGGTATTACGATGTCGGCACGCTGGCGTGGGATGAAGGCCGGGTGTTCGCCTGGGCCGCGCCGTTCACCGCCCAGCGGGTCCATGGCGATCATGTCCAGTTGGGCGAGTTCGCCAGGATCGACCTGGTGAACGACATCGATGTCGTGCTGATGCGGCAGGATCCGCCGTTTGACCTGGGCTATATCACCGGCGCGCATATCCTGGAAAAGCTCAAGGGCCGCACGCTGGTGGTCAACGATCCCGAAAGCGTCCGCAATGCGCCGGAAAAAGTGTTCGTGCTCGATTTCGCCCAGTTCATGCCGCCGACGCTGGTGGCGCGGCGGATCGAGGATGTGAAAGCCTTCCACCTGCGCCACCCCGGCGATCTGGTGATCAAGCCGCTGCATGGCAACGGCGGCAAGGCGGTGTTCCGCATCCCGGCCGACGGCAGCAATCTCGGGGCGCTGACCGAGCTTTTCGGGCAGGTGTGGCGCGAGCCGTTCATGGTCCAGCCGTTCCTGCCCAGTGTCGCGGACGGCGACAAGCGCATCGTGCTGGTCGACGGCGAAGTGGCCGGCGCGATCAACCGCAAGCCCGGAGAAGGCGAATTCCGTTCCAATCTGGCAGTCGGCGGGTCAGCCGAGGCGGCGGACCTGACCCCGCGCGAGCGGGAAATCTGCGCTGCGCTGGGGCCGGAACTGAAGAAGCGCGGCCTGGTATTCGTCGGCATCGACGTGATCGGCGGCGAATGGCTGACCGAAATCAACGTGACCTCGCCCACCGGCATCGTCGCCATCGACCGCTTCAACGGCACCGACACCGCGGCGCTGATCTGGCAGGCGATCGAGCGAAGACACGCGGCGATGGCACCTGCCTGAACTTGTTTTAGGCCGAAGCCCCGTGAACCAATCGCCTTGCCGACCGTAACCCTGCCCATGAAGAGCGCGGCTCATGGCTAACTGGATTATCCAGACCATCCTGTCGGGCGGCTATTTCGGCATCCTGCTGCTGATCTTCGTTGAAACGATCGTACCGGTGATCCCGTCCGAAGTCATCATGCTATCGGCGGGAATTGCGGTGGCGCGCGGCTCCATGTCGTTCTGGCCGCTGGTGCTGGCCAGCGGGATCGGCGCCACCATGGGCAATTTGTTCTGGTTCACGCTGGGCAACCGGCTTGGCTATGAGCGGTTGCAGCCCCTGGTGCGGCGCTATGGCCGGTGGCTGACGATGGAATGGAGCGACGTCGAACGCGGCACCCGGTTCCTGCGCCGCCATGGTCATTGGGTAGTCTGCGTGCTGCGCGTATCGCCGGTCATGCGGACCCTGATTTCGCTCCCCGCCGGTCTCGTGCACATGCGGCGCGGGGTGTTCCTGGTGTTCACCTTCATCGGCACCGCGACCTGGAACGGCTTGTGGATCGCCGGCGGCCACTGGCTGGCACCGCATATCGCCGAGTGGCACCAGCAAATTGCATGGCTGGCCGGTGGTGTTATCGCGCTGCTGATTGCGCTTTATGTTTGGCGCATAACTCATTGGAAAGCTGGTTAACCCTGTTCGCGCGGGTGCGCGGATCGGTAGACATCGAGCAGCATCGCCGCATCGACCCGCGTATAGATTTGCGTCGAACTGAGGCTGGCATGGCCCAGCAACTCCTGCAGGCTGCGCAAATCGGCTCCGGCGCCGAGCAGATGCGTAGCGAAGCTGTGGCGTAGGGCATGCGGGGTCGCGGTGGGCGGCAGGCCCAGCGCGATCCGCGCCTTCGCCATCACCTTTTGCACCATGCCTTGCGATAATGCGCCGCCCCTCGCCCCGCGAAACAGCGGTTGGTCGCGCGCCGGAGGATAGGGGCAAACCGCCAGGTAAGCGCTCACCGCATCACGCAGCAATGGCAGCACCGGGACCATGCGTTGCTTGCCGCCCTTGCCGGTGACGATCAAAGTTTCCCCGATGGGCACTACCGCACCTGTCAACGACAGCGCCTCGGCAATCCGCAGGCCGGCGCCATACAGCAGCAACAGCACCGCCCGGTCGCGTGCGCCGATCCATGCTTCCGCCGCATCGTCGGCTACCGTCGCTGCAAGATTGACCGCTTCGTCGGGCGTGACCGGGCGCGGCAAGCCTTTCTTGATACGCGGGCCGCGCAGGCGCGGCACCGCAACATGGCCGCAACCGGATTCCTGGCGGGCGAAAGCGATAAAGCCCTTGAGCGCCGACAGTTCACGCGCCGCCGAAACATTGCCGATGCCATCGGCGCGGCGGCGCGCCAGCTGGCCGCGAAGCAATGGCGCGTCGACTGCGGCCACCGCGGCCCAGTTATCCAGCCCGGTCGCTTCCAGCAGCCGCTCGGCGGTAGCGACATAGGCCCGCACAGTATGCGGGGAGCGGCGCCGGCCCAACGCCAGATAGGCCTGCCAGGCGCCGATCAGTTCGGCGCGGGTCATGTTGCGACCAGTTCGCCCGGAATCAGTTCGCCCAGCAGCGCATCGAGCAGCACCATGCCCCGGTCGGTGACGCCGATGCGGTCGCCGTCCCGCCAGGCGAGGCCGTGGCTGGCGTGGAAAGCGAGCTTGGCCGGATCGCAGAGCGCGGTTTGCGGCATTGCAAAGCGCGCGGCCAGGTCCGCCAGGTCAACCCCGGCGTCGAGCCGCAGGCCCATGAGCATAGCCTCCGCCGCCTGTTCGCGCCTGCCGAGCACTCGTGTTTCGCCGATGCCGTGGCCGTGGAGTTCGACCGCGTTGAGCCAGTTCTCGGGCTTTTTGTGGCGCACGGTGGCGCTGCCAAGGCGCCGGCCATGCGCGCCGGGGCCGATGCCGCAATAGTCCTGATAGCGCCAATAAGTGAGGTTGTGGCGGCTTTCCCGGCCAGGGCGGGCGTGATTGCTGATCTCATAAGCTGGCAATCCGGCAGCGGCAGTCATGTCGCGGGTCAGCGCGAACAGGTCGGCGGCGGGGTCGTCGTCCAGCGGCATGAACGCGCGTTCACGCACCAGCGTGGCAAAGCGCGTACCGGCTTCGATGGTCAGCTGGTACAGCGACAGATGCCCGGTGCCGAAGCTGAGTGCGCGCGCCAACTCGGCCCGCCATGCCGCCATGGTCTGCCCGGGTCGCGCATAGATAAGGTCGAAGCTGACCCGCCCGAAGTGCCGCTGCGCCGTGTCGAGTGCGGCCAGCCCCTCGCGCAAGTCGTGGACCCGGCCGAGAAACCGCAGCGCTTCATCGTCCAGCGCCTGCAATCCCAACGATATGCGGTTGACCCCCGCCCCGGCCAGCGCGGCAAACTTTGCCGCCTCGACCGACGATGGATTGGCTTCCAGCGTGATCTCGATGCCGGACGCGAACCCCCACAGCTTTTCCGCCTCTGCCAGCAGCCTGGCAACCAGCGCCGGCGGCATCAGCGAAGGCGTCCCACCGCCGAAGAACACCGAATCCAGCACCTCATCCGGTACCATTGCGTGTTCGTGCCGCATGTCCGCCAGCAGCGCGCGCTCCCACAGATCATGGTCCACCCCAGTGCGAACATGGCTGTTGAAGTCGCAATAGGGGCATTTCTGCAAGCAGAACGGCCAATGTATATACAGCGCCCGAGCCATGC
>CAZZYX010000043.1:0-25250 GCA_964658485.1 uncultured Acetobacteraceae bacterium | reverse complement strand
GGCCCGGCTCGATCAGGTTCAACTCGTCGCCTCCGCGCGGGCCATGTTCCAGCTCCCACAGCCGACCGTCATGGGTGAAAGCAAGGCCATACGGGGTCCGAAAGCCCATCGCCCAGGTTTCGGATGGCGTCCGATTGGGGCCTGGCCAAGTGAGCCGCGCGACCACGGGAGCGCTCTTGGCTGCCTCGGTATCGTCTGGTGGATCGGTCAGCACGACATGCGACGCGCCGACCGCGCCGGCGTGCGGGTTGCCCGGTGCCGGTCTGCCATCGAGCGTCAGGCGCAATATCTTGCCCTGTGGCAGGCTGGGATCCTGCGCCGGGGTCATCCGCTGGCGATCCCCGACAGTCAGGAACAAATAGCGGCGGTCGGGCGAAAAGGCGACTGCTCCACCAAGCTGTCCGCCGCGTCCCTTGGGAAACTCGCGCCAGATGACCTGCAGCCCGGCGAGACGAGCCGGGCCGAGGGTCAGCGTGGCGCGCGCCAACGCCAGGCCCGATCCGCCGCCGCCGGGTTCGGCATAGGTCAGGTAGATCGCATGGTCGCGGGCGTAATTGGGCCCGATATAAACGCCGAGCAGGCCCCCCTGCCCTTCATAGCGGACCGCCGGAACGCCAGCGACGCGAGTCTTGGCGCCGGCTTGCGTGACCAGCCAGACCCGGCCCGGTTTTTCGGTGACCAGCATGCGACCATCAGGAAGAAAGGCGATCCGCCAAGGATAACTGAACGCGGCGATGCGGGTCATCGTGAAGGGGGCAGGCGCCGAACCGCGCGCCGCAGCCGCAATTCGAGTTGGGATCGCACAGGAAAAAATCAGCATTGCCGCAATCAGGGCCCGCCGTATCGACCGCAAAATTGCGGCGTCGTCGTGCCGGGTTCCCGATGGATATGCATGCATGGTTCTAGCCTTTAGACCAACTTCTTCGCATTCAAACTGGCAGTATTCCAGCACGTTCCAGCATATTTTCGACGCGTGAACGTGCAGCGCCCGAATGGGGCGGAAACCGCCATGCTATCAGCGCGTTCCTGGTGCTCAACCAGTTGAAAGGAGCTTACCATGACGCTTGCCAGCAAGAATATTGCCATCCTTATCGCCCCGCGCGGAACCGAAGATCCGGAATTCGCGCAACCCCTGGCAGCAGTGAAGGATGCTGGCGGAACGGTGACCGTCATCAGCCTGGAGACGGGCGAGGCCAAGACCAACAACCACGACCTCGACCCCGGTTCGGTCTACGCGATCGACAAGGCGATCGGCGATGTGTCCGCTGACGCATTCGATGGGCTCATCATTCCAGGCGGCTGCGTCGGCGCGGACAAATTGCGCGGCAGCGACAAAGTCGTGACCTTCGTGAAGGATTTTTTTGCGCGACAAAAGCCGGTGGCGGCGATCTGCCATGCGCCATGGGTATTGATCGAGGCCGGCGCAGTCACCGGTCGCAAGCTCACCTCGTTCAAATCGGTCAGGACCGATATCGAAAATGCTGGCGGCCAGTGGGTCGATGAGGAAGTCGTGGTCGATCGCGGGCTGATTACCAGCCGCACCCCACAGGACCTGCCTGCGTTCTGTGCCAGGCTGGTCGAAGCCTTCGCAGAGCCACAGCCCGCCCGCCAGTCGGTCTCGGCCTGAATTTGGCACGCATCTTCATCTCAGGCAGCACCGATGGGCTTGGGCTTGCGGCGGCGCGGTCGCTGCTCGACCTTGGCCACTCGGTGGTTCTCCATGCGCGGTCGGCCGAACGCGTCGAAGCGCTACGCGATATCGTCCCGCGTGCCGCACCTGTCGTGCTTGGCGACCTGCGCAGCGCCGGCGAGACGCGTCGGCTTGCAGAGCAGGTCAATTCGCTCGGACGGATGGATGCGGTGATCCACAATGCCGGCATCTATGCCGTGTCCAGCCGTGAACCCACGCCGGAAGGCCATGCCGGCATCCTGGCGGTCAATACGCTCTCGGCATTTATCCTGACCGCGCTGATCGCCCGACCCGCGCGGCTGATCTATCTCAGCAGCGGTCTCCATCGCGGCGGCGAGGGTTCGCTGGCAGATATCGATTGGGTCACGCGCCCATGGAATGCGGCCCGCGCCTATGCCGAGAGCAAGCTTCAGGTCGCCGCGCTCGCTGCCGGACTGGCGCGGCGTTGGCCGGATACGATTACCAGCGCCGTCGATCCCGGGTGGGTTCGCACCCGGATGGGCGGTCGCAGCGCGCCGGTCGATCTCGACACCGGTCAGCGCACGCAAAGCTGGCTGGCCGTAAGCGATGATCCCGCTGCGCAAGTGTCGGGTCGCTACTGGCACGATATGCGGCCCGAGACGCCGGCCAGCGAGGTTACCGACACCGTGTTTCAAGACCGGCTGATCGAGCAGCTCGCAGACCTGACCGGCATTTCGCTGCCGTAAGCGACGATGCCGCGAAAATCCACGCTCAAGGTCTTCCGCATGGCGATCGGCTTTCACGATGCCTATGTTGCCGCGCCCAGCCAGAAGGCGGCATTGAAAGCATGGGGCGCCAGCGGCGACCTGTTTGCCAGCAAGATGGCGGAGCGCGTCGATGATCCCGAGCTGATGCGAGAGCCGTTGGCGCACCCCGGCGAAATCATCCGCCGCTCGCGAGGCACGAATGCCGAGCAGATCGCCGCGCTGCCTGCCGCCGCGCCGAAAGCGACAAGGAGCAAAACCCGCCCCGTAGGGTCGGACGGCGAAAAACACGCGCCGAAACAAAAGCCCGAGCGGCCGAAACATCCGCGGCCTGATCGCTCTGCGCTTGAAGCTGCGGAGCGCACGCTGGCCGATCTGGAAAGTCGGTACCGCGCAGAACATCACGCGCTTGCCCGGCGGCAGGCGGAACTCGATCGCGAGCGTCGCGCGCTTGAAACGGATCATCTCACCGAAAGCGGCACGGCGACACGGGCGCTGGAGAAGGCTCGCGCTGCATATGACGCCGGGATGCGCAAATGGCGCGGCGAATGAAGATCGCCAGCTCCAACGTCAATGGCATCAATAGACGCCTGCCGGTCCTTCCCTGCCATGTCGCAGGGCTTCGAAATCGCACCGAGTTGCTATCCACGCACTTGAGCCGGCAATGCCGTCAAGCGAGTCAAGCCCCGCTTCAAGGACCGTCCTGCCTCACTGAGCAAGCTGAACACCAATCCAATAAAATCAGCATCCTCTCTGGCCATCGCGGCCTCCTGCAGCGTGCGTTGCCGAGATGTACCTTGAGGAATGTGCTTCATCCCCCATATTATTTTTACGGGAGCAGCATAGGAGATATCCATGAGCTTACAGGAATGGGCGATGCGCAAGGACCAGCATGAGCACCGGCGCCGGATCGGTGAGATCGCGATGCTGAAAGGCGAGGCTGAAAGGGCGCGGTTGGAAGCCAAGCCCTCGCGTATGGTGACGCAGCGCGACGTGGAAAAGCCAATCTGACGTTGGCAAGCCTTAATGGCAACGGGACGGGCGCCGGCGACGGGGCGCCCGTCCCTGTTTTAGGCTTTGCCTTTTTTGCGGCTTCTGACGGAAAAGCATCTGTTGCCGGCAATCTCCAGCCAGCTGCCTGGTTCAAATACGTCAGTCATTATCGTCGGCATCGGCAGGTTCAGGCTTGGTTGAACTGCTCGACATCGGCTTTGCAGCTTTTTCAATATCTGCGCTGGGCACCCCTAGCCCATAAGCTGCATAGGATTGCTCGATCTTTGGCCGAATTTCGCGGGCCAGCGTAATATCGGCGGCGCCGCCTGCGGCATTGTCGCTGGCAAGTCGCGCCAGGCCGCGGATGAACAAGGCTGCCGGCAGCCTGGGCATTTTAGCAAGCGCCGATGTTTCGTCGGCGATGGCCGCAGCATAGTCCTTGCGCCGGAACTGGACCAGCGCGCGCGTGTCTAGCAGCGCCGGAACCGGCCCGGACATTCTGATCGCAGTGTTGGCGTCTTTCAACGCGCGATCCAGGTCGGAATTGGCCAGGCCGCGGTTCCAGCTTCGCGCGTTGAGCAAGGCGGCATAGCTGGAATCGTTGCGGTGGAGATCCACTACCGGATCGATCAGCGCCAACCCGCGATCGGCCATGCCGATCCGCTCGTACAGCCTGACGATCGACATCACCTCCAGCGACCCCTTGGGCGTGGCCGCCACCGCTGCTTCGATATCGACCAGCGCCCCGAGTTTGTCATCCCTGCCCAGCTTGATCTGCGCGCGGCGGATCAGCAACCGGTAGTTGTTGGGAGTTATCGCCAAAGCCGCATCGATATCCTTGGCTGCCAGTTCCGGATGTCCGCCACGCATATAGGCGCCCGCGCGATCGGCCATCAGGTCGGCGCGCCCCGGCGCCACTTTGATCGCGTCGGTAAAGTCGGCAATCGACCCGATCACATCGCCCTGGTTCAGCCGGGCCGAGCCGCGCCCGGCTAATTCGTCAGCGGTCTTGGGATCGGTCGTCTTTTCCAGCCCACCCATGTTTTCGGATCGCGTCGTCAGGTGCCCGATTTCATTTTCGGTGGTGGACGAAAAGATTGGGCCGCCGTTGTAGGTCAGGTACATCTTGCGCCCCGGCTGAGAAACCAGGACGTGATGCGACATCAGGAAATCGACACCCAGCAGCATGTCGTGGCTTTGATCGTCACCGGCGTCGTCGATTACCCGGATCGGACTGTTGCGAATGACTTCTCCGCCGATCGAAATCGTCCGGGTACGCGCGATCCAGCTTTGCCGCCGGCGTGATCCGACGCCGGTCATCGATTCCGACGCGACCACTTGCGGGGCATTGAGGTTTATCCCGGCGCGTTCGGCGGCATGGCGACCGATGATCGATGTTGCCGCTCCGGTATCGAGTACGGCGCGCATGGAGTGGTCGTTGACCAGCACTTCGACATAGATGTGGCGGTCGTTGTCGCCCTCGCCACTGAACAGGTGTGCCTCGCCCACCGCCATGCCGGTGCTCCAATAGGCCAGGTTGGTCCGGTTGCAGTCGGCCTCCTTGAACAGGTTGACCGCTCCTTTGGCGAGATCGAATTCGGTGTCCCACATCCCCAGGAGATTTGGCGCCGATAAAGCCGTTGCCGCTATCGCTGCCGCCCACGATGAACTGCATATTGTGCAAGGTCATGCCGAGAATTCCGAAATTGCGCACGGTTACCAATTCCGGGGTGAAGGTGCCACCGATCCCGCTGATCGTGATCCCTGGCGGCAGGGGTTGGGTCGGAAGGGCCAGTTCGACCGCCATCGCGCGGGGCATGAAGTTGAAGAAAGCGCCACTGTCGAGCCAGATTCGGCTGTCCTTGCCATTGAAACTGACCCGGACACTAGCGCGCGGCCCCTCCATCACCACCGGGAACTTTGCCATCACGCTAATCTTGCACTTGCCGGCATCTCCAGCTTGGGCGGGTTGCGACACGATGCCGAGCAATGCCGGCAAGCATGCGGCGCACAGAGATAAGCGTGATTTCATGGTGGTGAAGTTGCACGGCAAGCTCGGCCGATCAAGTATCAATTGCCGTCAGGATTGGCGTGGGACAAATCCCTTGCACCTTGGTTGCAGGATCTATCCACGTGGTCATGTCCGGAAGACATTCGCCGATATTCATGATCCTTTGGCCAATACCAGATGCACATTGCAGCCGGATGCTTGAGCAATAACTTGCTGTGCTGACGGTGAACCGTCAGTGATTTCCGTTGGAACGCTTCTGGACCCGTTCGCCCCCAATCCGGACGTTTCGGGTGTCAATTCGGCTACCCGTAACTTGTCGCCCGCCTTGACAACACCGTGATGCCTACCAAAATTGGCATTGGCGATTTCGCCCTGATGAGGAAGGAACAAGGCTTAGGAAAGGAGGATTACCATGCCTCAACCGTTCTCTGATTTTCAGCACCCGTTTGATGTTGCGCGGCATCCCACGTTCGAACCGGAAGTAAAGCGCGCTATTCTCGCATCCTGGGCTTCCGATGCAGCCGCCATAGAAGGGCGGCCGGACCTCCGACAGCCGCCAGGGCTCAACAAGCCAATTCCGCTTGACGATGTGTTTGCCGCAATGCGCTCGCTGGACCGCACCTCCGGGCAATCGTGTGCGGGTCACCTTTAATGGCAGCCGGTTTAGCTCCAGATGCTGTTCCAGGTCGATCAGGATATGACGACGCTCCGAGCCGTTGCTCGGCCTTTTGCGAAGGGCGGACGGAGCGCTGCATTTTAGCGCATAAGCGTCTGGGCAGCGCATAAGCGTCTGGCCCAATGGTGCGCGGGAAACGACGGCAGCACGATCCGATGACCCGGGGTCCGTTACAAAGCTGGCGCGAGCGTGGCGGGCGCCGGATCAGCATCGCCCTGCGATTCGACGATATCATGGAGTTCGCGCTCGCGCTGTTGTCGGTGTCGCCCGACGAGCTGGAAGAGTTGGGCTGGACTTTTGCCGATCGCAAACGGCTGCTCGATCTTTTCCTGAAATCAGGCAAGGCGGCGCAGACCGTGTCCCGCGACGTGCTTGGCCAGACCATGATTTCTTTGCGCCTGCCAAGGCGTGAGATCGCTCGGTTGCAGCGCTTTGCGCGGCGCGCGCTTCCCAAGGCCGCATCCAACGCCGCCATGCTGGATCGAATATTAATGGTGCTCGACGCGGCGGTCTAGCAACCGCTGCGTCAGCGGCAGTGAGGGAGCGGCACCGTGCGCCGCTCCCTCCGCGCGTCAGATCGTGTGCAGAGATTTTTCGGAATAGCTGCCTGCTGCTTGTCCTGCGGTCGCAACCACCGACTGGCCCGCCATATCCCGGCCGGTCGCAACAGGCGCCGCCGGGGAGTCACCGCAATCACCGTAGCTGGCGGATACTACCTTTGGCTGCTGCCCCGGCCCGGACGACGTGACCTGTACGCTGCGGTTGCAGGTGCCGGTGCCTGTTCCGGTAGATGTGAAACTGTAGCTCACAGTCCCCGGCGGCAGCTTGCCCAGCGCGGCCAGATCGACCTGGCCATTGCCCGGGTTATGCTCAACTGGCAGCGCACTCGCCTGCCTCATCATCACGTCCGCCTGCCGGTCCATCTCTGCGGCTATCCGGTCGAACAGCGCGAACGGTGCTGCCGGCAGCGGATCGGCCCAGCCCACCGGGTCAATCATCGCGGGCGCGAATGTCACTTTCGGCGCAACATCTCCCGCATATTCAATGTGGGCGACCGAGCCATCGGGCAGGTCGACTTTCATGACATGCCGGTCATGGCTCGACGCCAGTGCCGTGCCCGCGACCGCCAGCGCCGCAATGCCGGCCAGCACGGATGTACGAATTTTGCGCATCGAAGTTTCTCCTGAGTTGATCGTGAGAGGTCCGGGACCGAAGTCCCGGACCTGCTGTCATGCCGCCTGCGTATTCACCGGAATGCGGCGGACATTCTCGTTCGCCACCGCCGATTTTGGCAGGGTGATGGCGAGCACCCCGTTCCTGAACGTCGCGCTCGCCTTGTCCCGCTCGATCCCGCGCGGCAGGCTGATCCGACGCTCGAAGCGGCCGTAGCTGCGCTCGGTGTAGCCGCGATCCCGGTCGTCGGTCTCGGACTTTTTCTCGCCGCGCAGGGTGAGGACGCCTTCCTCCAGGGTGATTTCCACGTTGTTCTCGTCAAGGCCCGGCAGCTCGGCGGTAATGCGAACTTCCTTGTCGGTCTCGCCAAGCTCGAGGTTCGGCCACGCGAAACTCTGGTTGACGCCGCCAAGCGACGGCGCGCCGAAACCGCGCAACATATCATCGAACAGCCGGTTCACTTCGCGGTGCAGCGAAAGTAGCGGCAGTTCACCTCTCTCGCGATCGGAGTCGAGCGAGGCGGGGAGCCGGTTCTCCTGCCGGCTCCAGGGGATCAGATCACGAATAGCCATGATGTATCTCCTTTCTGGCTAGAGCATTGCGGGAAAGCTGTAATTACGCTGCCTGCCGGTTACCCGCGTTCGGTGCCTCAAGCTGGTCATCGGGCGGTGCGCTGGCGGCAATCTCGATCTTGCGCGGCTTCATCGCTTCGGGAACGACACGCTTCAGCGCGATGCCGAGCAGGCCGTTGTCGAAGCTGGCCGGGCCGACCTCGATGTAATCGGCAAGCTGGAAGCGCCGCTCGAACGGGCGCGCGGTAATGCCGCGATGTAGGTACTGCCCGTCGTCGCGCGTATCGGCGCGCCTGCCGCTGACGGTGAGCTGGTTGCGCTCGGCGACGATTTCAATGTCCTCGGGGCGGAAGCCGGCAACCGCCAGCGTAATACGATAGCTGTCCTCGCCTTGGCGCTCGATGTCGAAAGGCGGGTAACCATCGCTGCCATCGCCGCGCATACCGGCCTCGAGCAGGTCGAACAAATGGTCGTATCCGACCGATGAACGCCGGTATGGCGTAAAGTCAAAGTTGGTTCTCATCTCCAAATCCTCCTCAATGAAGCAATTTGGGCATGAGACACGTCGGAGCGAGCCGACGCTCTCTATGTCCAGCCGGACCCATCGCAGCGTCCGGCGACCAAAAAGTTAGGGTGCTCGCAAGTGGTTTCAAGAGGTTTTCAGCTTCAAAATCTCATTTTCCGGAGACAGAAAATGGCTCTGGAACGGGCATTCCGCGCCTTCCAGGGCGCTCGCCCCAACGGCGATGCTGGCTGTTTTCGGGCTGCCTGGATGCACGGTACGAACAAACGTACATCCGGCAACTACCTACTCCTGATCCAGCAAATCTTCAGCAGCGTCGCTCGCCGACATGCGGCCGTAACTTGCATTTTGTGTGGCCTGTCCGACGCCGGCACGGCGGTTCAAGGCAGTAAAGGCCGGCGACGAGAGCGGGAGCCGCATCAGTGGTTTGGAACAGGATCGGCCTCGAACACCAGCACCTCGAAAGCGAACCAGGCGCTGTGGCTGTGATCGTATAACTGGATCAGGCGATCCGATACTTTTGCCACGTAATGACCTGCCGAGCCGCGGTCATAGCCACGCACCTCGGCCCCATGAACTTCGAGAGATATATAAGTCTTGTCACCGCCATCGTACAGTTCCGGAAGGGTGCCCCCAAACGCCACCAACCGCTCGCCGTCGGCGCCTTGCAAGCGCATGCCCCGGCATTCTACGGCAATCTGCAACTGCTCGTTTGCCGTATGGTCGAATAGACCCGCGACCTTTTTGCCGGTGATGACCGCATAGGCAGAAGCTGCGACCAAAGCGCGAGTGTGAGCTTGCATGGCTTTCCTTGGCAGCTCGAAGACTGAGGATCAAGCGTGTCCGGCTGGTGCGGGCCGCCGGAAATAGGCGCTCGCAGGTTCCATTCCATCGCGACCAACCTATATAGGGATAATTCCGGTACGCCCGCGCAAAAATGGACGGCCTCTTGGGAGTTTCCTCCTAGCCTGCAATCCGGAAAGCCGCATCATGTCCTCATCCTCCATTCTTGCCGCGGCTCCATGCTGAGGCCGAGGCGTCGTGGCCTGGCGTCGGTCAATGCCGAGGTGCGTGACGGTATCGTGCCTGCCGCCGGTTCACTGGCCCGGGTACACGATCTCGGGCCGAACGTGTCGAGCGACAACTACCGGCTGATCGCGCTGATCGTCGCATCCGCACTGTTCATGGAATTCATGGATGCAACGGTCCTGGCCACTGCGCTGCCGACCATGGCGCGCGACTTCGGCGTGCGCGCGCCGGAAATGAGCGCTGCGCTCACCGCCTATCTGCTGGCGCTGGCGGTTTTCATCCCGGCGTCCGGATCGTTGGCGGATCGGTATGGGTCGCGCACGGTCTTTAGGTCCGCGATCCTGCTGTTCATGCTGGGCAGCCTTGCCTGCGGGCAGTCGCGCAGCCTGGAGATGATGATACTATCGCGCTTTGTGCAAGGGATCGGTGGCGCCATGATGATCCCGGTCGGCCGGCTCATGCTGTTGCGCTCGGTTGGCAAGCATGATCTGGTCAATGCCATGTCATGGCTGTTGGTCCCTGCCCTGATCGGACCGATCGTCGGGCCACCGCTCGGTGGCCTGATCGTGACGTTTCTGGACTGGCGCTGGATATTCTACATCAACTTGCCGATAGGACTGCTGGGCTTTTGGCTGGTGGGCCGCTTCATCGCCAACATCAGGGAAGAGGCCACCGGGCCGTTCGACACCGGGGGCTTCGTGCTGAGCGGCGTGTCGCTGGGCAGCCTGCTGTTCGGCTTCGAGATGGTGAGCCGCCCCGGACAAGGTGGGATGGCCGTCAGTCTGCTTGCGATCGGCCTGATTGCGGGCGCCGGTTACATCCGCCATGCTCGCCGGCGACCCAACGCCATTCTGAATCTCACGCTGCTGCGCGATCCAACCTTTCGCCTGTCGCTGATTGCCGGGTCGATCACCCGCGTCACCCAGGGTGCGCAACCGTTCCTGCTGCCGCTGATGATGCAGCTTGGCTTTGGTTTTTCCGCCGCGCGCAGCGGTACGATCACGGTGGCGACCGCGATCGGGTCACTGGCGATGAAAGGCTTTGCCCAGCGCATCCTGAAACGCTTCGGCTTTCGCCGCTCGCTGATCTTCAACGGGGTGATAGCGACGGCGAGCTATGCGACGTGTGGATTGTTCCGGCCGGACTGGCCAACCTGGGCAATGTTCGGTGTGTTGTGCATCAGCGGCTTCTTCATGTCGTTCCAGTTTACCGCCTATAACACCATCGCCTACGACGGCGTGGACAAGCAGCAGATGAGCAACGCCACCGCTTTCTATTCCACGTTCCAGCAATTGATGCTGTCGGTGGGTATTTGCGTGGCGGCGGTCGTGCTCCATCTGGCGATGCTGGCAAGCGGTCATGCGACGCCATCGCTGGCGGACTTTTCGATGGCATTCTGGGTGGTGACCGCCATTTCGCTCAGCGCCACGATCTGGAACCTGCGCTTTGCGCCCGACGCAGGAGCGGAGATCAGCGGTCACGGGGGACGACGGCCGGGCGCTGCCAAATATTGCCGGGCCGTTTAAAGTCCAAGGCCGCCGCACGCTATTTCCAGCTTGCAATCCAGTCGTCCACCAGCCGCTCCACTATCGTGAGCGGCTGCGACCCGTCGCTGATGATGAGATCAGCGCACCTCCACTATTGTTCGCCTGCAAGGAATTTTGTGCCGCGCTGACCCGCCAGACGGTGTTGCCCAGGTCATCCGCGACCAGCAGCGATCCGTCACCATTGGCGGCCAGGCCCACCGGCCGGCCGTGGGCATGATCGTCCGGGGTCAGGAAGCCGACCAGGACATCGATCGGCTTGCCGATGGGCTTGCCGTTGGCGAATGGAATGAAGATGACCTTGTAGCCGTTGAACGGATCGCGATCCCAGCTGCCATGCTCGCCCACAAAGGCTCCGCTGCGATACTGTGCCGGCATCGTCGCACCGGATGAGAACGCTATACCCAGTGGCGCAACGTGCGAACTCAGGCCGTAATCCGGGACGATCGCCTTGGCGACGAGATCGGGGCGTTGCGGTTTGACACGGGGATCGAGATGCCGGCCCCAATAGCTGTACGGCCAACCGTAAAAACCACCGTCCTGGATCGAAGTCATGTAATCCGGCACCAGATTTGGCCCCAGTTCGTCACGCTCGTTGACGACCGCCCACAGCTTGTGAGTCGTCGGATCGATGGTGATCCCGGCGGGATTGCGCGTGCCGGTGGCGTACAGGCGATGCGCGCCGGTGGCGCGGTCCACTTCCCATATCGACGCCCGCTCGTACTCGGCGGGCATGCCGTTTTCGGTAATATTGCTGTTGGACCCGATGCCGACGTACAGCTTGGTGCCATCTGCGCTGGCGACCATGCTTTTGGTCCAGTGGTGATCGATCGGGCCGCCCGGAAGATCGGTGAGCTTCACGCCGGGTTCGGTGATCGTCGTCTGTCCGGGGGTGTAGTGATAGTGCATGATCGCGTCGGTATCGGCGACGTACAGATCGCTGCCGATCAGCACCATGCCATACGGTGAATGGCGGTGGGCGAGGAAAGTGAACCGCTGGTCGGCGACGCCGTCGTGCTTGGTGTCACGCAACAGGACGATATCGTTAGGCGCCTTTGGCCCGGTTCCGGCATGGCCTTTGATGACCCCCATGACGAAGTCCTTGGGGCGGTTGATCGGGGCATGCGGGCCATCGGTCTCCGCCACCAGCACGTCGCCATTGGGCAACGGATAAACCGAGCGCGGATGGATCAGTCCGGTGGCAAACGCCTGGACTTTCAGCCCGGCGCCCGCCGTCGGCGCCTCGCCGCTTTTCCACGGCGTCGGTGACGCGATCTTCATCGGCGGCAATAGGTACTCGTGAGGCGCGGGCAGGACCGGATTGGCCCCGATCTGGTTATCCGGCCCATCGACTTGCTTGTGGCACCCGGCCAGCGCCACCGCCGGCAAGGTTGCGCACAGCAACAGGACCGAGAAGTTTCGCATCATTACTCTCCTGCGTAATTGAGCGGCATCCGGATTGGCCGGGGTTCCGCACCTCGCTCGACGCCCCAAGTCACCAGTAGTGCCAGCACGGTCAGGATCGAGAGGGTAAGTCCAGTCGGCACGACCGAGGTGTACGCGTCGCGGCTGTGCACAAAGGCGTTGAACAACGCCAGGACCAGCGCGATCGCATAGCCCACCCGCAAGATCAGCGACGGCCACCGGCCCTGCCCGAAAGCCTGGATCAATCCGATTGCAACGACAATACCAGCCGTAATCAGGCCTATTGTCAGCAACCAGATAGAAAACGTTTCCCAGGCCATATTGGCTGATTTGGCATAGGCGATATCGGTGACGACCGTCACGATAAAGCATGCCGCCGGAAAACTCATGAGAGTGGCAAAGAGCGGGCGATGCGTGCTGTCTGCCGGATAATGCTGCATATCGAACAATCCCCACAAGATGTAGGGACAAAGTCCGGGGCTGAGTAACGTTCCCGGTCAGGGACTTATATAATTTGGGGGCCCGCTCGGGTAATCGATCCGGGTTGGCGACGATATCCCGGTCTATGCTGGCATCGCTGCTAATCGATCACCGAAAATTATCGGCGTAAGCCTGTAATTTGAGCCGGCGCGGCGGCGTTGCATGCACGCTGGCGGCAATGCCATATTGATCCGCATAGGCCTGTGCTTCCGCCTGGCTGGCAAAGTGCAGGACGACCTGGCTTTGCACGTCGCCCGAGCCGGCCCAGCCCATCAGTGGATCGGGCCGCCTGGCTTCGGCCGGCGCGAATTCCAGCAGCCATTCGTCGGTGCCGGCACGGCCGGATTGCATGGCGTTTTTCGGGCGCTGATAGATACGTGCGGTCATGGCTACCGTAGTCGGGCCAATCGCGGCGTAAATCAAGGCCGTTATGCCCGCGCGCTTGCGCCCGCCGGACGCGAACCAACGGATCGCGTCACTTAGATTGACCGCAAGATGTACGATACCGTACAACTGATAACGAACACATTTGAACTTATCGCGCCGATTTGCGACTAAAATAGCCATTATCTGACCAAATCGCTAATTTACTAATGTACGTTTTCGGACATTGTTAAGAGTTATAATAATTGATAATTCGCTAACATCGCGTTCAAAATGAGTTTAGCATTGCTCCAGTGTTTTCCACGGCGGTTCCTTTGATGGACAAGCTAATGTCCGACGTCTTCATCACTGAAGCGCTGGCGTCGCGCCCGGTGCGCGCAAGCGACTTTGGTGCCGAAAACGATGCCCTGCTGCTGCTCGCGGCCGCGATGACCCACGCGCCGACCGAGATCCTGCCGCGTCTGGTCGCATTGGCGATGGTGCTGACCGGGACGCCATCTGCCGGGTTCAGTTCGTACGAAGCGGGACCGGCCCCTCGTGTATTTCGCTGGCGCCATGTCTGTGGCCTGTTGGCGGAGTATGAAAACGCGACCGCGCCGCGCGACCACAGTCCCTGCGGGGTGACGCTCGATCGTAATACGCCGACGCTCGCCACTCATCCGGAACGCATCTATGAATGGATTGCCGCGACCGGACTGGTCATACCGGAAGTGTTGCTGGTCCCGCTGTGTATCGCCGGCGAAGAACCGTTGGGCACCTTGTGGGTCGTGGCCGGGGACAAAGACTATTTCCACCAGGGCCATGCCGATATCTTGACCAACCTCGCCACTTTTGCCGGCTTCGCTCTGCAAATGATCCGTAACGACCAGCGGCTGCACGAAAAATACGATGAACAGGAACTGCTTGCCAGGGAGATGAGCCACCGGCTCAAGAATGTTTTCGCGATGACGGACGGCATGATCCACATCAGCGAGCGCCACAGCACCACTGTCAGGGGCATGGCGGTTGCCCTCACCGGGCGATTGCATGCCCTGGCCAAGGCCAATTCGCTCATCCAGCAACGGGTGAGCGCGCTCGATGAAGAACATTTTACCGATCTTGGCACGCTCTTAGCAGCCGTCAAGCGGGTCCATGATGAAGACGGCGATAGCCCCGGCCGGGTAAAGATCGCCGGACCGCCGGTCGCTTGCGGCGCGCACGCTGCCAATTCACTGGCACTGCTGTTCCATGAACTGACGACGAATGCCGCCAAATATGGTGCGCTCGGCGAGTATGGCGGTCGCGTCGAAATCACCTGGCGGCACCAGGACCGGGAAATCGTGCTGGAGTGGCGGGAGCTGGACGGTCCGCCAGTCGCGGCAACTCGTGGTCAGGAGGGTTTTGGCACTTTGCTTGTGGCCCGCACGATCAAGCACCAGTTCTGCGGCCGGGTCGATTACGACTGGGCGCCGACCGGACTGGCGCTGGCCCTGCGGTTCGCCGCCGATACGTTCGGGCACTGAGATGCTGTCGGCCACTTGGCAAGAAATACGATGAATCGCCCCCATGGCTCCACAAACTATTTGTTTCGCGAGATGTTGGCAGAAACCGGTCTCGCTATTGGTCATGAGGATTTGAAGGAGAGCGACCGATGCCACATCATGGTGCAGTAGCGCGGGCATTCGAACTGGCCCGAGGCGGCGACTGCCGATCCGTCGAGGATATCAGGCGAAACCTCAAGCTGGAGGGATACAGCAGCTATCAGGAGCATCTGTCTGGAGCTTCGATCAAGAAGCAGCTTATCGCCATCATGAAGGTTTGATTGCCGGGTGCTACTTTCGCGCCCGGCCCTCGAAGGCGTTGCGCGTCTTGAGGCTGGGGTCTTCGCACCACGGCTCGTCCGGCCAGCGATGGCGCGGGTAGCGACCTTTCATATCCCGCTGGACATCGCGCCAGCTGCCGCGCCAGAACGCGGGCAGATCGCGCGTGGTCTGGAGCGGACTGCCCGCCGGTGACGTCAGTTTAAGCAGCAGCGGCTGAACCGGCTGGCCGAAGCCGGGATGCCGATCCAGCCCGAACAGGGCCTGCACCCGCACTTCCACGCTCGGTCCGCCGGGATCGTCGTAGGCGATGGCGTGATGCGATCCGGCCGGGCTGGTAAAGCTGGCCGGCGCCAACTGGTCGAGCAGCTGGCGCCCGCTGCGGCCCAGTTTTTCGGTGACCGCCTGATGCAGCGCCGCCGGATCGACAGCGTCCAGCCGCCGGTCGAGCAGCGGCGCCAGCCAATCCTCGAGCGAATCGCGCAAGGCCTGATCCGATAGCGCCGCGATCCCGGCATACCGCGCCCGACGCAGCAGCGAACGGCTGGCATCGCTCCAGGGCAACAGTTCCAGCCCCGCCTCGCGCAGCCGGGCACAGATCAGCGCCGCCAGGGCCGTCCGGTCAGGCGAAGGATCAGGCCCCCGCGCCAGCACGATCGCACCGAGCCGCTGTTCCAGCAGGGCCTCGACCCGGCGCTCGCCATCCAGCCAGCGCAGCACGGAACGCCGCTCGATCCGATGCGGCAACCAGCGCAGCACTTCGGCTTCGGTCAAGGCGATGGCGCCGGTGATCCGCGCGCTCCGGGCCTCGCCCTGCGCCTCGCCCACAGCCAGGAACTCCGCTCGCGCCAGCGACGAGGAAACGTCGAGGCGCAGCCCGCGTCCCCCCGCCGTCAGCCACTCCTCGCCGGACGAGCCCCGCCGCTGCGCCAAATTATCCGGAAACGCCTCCGCCAGCAGCACTCCCGTTGGTGGCGCATCGTCATGGCTTTTTCCGCAAAGTTCCCCCGCCCGCCTGGCCCAGCGCCGGGCCATCTGGCGCGAAGCCTCGGCGCGGGCGCCACGCTCCGACCGCCAGCGCTCCAGCCGCGCCGACAGGTCTTCGCCGCGCCCGCCCAGGCCGCGTTCCTGCAACAGCAACGCCAATTGTGCCGCTGTCTCGCCGGCTCCGCGCGCCGCTGCATATAGCAGCATATGCGCCGGTTCCGGTGCCATCGGCAGCGCTGCCATGGCCCGACCATGTGGCGTGATACGACCCTGCGCGTCCAGCGCGCCCAACATCGCCAGCTTGGCATGCGCGGCAGCCATCGCGGCCGGCGGCGGCGGATCGAGCCAAGCCATGGCAACGACTTCGCCCGCCCCCCACCGCGCCAGCGCCAATGCCAGCGGAGCGAGATCGGTGGTAAGCATCTCGGGCGCCGCAAACGCGGAGCGTCCGGGATGCGCCGCCTCTTCCCACAGGCGATAGACGACGCCGGGCCCCTGCCGTGCCGCGCGCCCGGCCCGCTGCGCCGCTGCTGCCTGGCTGGCGCGATGGGTAACCAGGCGCGTCACCCCGGCCGGCTTGTCGAACTCGGCATGGCGCGACAGCCCGGCATCGACCACGACGCTGACCCCGTCCAGCGTCAGCGAAGTCTCGGCGATCGCGGTGGCCAGCACGATCCGTCGGCGTCCCCGGTCATCGCGGCGGATCGCGGCGCGCTGGTCGGCAGGCTCGCACTGGCCATGGAGCGGCAGGATCAGCGCGTCGGGCAAGCGCACGGCGAGGCGTTCGGCGGTGCGCTGGATTTCGCTCACGCCCGGCAGAAATCCCAGGATGTCGCCTGTTTCCTCGCGCCACGCGGTGTGAATCGCGCTCGCCATCGCCTCGTCGATGCGCAGTTCCGCCCGCGCGCCCAGCCAGCGGATCGTCAGCGGATAGGCCTTGCCTTCACTCGCGATCACCGGAGCGCTGCCCAGCAACCGGGCGAAACGCGCGCCATCGATGGTCGCCGACATCACCAGCAGGCGCAGGTCCTCGCGCAACACCTGCCGGCTTTCGATCGCCAGCGCCAGCCCGAGATCGCTGTCGAGATGCCGCTCATGCGCCTCGTCGAACACCACCGCGGACACCCCCGCCAGTTCCGGATCGGCCAGGATGGTGGCAACGAAAATCGCCTCGGTCATCACCAGGATCCGTGTCCGCGACGAGCGCTTGCTGTCCAGCCGGGTGAGATAGCCGACGGTTTCGCCGCAAGCCTCGCCCAGCGTTTCGGCCATGCGCTCGGCAGCAGCACGCGCGGCGACGCGGCGCGGGCTGAGCAGGATAACCATGCCCGAACACCATTTTGCGCCTAACAGCGCCGGCGCCACCGCGGTAGTCTTGCCCGCCCCTGGCGGCGCGATCAGCACCGCCGCCCCGGTCTGGCGCAGCGCCGCCAACAACTCGGGCAGTACCGCGACGATAGGAAGGTTGCTGGTCACCCCTTGACACCTAACCCCATCTTTTCCGAGCCACCCCTGGGGCAAGTCATGGTAAAAATGGTGCGCCCGACGGGATTCGAACCCATGGCCCCCAGATTAGGAATCTGGTGCTCTATCCGGCTGAGCTACGGGCGCACATTGAAATGCAACGATATTTTACCGACGTGCGAACCGTTCCGTCGTGTTCGGTGGCGGACTTCTCCCGACGGCAGCGCCGGTGGCCGGTAACTAGCGCGACATGCAAAACATGGCAAGAATTGCGACGCGCTGAGCTGGCGCCCGCAGCGCTGCCTAGAAATTCCGGGCCAGCGAAACCCGCACCATGCGGGGTTCCAGCGGATGCTGATGGATATCGGCGCGGCCGGCGGGATTGTTGGCGATTTCTCCCGGCAGACGATCGACGTACCAGAACTCGGCGGCTGCGGCATGGGTGTTCAACGCGTTATACAAGCCGAGCGACGCCAGCCAATCGTGGCTGAACCGGTAGCGCACGTCGACATTGACCTGGCCGAAACCCGTGCCGTTGACCTGGCCCGAAGCAGTCGGCGCGTTGGCGCAACTGGTGGCGACACCGGGGAAGTCCCGCACCGCAGCGGCATCGTTGCACGGCCCCGATGACAGCGGATAGTGGCCGAGATAGCGGTATTCGAGACCGCCGCTCCATGGCCCGAGGTGATCCAGATATAGCGCGAACGATCCGGTCGCGACCGGGGCATCGGTAATGTAGGTCCCCAGATGCCCGGTGCCGTCATCGAAAGGCCGGGTAAAGCGGGCATGGTCGCCTGAAAAGCTGCCGTAGAATTCCAGCCAGCGGTTTATCTGAACCGTGAGATTGATCTCATAGCCGTAACGCCGGCTGGGTGGGCCGGCCTCATCCTCGCCGATGTCGGGATTGATGATCGTTTCGGAACGCTGCCACAGATTGTAGACCGCCAGCGTCAGAGTCACGTTCCTGCGCAATTGGCCACGCACGCCGATCTCTTCGCCCACCTGCCGCGCCAACAGCGGCGTTCCCGGCAGGCCCAGCCCGGCGCTGTGCGACTGGTTGACGCCGCGCAGGTCGGCGCTGTGAAAGCCCTGCCCTGCCGATGCGTAGAATTCAAATCCGGGCGTCGGTGCGTAGATCAGGCTGGCCTTGGGCTGGAGCAGCACCTGCGCGCGGGTGCCGCCATTGCTGTAGCCGGCCAGCGCATGCAGCGATGCCAGATTATCGGTGTCGGTGCCGCGTTGCCAATCCGCCCGGACGCCGATCACGCTGCGGAACCCGTCGCTCCAATGTGTGGTCGCCTGGCCATAGGCGGCCAGTGCGATCAGCGAAACATCGTCGTTGTTGGAGAATGAAGGCGGGTCCTTGCTGGCCTGGGCTGCAGTCAGCGCCACTTGCCCCGCGCTGGGCAGTCGCCCGACGTTAAGCAGGTCGATGCGCAATAGCGCCCCCGCCTTGATGTCGCTGGCGATTCCGCCCAACGTCAGCGGCATCGCGTAATTCCCGGCCGCGCCAAGGACGTGGCGGTTTTCGAACTGGTCTTCCTGATCGCCATGGACCGGATCGACCAGGAAATGAGTGAAATTGCTGAAGAAATGCAGCCGGTTGTAAATGTAGAAAGCACTGGCAGCCAGCGTGCCGGCACCGAGCGTGCCGGAGTAAGTGGCTGACAGGCTGGCCCGCCAGGCATGGCCGCCGTCACTGGGATCGAGCGAGCCAAAGCGGTCGCGGACCGCGCCGTCACTGATCGCGCGCAGCGGAATGTCGGTGGTATTGGTCCAGTCCTGATGGTAGAACATGCCGGTGACTGAAAAGCCGTGGTCGTTACTGTAGCGCAGCACCGCGTTTTCCTTGCGGGCGTTGTCCGGAACGGCGAATGGGCCATCGACGTGCTGGACTTCGCCGGCCGCCAGCAACTGCCCGTTCCCCACTTGCTGTGAACCGGTCGCCAGGACTCGACCATAGCCATAACTGCCGCCGGTCACCGTGACCTGGTCGGGGATGCTATTGCGATAATCGATCCGCACCGAACCGACCGCCCCGAAATCGCCGACGTCGGCATAATAGGGGCCTTTGGTGTAGCCGATGCGGTCGGCGAGTTCGGGCATCAGGAAATTGAGGTCGGTATAGCCCTGGCCATGCGCGTGCGTCGGCTGGTTGACCGGCATGCCGGCGACCCAGGTGGCAAGATCGGTGCCGTGGTCGAGGTTATAGCCGCGCAGCAGGAACTGGTTCGCCTTGCCCTCGCCACTGTGCAGCGTGACGATCAGCCCCGGCACGGTTTCGAGCAACTGGCCGGGGCGATAGGCCGGGGTGAGCTGCAATTCCTTGTCTGAAACGACGCCTTCGCTGGCGGTCTGGGCGGTGCCCAGCAGCTTGCGACGCTCGGCGGTGACGACGATGGTGTGCTGGTCGATCGCGGCCTCGGCGCGCTGGCCGGGTGTCGTCGGCAGCACGGATTGCGCGGCGGCAGGCATGGCCGGCGAAACCAGCGCCGCTATCAATCCTGGCAACCAAAAATGTTGCAAACCCGTCCCTTGCGCCGTTCGCAATGCTATACGTCCGATCGCACGGATTGGTTCGGCGAAATCTCCAAAAAAGCAGCAAGTTCAAGGAAAATCCGGGGCGCCGAGCGGGGCCGTACCGCGCCAGCGACGCACTGCCTCGACAATCGGTTTGCCATCGGCGAGGCGGCGATGGAGCAGGCTGGTCAGTTGCTGGGTGGTCCCGCCGACCGTGACCCGCGCCCGCGCCCAGAAATACCCCGACGACACGCCCGTCCCCGGTGGCAGGATGAACCGGCCTTGCGCCGATCCACCGACGCCGGAAATCCCTCCTGCCCCGGCGCGGGCGCGGGCCATGACGATCTCGTGGGCAACCGCCGGATTTCCGGTCAGGACCGTCAACAGCGCTTCCGACGCGGTATTGACGTTGACGGTCGTCGGCTCGGGCAGCGAGGTGCAGAGCAACGCCAGCCGCCGCAATTCGTCATTGCCCAGACCGACCGCGCTCAGTTCGGACAGGTCGTTGATCGGTCCATGCGCCTTCAGCACCGCCAGCAGCCCGGCGACATGGTCGGGCGCGATCCCGACGACGGTAGCCAGCTGCCTGAGATCGTCCTGCGAAATGGCGTCACCCTGCGCCAGCTTCGGCCCCACCGCGAGATTGTTGATGTTGAAGCGTGCCTGCGCATCGGCGACCACGAAACTGAACCGCCCGCTGCCGATGCGGACATCGCGGTCCGCGATATTGGCCCAGGGCTCGCCCAGCGTGTCGGCGGTGCTGCCAGAGGCCAGGTCGCGGCGCAGCGCGGTGATCGCCGATAGTTCGCCACCCCGTGCAATCGCCATGGCCTGCGCCGCGCTACGTAGCTGCCGGCTGCGTTCGAGATCGCTGTCCTGTCCCGCGAGCATGATCGCCAGCACCGCCGTCGCCATGATGACGATGACCAGCACGTTGATCAGGATCATGCCCTGGTCGGAGTGCGGCCTCATGGTTCCGCCGGCAGTTCGATGACTTTGCGCACCAGTCCGGCCGCACCCCCGGCCTCGGCTTGCAGCTGGAACGTCAGTTCGACGGCGCTGGGCCGGGCGGCGTCGCTGCGGCTGCGCGGCTCACTGGTCCAGCCGCGATGCTTGGCAAAGCGCCAGCCGATCTGGCCGATGCCGCCCAGCAGCAGCCGGTCATTACCGTCGATGACACGGTGCAAGCCTGCCCGATCGCTGCGATACAGCAGGTCATGCACGCCGTCGCCGGTCAGCCGCCTGAACATGATGCCTTGCGCGGTACGATCCGGGCCATCGACCAGTTGTCCGAAATCGGCACCGACCAGGAACATTGCCCGCTGCACATCGGCCAGGCGTTGCAGGCGGCCGGAACTGCCCCGTTCGAGCCGGACCATCGTTTCGATCAGGCTTAGCCCGGCCAGCGAAATCAGCGCGAACAGCACCAATGCGACCAGCAATTCGATCAGCGTAAAGCCGGCAGACGACGACCGCTGGCCGATCAAGCGAGTGGCGCCGCCACGCTCACCAGCGCGGCGTTCTTGACCGCCAGCACGGCCAGGGCGCGGGCGGCGCTGCCATCTTCGCGGAAGCGGACGTTGCCGCAGACGCCGTTGAAGCCGGTTGCGGCAAGCAATGCCGACCGGTCGATCCCGCCGCCCATGCGCATTTGCAGGACGATATGCATCGCGTCATAGGCCAGGCCGGTAATCAGGCCAGGCGGCGAGCCGACGCGTTCCTCGAAAGCGCGCGCAAAACTGGCGAACCCGGCGGGATCGGGCGCGGCAAACCACGCGCCTTCGAGCGCGCGCAGTGTCTCGGTGGGCAGATCGAGGCCAGCCACGGCGCCAAGCACCTGCACGCCGCTTCGAGCAAACGCCGGTCCGGTGCCGGCGAGCTGGGCGCTATCGGAGATGAGCACGGCATCGGCCTGGCCACTGGCTGCGCCACCGGGCAATGTCACGAGTTCGAGGCCAAGCGCGCGAGCGATGTCACCGGCCGCGGCGGCGACCTGCGCGTTCCAGCCCCCAGCGCCGCCAACCGCCACCGCCACCCGCCGGACCCCGCGCCCGGCGGCATAGCGCAGCAGCGTGGTAACGATTTGCGCGGCGGTAATCCCGAAGACAAAGGCGCCGCTCTCGCGCAGCGACGCATCATTGCTGAACGAGATCACCGGCAGGCCGGGCCCGGCGACGGCGACCACCCCCCGGAGTTCGGCCGCGAAAATCGGCCCCAACAGGATCCGCGCGCCGCCATGCCGCGCCAGTTTGGCAGCTGCAATGGCACCTTCGGGAGTTCCGAGCGTATCAAAGACATGGAACTGCCTGATATCGCCTGCACCTTGCGCAAGTATCGCCGCCCGTTCCATGCTACGCCCGAGGGCGGCATGCTCACCCGACCGGGGGACCAGCATGGCCGCCGGAAATTCCGGCTTTGCCGCGCCCAGTGCCGACCATAACGATGGAGCAAAGAGTGACGGAACCAGCAATCCCGATCTTCCCAGCAGATGGCGCCGAGCCATGGGCATTGTCGCAATCTCCTGTTCTGCCGGGTCGATCCCGGCGCCGGATGGCGGTGTTCGCGGGCCTGGGCGTCCTAGCATATGCAGCCGGGCTGATCGCAATGATTCCCGCGCAACTGGTGCTGCCCAAAAGCGAGCTGTGGCAAGTCGGCGGCACGATCTGGAACGGCGAAGCAGTGCTGGGCGGCACGGCTCGCATCGACTGGCAGTGGTCGCCCATCGCCTCGTTGAGCCGGCTGGGGTTCGCGGCGAACTGGCACATGACCGGGGGCGCCACCGATCTGGTCGGCACCGTGTCGCCGGGGTTGGGCAGGTTGCGGCTCGACCGCGTCAGCGGCGTGGCGGACGGTGGCCTGCTGGCGCTGGCTGCGCCGAATTTGCCCGTGACCTGCCGCTTTCTGGCGCAGATAAATCTGGATACCCTGGTCATCGGCGGCAGCGGCCAGCGCGCTTCGGGCAGTTTGCGCACCTCGCCTGTCCATTGTTCCGTTAAAGCCTTGGGCACAGCCAACGGGCCGGTGGCAGCGGCGCTCGACCTGCCCGCATTGCATGGCAATATCGGCCCGGCTCATGGCTTGAGCAGCGGCGCGTTGTTCACGCTGCCTTCGCATCAGCATCTGGTCGAGGTACGGCTGTACGACACCGGCGCGTTCAGCCTGTGGCCCACCGCCGCCCTGACCGCGCGGGCGCCGGCGTTGAGCGGAATGCGGCTCGATACCACCGCGCATTGGTAGGGCCGCCCTGCTCACTTTCCCGCCAGATTGTTGAGGCCGATGATCGGCATCAGGATCGCCATGACCATCAACAACACCAGCCCGCCCATCAGCAGCAATACCGCCGGCTCGACCAGCGAGACGATCACCCCGACCTGCGCTTCGACATCGCGGTCCAGTTCGGCGGCGGCGCGCGCCAGCGCCGGCCCCAGTTCGCCGCCGGTTTCGCCGCTGGCCACGATCGCCACCAGCATGGGCGGGAATATATCGGCGGCGGCCAGCGCGCGATGGACGCTTTCGCCCTCGCGCACGCGGGTCGCTACACCCACGGCCTGGCGCTGGATAAAGCTGTTGGGGATGACCACCGCCGCCGCCGTCAGCGCATCGAGCAATGGCACCGAGCTTTGCACCAGCGTCGCCAGCGTCGAGGCAAAGCGCGCGGCGTTGGTCTGCTGGCTGAACCGCGCGAACGGCCACCGCGTCGCCAGCGTCCGGTCCAGCGCCAGCCGCCGCTCCGGCCGCGCCAGTTCGCGCCGCCCCAGCACCACCGCGCCGACCGCGACCACCACCACGACGATGCCAAAGCGGGAAATGAACGAACTCAGCCCGATCAGCATCCGGGTCAGCAGCGGCAGGTCGGCGCCGTGGGTCACGAACACCTTGACGATGTCGGGGACAACATAAATCATCAGCATCGTCATCATCCCCGCCGACACCAGCGCCAGCAACGCGGGATATAATAGCGCCAGCACCAGTTTCTGGCTGGCCCGATGTCGCGATTCCACGAAATCGGCGAGGTAGGCCAGCACTTCGGGCAGGCGACCGGATGTTTCCCCTGCCGCGATCGAAGCGCAAAAATAGCTCGCGAACACCTGCGGATGTCGCCGCAACGCGCTGGCAAAGCTGGAGCCTTCGAGCACGGTGCCACGGATATCGAGCAGCAACGCCGCCAGGGCGGGCGAATCACTTTGCGCCGCGATCAGCCGCAGCGCTTCCTCGATGCGAACCGCGCCGCCGATCAGGGTGGACAACTGGCGGGTCGCGGTAGCCAGCGCCCGGTTCGAAACCCGCCGTCCGAGCCGCGCCCGCAGCCCGGCCAGGCCGCCGCCTGTCGCCGCCGCGCGCGCTGCTTCGCCGCCGTGGCTGGCCATCACCGATACCGGCAGCAACGCGCGTTCCCGCAAGGCGCGGCGGGCGCCGGCGGCATTGCCCGCCTCGATCACGCCGCGCGTCTTGCGCCCCGTCGCGTCGACCGCCTGATAGGCGAAAGCGGTCACGCTTCCTCGCGTACGACGCGGGCGACTTCGGCGACGGTGGTTTCCCCGGCGCGAATCTTGGCAACGCCATCTTCCAGCAACGCCGGGCTGATCGTCCGCGCCGCCTCGGTCAGCCGGGCTTCCGATGCGCCATCATGAATCAGGCCTTCGAGCGTGCGATCGACCGGCAGGATTTCGTACAGGCCGGTGCGCCCGCGATAGCCTTCGCCATGGCAAGCCGCACAGCCGACCGCCTGCCACACCGCCTCGCCCGGCTCGATCAACCGATCGAGCAGTACCGCATCGGCGCTGGTGGCGACGGCCTGCGTGCGACACGCCGGACACAGCCGCCGCACCAGCCGCTGCGCTACCAGCCCGACCAGGACCGGCGCCAGCAAATAGCGTTCGAGGCCGATGTCGATCAGCCGGGTAACGCTGCCGATCGCTGAATTGGTGTGGATCGTCGAGAGCACGAAATGGCCGGTCATACTGGCGCGGACCGCGGCTTCGGCGGTCTCGCGGTCGCGGATTTCGCCGACCATGATGACATCGGGATCCTGCCGCAGGATCGCGCGTAAACCACGCGCAAACGTCAGGTCGGTGCGGGCATTGACCTGCGTCTGGGCGATGCCGTCCATCTCGTATTCGATCGGGTCCTCGACCGTCATGATATTGCGGCGGCGGTCGTTGAGCCGGCTGAGCGCGGCATACAGCGTCGTCGTCTTGCCCGATCCGGTCGGGCCGCTGACCAGCAACATGCCGTTGGGCCGGTCGAGCAGCCGG
>CAZZYX010000042.1:0-25431 GCA_964658485.1 uncultured Acetobacteraceae bacterium | reverse complement strand
TCCTCGTGGGCAGACTCTACATCAGATTGAGGGACTTTTCGGGGGGCAGGTCACGCCGCCTCGAACAGATTGGTGGCCCGAGGCAGGCCATCGGCAGTCCATTGCGACACCTCACAGACCAAGCCCGATCTGGTCGTCCATCACGGCACCGGCAGGTGCTTGTATCCTTTCCAGGATGGCCTGTGCCAGCTCACGGGCCGCATCTTCGCGTGTCCAGGCCGAGGGCGCGGTGATGCCAACCCGCGCCCATCCCGGTGCGGTCATGATAGCATCGGCGATGAGGGCTTTATCGATTCTTTCCATTCCGCGAATAGAACATAAACGGAACAATGGAACAAGCCGGTGCGTGAGATTTGCACCGTGCCGGCAGCGATTGACCCGTCAGCACAGACGCGGCATGTTTAAGCGATGTGCAATCTTTACCGCCTGAAGGGTGGCACCGCCGAAATTGCCAGCCTCTTTCAGGCCACGCCGTCGCCCGGCGCGAACTACGGCGAAGAGGTCTATCCCGGCTATCCCGGCCTCGTCATCGCCGATGGGTGGGCACGAACCATGACCTGGGGATTTCCGCTCGCGCTGACCGGCAAGCAGGGCCAGAAATTGAAGCCCAAGACTGTCACCAATGCGCGGGAAGACAAGCTGCATACAGGCTTTTGGCGCTCCAGCTTCGAAACGAGGCGTTGCCTCATTCCGGCGAGCGCCTGGGCCGAGGCCGTGGGCGAAAAGGGGCACATGACGCGCACCTGGTATGCTTTGCCGGGCGGCGAGCCGTTTGCCATCGGCGGGTTGTGGCGGCCTACGGTCGAGTGGAGCCATGCCTATTCCATGGTCATGGTGAACAGCAGCGCCGGGATGGTCGATGTTCACGACCGGATGCCCGTAATCTTGCGGCCCGAAGATTGGGAAATCTGGGTCAACGGGGCGCCTGCCGAAGCCTTTGACCTTTGCCAGACCTGGCCCGGCGATCTCGATGTCGATCACACTGCCCAGCGTTGGGCAGGATAGCACCTCGCTCGCGACAAGGGTGAAGCCAGCAAAGGGGGGAAGTATCCCCCTGAGCTCGAGCCGCCGTGCGTCTCGGCCTACCCCCTCTGCCGGGGGAACCCCCGCAACGCCCCCAAAGCCAACAATGACACCGGCAAGCCGGTAGATTCCGTTCATCTGTTTCAGGGTGGCGCCGCCCCCCTCTGTGCAAGGGCTGGACCGTCTGCGCGCTACGCGCTCCGCTTGGCGATCAGGGGGTATCCCCGCCCTTCCCTCCGCTGCGCTCCGGTGCAGGCCGGGTGATCCCCCTCCCCCCGATCGGCCCGGATTTGCACATTCACCCCCCGCTCTCGGCGAGGGCCAGGAGGCGATGTGAGCCATCGCCTTCGGCTCCATTTGAGAAAGGGATAAGGACCATGACCAAGCGCAGCACCCCCCTCGCCCCGCGTGCCGACATCTATCAGGAAGTAACCGACCACATCGTTTTGCTGCTGGAAAGTGGTTGCCGTCCATGGTCCCCGTCATGGGCGAGCGGCGCGGCCAGCTTGCCCCGGCGCCATGGCGGCGAAGCCTATCAGGGCATCAATGTCCTGTTGCTGTGGGCACAATCCATGCTGCACGGGTATCGCAATCCGGTGTTCATGACATTCAAGCAGGCTCTGGCGCTGGGCGCTTGTGTCCGGAAGGGCGAGCGCGGCGCCATGGTTGTCTACGCCGGGAGCATCGCGCCCAAGGATGGTGACGACGGCGAGGCCAGGGGCAATACCCAAGCCGACAGCGAGCGGCGCGGCATTCCCTTCCTGAAACGCTATACCGTGTTCAACGTCGAACAGATCGACGGGCTTCCCGAAGGCAAATACCCCGCACCCGAGCCCGTCATCCAGAACCGGGACGAGCGCGATGGTGACCTTGATCGTGCCTTTGCCGCCTATGGCGTTGAGATCCGTGAACAGGATGGCGGCGCATATTATCAGGACAAGGCCGACCGGATCACCATGCCCCTGTTCGAGAGCTTCACCAGCGGCAACGCGTTTTTTGCCACCCTTGCCCATGAGGCCATTCACAGCAGCGGTCACAAGACCCGCCTCGATCGCGACACGCTGCACCGCTACGGCGAAAGCATCGCCAATCGGGCGCGCGAGGAACTGATTGCAGAAATCGGCGCGGCCATGCTGTGCGCGGCCCTTGGCATGGCGCCGACCGAGCGCGAGGACCATGCCGCCTATGTCGAGAATTGGTTGGCTGCGCTTCGCGGCGACAAGCGCGCCATCTTTCAGGCCGCAACCGCAGCCCAGGCGGCGAGCGACTTCATTCTGTCAGCGATGGCGGCGCATGGCTGCGAGCGCGCCGCAGCTTGAAGCTGTGGGGGATCCATTTTCATTCTACCCCCCTTCCCCCGCCTTCTGGCTTTTGTACTTTGGAATATATCGTTCCTCTGGTGTCTTCCAGGTTCGGAAGAAATCCAGCGGATCCTGGCTTCCAAGAAAGGCCCGGGCTAGGGCCAGTCGCTCAAGCAGGTGACACTCAGGTGACACTGCTCGCCTTCCGCAAGGTCGGCGGCTCGCTGCTCCACACCGGCGAGGAAGCGTTCGACGCTGATGACATCTGACCACTGCTCGATGATCTTGCCTAGTTCGACCCTGCTGTCAGCGATCGATTGTTCAATGCGGCGACGGTCTTCCTCCCACCGCCGCCGCTCTTCATCGACCAGCCATTGTTGGTGGCGCACCTCGGCCTCGCGATCGGCTTCATCGAGTTTCACGACGAGATCGGGGGCCGCCGCTTCAATTGCTTCGATGATGCCTCCAAGCTGATCCCGCAAAGATGCAGATTTCGTCTCCTGCCAATGCCTGGCCCAGCTCACCCTGCCGTAAGGCGAATAAGCGACAATCCGCAGACGGCCGGATGGGATATCCTTGTTCGTCGTCCAACTATAGCCGGTATGATCTCGGTTGCGTGGAGTGACATGCTCACTTTCACGAACGTATTTTCCGTTCAGGTAGCGAAGCGAAACATTTTCTGTGGTTTCCAAAATCGCGAGGCCTATGGCCACCGTTCCTACGTATACGACGGTCGGACGGTTCGGGCACCAAAGGCCGGTGTGTTGCCAGCGGTCCCGCGGCTTGTTGACGCCCTCCCGCTCGTCGATCGCCTCACGCTGAAAATGCAGTTCAGCCGACGCCAGAACAACCCGGTACCCCAAAGATTCGAGCATGTTGAAGGCATCATTGGCAAGATTCAAGGCCTTATCAATGCACTCGCGGGAGGCGATCACATCAACCAGCAGCTTCTTGTAGGGTTTCAGATATGCACCCTCGTCAATCGGTCTGCTTTTCTCGAAATGCAATTTTGCGCCTTGGATCAAACCATGAGTTTGATGACGAACTACCTTGACCCTTTTGCCTGGCTTGCGTCGTTCCGGCATAATGGGTTTCGGGGAAGCGACGTGCTCACCTTCGCTACTCCAATGCAATGGATCACCCGGCAGGGGAGCTGGTAATGGCACTTGAGGTGGTGCTTTACCGTACTTGAGCTTGGCCCAGTATCCGCGTTCTGGGCGAGGCACGTTGAGCAAGGTACAAATTCTGGCGAGATAGCTGCCAGACACATTAAATTGTCCGGCGACTTTGGTCATCGGTTCGCACCAGACCAGTTTATAAAGTTCATCTCTGGTAACCATGCAACCAGCTCTCAATCCAGCAGAATCACCCGGACGGTACATAGAATGGGCAGAGATGCGCACGCCAGCCCATCAGTGGGTCGATGCAGTCTTGACCGACCCATCAAACTAGCGCTTAATGTCCGCATGCAAACATGTAAACATGTGGTGGAGTAGTCATGCCAACAATTGCGATAATTAGTCAGAAAGGGGGCGCGGGCAAAACGACCCTCGCTCTTCATCTGGCCGCTGCCGCCGAGGATGCAGGGCATACCGCCTTGGTGATCGACCTGGACCCGCAGGCTACCGCGAGCCAATGGGCGGCCTGGCGCCAAGATGCGCCGCCCGTGGTGATCGATAGCGCCCCCCCTCGCCTTGCCGCCAAAATCGGACAGGCCACGGGGCAGGGCGCAAATTTCATCGTGATCGACACCCCTCCCCATGCCGACAGCGCGGCAAGCGCCGCCGTCGAGGCTGCCGACCTGGTGTTGATACCATGCCGGCCCAGTGCCTTTGACCTCGCTGCCGTGCAAACGACCGCCAGTCTCGTGAAGATGCGCGGCAAGCCTGCCTTTGTGGTCTTCACCGCCGGCAGCCCTACCGCTCCACGCATGTACGAGGAGGCCGTGCAGGTTGTTCAAGGCTACGGTCTTGTCGCTTGTCCTCACATTCTCGCTGATCGTGCTGCGTTCCGTCACGCCGCCGCCGAGGGCAAGACCGCCATGGAAATCGAACCCGATGGCAAAGCCGCTACCGAGGTGCGCGAACTTTACAAGTGGGTATGCACACATGTAAACATGCAAGCATTCAAGAAGCAAAAGGCGGTTGTATGACTCGCAGAGGATCATTGCTCGCGCTTCGGGATCGTGAGCCGGCATCGACAGCTAAGGCGGAACCTGCAGCCCAGGCGCCGACCATTCCCGTTACAGCCAACGGCGGAGGGAGCGCGATGGCGCCGAGCCGCCAAGGCAAGAAGGCTATGACTGGCTATTTCAGCCCCGAGATGTCCTTCGCCATGCATGTGACCGCTCGCAAGAACGGAATGAGTCTTCAAGACGCAATGGCTGAGGCCTTCAACGACTGGCTGCGAAAGATGGGCGAGAGCCCTGTTGGCAAGTGAGCATGAAAACATGTAGATACGCCCACATGTGGGCATGTTTGCATGTGGTCAAAGGACTGGAGCAATGGCGGTGAATTAGCGGCGCTTTTCTCGAGATCCCAAAAGTGAGTTTTTGGGTACGTCCTCACCTTTCGGTCGGTGCGGAAAAATCCACCAGTACCGGCAGATCTGCTCCGAGGCCCCGCATCTTCGCCCGGCGGACAATGCTGTGTTGGTCAATCAGGCTCTGCGCGTCGCGCTTGCCGCTCGATGTTTTCGGGAACCACAAGAGTTCTATCCGCTCGACTTTGCGGCCGTTTTTGATAGGCCGGAAATCGACAGCGAACGGGCAAAGCTTATTAATTTCGTCCTTGGCGACTTTTAGACAATATTTATTGAGATCAGCGAAGCGTTCGAGCTTTCCAGTGGGTACGTTTAGAAGACCTCTGATCTCTTCAATTGTGAATGTCTCGGCTTGCTTGTATTCCAGACCAATACGGCGCTCGATCATTTCATATAGGCAAAGCGCGTATTTCGACTCAAAGCAGTACATCACTTGCGTCTTTAGTCGCGCGTAAACCTCACTGTTGCGCAGAATTTCAATCAGTTCCTCAGGGATACGGTAGTGTAGAAAGCCATCCTTTTCCAGGCTTTCATCGCTTGGCCCAAGGAGCTGCACCCGCCTGCGGAAGCTTTTGCCTCCCTTGCGGATCGTGACAATTGCGATGGTCCCCATGAGGCGCAGGAGCGAGCTTTCCACCCGCTCGTTGCCCTGATGTGTACCCTTAAGTGCCGTCTTGGTAATACGGTGGATAATTGGCTCGCCGATGCGATCCCACGCGTGCGCGATCAACAGGTTGTATATTCGGCGATCGGCGAGGGTGAGGGGCGACAGTTCGACAATATCGACCAGTTCGCCTGGTTTGACGATTTCGCCATAATTGGCGGGATCGAAAGGGTTTCCGCGCCCTTTTTGCGCCAGGGTGCGTATTTCCAGGTCAGCGGCAGCAGGTTGGGCCATGACATAGTCCACGGTGAGTTAGGGATAACGTCTAACTCACATAACACGATCGGTGAGCTGCGCAATAGCGCCAACTCGCTTTTGGACCCGGCGAGGGCGTACCCCAAAGCTCACCTTTGGAGGGACACCCGAAAACTCACTCCACCCGACCCCAACGCTCACTTCTCGCAGCCCGAAAACTCACCGCAACCTACCCGAACACTCACGCGAATCGGCCCAAACGCTCACTTTTGGAGGGCATATTCCTCGGAAAACCATGGGTTTTGAGGACCCTGAATCTTGAACTAGAAGAATCTAAGAGAATCTGAACACCAAAGGTGAGCTTTGGGGTACTTCGGGCTGTGGATAACTCAAGCTTCCACAACCTAACGATATATTGAACGCCGCTAGTCGCGGCGCGTGCTCGTAAGTGATACTGCAGCGGCATCACCTGAACCTCGTACAGCATCACGTGACGTAAATGTAGCAAGGGGCTTTCCAGAGGGTGCGGGGGGCAATTTTAGCGAACGAAACACAGGTGGCGTCCGGCCGCACTGCCGCATCCACGCGTCACGCGGGATCGAAGCTCCCGGCGAATTCCCGTTCCTCGTAGTACCGGACCTTGCGCAGGATCAGCGGGTCTTTGCCCACCATCATGAGCAGCATGCGGGCAGGATCGAGCTTCATGATCTCGTCGGGGTCCATGAGGTTGCGGGCGGCCAGGTGCTGGGTGGTGCTGTCGGAATAGCTGCCCTTGAACGGTGCGCTGCTGGTGCTGCTTTGCCCTTGCGTGGCATAATCGATCGTCATCCTGCCCATGGTCTTCGAGAGGATTTCGGCGGTCTCGTAATCATTGACCCCGAAGGCTTGCAGGACGCCGGCATTGGACAGGAAGGTGCCGGCGCGGCTCCCATAGAGGCTGCGCAGCTGGTGGATGTCCTGCAAGATCGGCCAGAGCTGTAATCCGTAGCCGGCCATCAGCCCCATAGCGCGCTCGATAGGCTGCAGCTTGCCGAGCGCGGCGAATTCATCGAGCAGGAACAAGACTGGCTGCGGTGGCCGCGCTGGGGAGCGCGCCATCTCCGACAGGGACTGGGCCAGCAGCAGGCGCAGCCACCTGGCATAGGTGTCGAGCCGGTCGGGCGGCAGGATCAGGAACACCGTGGCGGTCTGTTCCTTGAGCTGGGCGAAGTTGAAATCCGAGCCACCGGTCACTTGCGCAATGCGCGGGCTATCGAGAAAATGGGTGTGGCGCTGGGCGCTCGACAGGACACCCGCGGCTTCGCGGTCGGATTTGGCGAGGTGGCGATTGGCGGCGCGGGCAATCAGCCCGCGCGCTTCGATGCTGGCCTGCATGACTTGGAGCAAGGCGGCAAAGTCGGTCGGGGCGAGTGTGAGATAATCCCGAACCGTCGCCAGGGTGCGCAGATGGGGATCGTCATGGCAGACGGTGTAGAGGATGATCCCGGCTATCAGGGCCTTGGCTTCCTCGTTCCAGTGGGGATCGCTTACCTCCTGGTCGAACACCAGGGCGTCGGCCAGGGTCATGGCATCTTCGGCGAGGTCGAGACTGTCAGGAGCAAGGCGGTCCAAAGGGTTGTATTTGGCCGCAGGACGCCCGGAGAGGTCGAAAGGGTCGAGATACCACACTGGACCAAGGGTTTCGCGCTGACGGCCTGCTACGCGCGCATTCTCGCCTTTGGGATCGATACAGACGATCGAACGCCGGGCGGTCAGCAGGTTGGGAATGATCGTACCGACGCCCTTGCCCGAGCGGGTGGGCGCGATGGTGAGCAGATGGGCCGGGCCATCGTAGCGCAGCAACTTGCCCCGTTTCGAGCGACCGATGATGAGACCGCCGCCAGCAGCGCCGCTTTTGGCCATGGCGGCAATGTCCTTGGCGGCACCGAAGCGGGCCGAGCCGAGGATGCCGGCAATGTCGATGCGACCGCCGAACAGGGTCGAGAGGATCCACATGACGCCGCCCAGGCCGACGACCAGGTAGACCGGCGAGCCGAATGAATGTGCCGCCGCCGTTGCGGGCGCACCGGCAGGGGAGGGGGCAAAGTGGGCGAGGGCCCAGAGCAGCGCCGCGACCAACGCGACACCGATGCCGACCTGCAGCTTCCAGTCTGCATTTCGCGAGCGCGGGCGCAGGATCAGAAAGGCGAGGCCGGCGAGAAACACCAGGCTCAAGGCGTCGGGAACGAAGGCCTGCAGCCAGGGTCCGTACTGATGCGTGATCATGCCTACCCCGATCATGAGCGTGGCGCTGGCGATCGGGCCGACGACCACGAGAATGACCACCAGGCTAAAGGTGCTGATACGATTATTGGCCATCAGTCCGTCCCGGTTTTCTCTTCCATATCGAACGCGCGTTTGCCGCGTCGTTTCCAGAGCGTCAGTGTGTCGCCGGCCGGATCATCGCGGGCGCGTCCGGCAAGTTCGAGCAGCGCGCCGTAGAGCGTGGCGCGATCGTCATCGAGCAGTTCGACCAGGCCGGCTTTGAGGACGAGGCCGCCCAGTTCGATCAGGTGTCGGGTCCGTTCACGTCGTTGCACAACCCATTGCCTTGTGTCGGTACGCCGCTGCCCGGCTTCAGCCCGGCGCGTTGCTGCCTGTGTCTGGTTCCAGCTGCGCTCCGTTGCTGCCAGCAGCGCTGCCATTTTTGCGCCCGGGCCGTTGAAAGAAGGCAGCGCCTTTAGTGCGCCATGCCTCCTTTGCACTGGCATCTGTGGAGGCGAGGGCATCGAGCAGGACACCGGCCAGTGTTGCCGCATCCAGCGCATCGGCACCGGTGGCGGTCACCAGTGCGCCGAGCTGTTCGACCTTCTTCGCTTTCAGGGAACGCGCCTTGTCAGTCAGCGCTTTAAGCTCAGCATCATAGTCACGGACTTTCCGCATGCCAAAATCCTCCTACACGTTGGCAGCGCAGAATTTACCAAGGTGATCGCGGCCAGTCAATTACGAGCAGCGAAGCAAATTGTAATTGCGCGCTTATACGTCGTTGCCGACGTGCGCTGAAAAGTGCAATAAACACGGCCCATGGCGATCTACCATTTCTCGGCCAAAGTCGTGTCCCGCGCCAACGGCTCCAGCGCCGTTGCGAGCGCCGCGTATCGCTCGGCATCCCGGCTGCACGACGAGCGCCTGGACCGGGATCACGACTTCACCAACAAGGCCGGGGTGATCCACTCAGAAGTGCTGTTGCCGCCGGGCGCACCTGAGCGTCTGTCGGACCGCACGGTGCTGTGGAACGAGGTCGAAGGGGCTGAGAAGCGCAAGGACGCGCAGCTGGCCCGCGAGGTCGAGTTCTCGATTCCAAGAGAGATGACCAGGGAGCAGAGCATTGCGCTCGCCCGCGACTTCGTCGCCGAACAATTCGTGAAGCGCGGGATGGTCGCGGATCTCAATGTGCATTGGGACAAGGCGAAGGATGGCAGTCCGAAGCCGCACGCGCATGTCATGCTGGCCATGCGCGAGGTGGACGGCGACGGGTTCGGCAAAAAGGTGCGCGACTGGAACAGCACCGAGCTGCTGAAGGACTGGCGCGAGGCGTGGGGCGCGCATGTCAACGAACGCATGGCGGAGCTGGGGATAGATACGCGGATCGATCACCGCACACTGGCGGCGCAGGGCATCGACTTGGAGCCGCAGCACAAGATTGGCCCGGCGGCTTTGCGCCGGCCGGAGCAGGGGCTCGAGGCCGAGCGGATCGAAGATCATGCGCGCATCGCCCGCACCAACGGCGCCAAGATCATCGCGGAGCCAGCCATTGCGCTCGACGCCATCACGCGGATGCAGGCGACGTTTACGACGCGGGATCTGGCGGCGTTCGCGTTCCGGCACAGCGACGGCAAGGACCAGTTCGACCAGGTGATGGGCGCGGTGCGCAGTTCGCCCGAGCTGGTGGCATTAGGCAGAGACGGGCGCGACCAGGAGCGGTTCACTTCCCGCGACATGATCGCGGTAGAGACCCGGCTCGAGCGGGCGGGCGACGAGCTGGCGGGGCGGGGTGGTCATGGTCTCCCGGCCGCAGCTGTGGACAGAGCCATCGCTGCTGCCGGGAGTAACGGCCTGATGCTCGGGGGCGAGCAGGAGACCGCGCTTCGCCACATAGCTGGCCCCGGGGACCTGGCAATGGTGGTGGGTTACGCCGGCACCGGCAAATCAGCCATGCTGGGCGTGGCGCGGGATGGATGGGAGGCGTCCGGCTACCAGGTACGCGGCGCGGCCCTGTCGGGCATTGCCGCCGAGAACCTCGAAGGCGGGTCCGGGATCGCGTCGCGCACGATCGCGAGCCTGGAGCATGCGTGGGGGCAGGGGCGCGAGCAGCTCGGCCCCAGAGACGTGCTGGTGGTGGACGAGGCCGGCATGATCGGCTCGCGCCAGATGGAGCGGGTCTTGTCGGCGGCGCGCGATGCTGGCGCCAAGGTGGTGCTGGTCGGCGATCCCGAGCAGTTGCAGGCAATCGAGGCGGGGGCGGCGTTCCGGTCGGTCGCGGAGCGCCACGGCACGGCCGAGATCACCGAAATCCGCCGGCAGCGCGAAAACTGGCAGCGCGGCGCCACGCGGGCGCTGGCGACGGGCCGCACCGGTGAGGCCATTCAGGCCTATGAGGGGCACGGCATGGTTCATGCGGCCGGCACGCGTGAGGCGGCACGGGGCGATCTGGTGGACGGTTGGGATCGCGCCCGGCAGGCCGATCCGGCGCAGTCGCGGATCATTCTCACCCATACCAATGCCGAGGTGCAGAGCCTCAACGGCGAGGCGCGCGAGCGGCTGCGCGCCAGCGGCGAGCTGGGCGACGATGTGACTGTGAAGGCGGAGCGGGGGACACGCCAGTTCGCGGCCGGCGACCGGCTGATGTTCCTGCGCAACGAGCGCGGGCTGGGGGTGAAGAACGGCACGCTCGGCAGCATCGAGCAGGTGTCGCCCGAGGGGATGGCGGTGCGCCTCGATGACGGGCGCCGGGTGGCGTTCGACACGAAGGATTATCCCCACATCGATCATGGCTATGCCGCCACGTTCCACAAGTCGCAGGGTGTGACGGTCGACCAGGCCCATGCGCTGGCGACGCCCGGCATGGACCGCCACAGCGCCTATGTCGGCCTGTCGCGGCACCGCGACGCCCTGCAGCTCCATTATGGCCGCGATGACTTTGCCGACCAGCGTCAGCTCGCCCGCACCCTGTCGCGCGAGCGGGCCAAGGACATGGCCGGCGACTATGCCCGCGTTGGGGAGGGGTCGGACCAGGATCCGGAGCAGGCGCAGGCACGGGCGTTCGCCGATCGGCGCGAGATCCGCTTTCCGGAACGCGCGCGCGAGCTGGTCAGCAAGGTCCAGGCGAAGGCCAGGGACATCTTCGCCGGTGTCAGGACCAGGCCGGCCGAAGCCGATCGCGGCATGCCGGACGCGGCGCGCGCGCCGGGCCAGGGCAGGGAGATCGCGCCTGAGCAGGACAGCAATGGGGGCGGGACCGGGCCAACAGCTGCAGAGCGCATCCAGACGCTCAGGGAGCGGTTGGCCGGGCCGGCACAGGAGCCGGGCAGGGCGGAAATGTCGCCGGCCGCCGAGCGGCTGCGCGCCAGGCTGGCACAGGTGCCCGAGCGGGTACGTGACATCGAGCAGGAGAAAGACCGTGATCGCGAGAGGAAAGGACCAGAACGGTGAATGACGAGGATTTGCTGGGCCTCATGGAAGCCATGGCGGGCAAGATCGAGAGGCTCGATACCCAGCTGCAGACCATCCATGCCGCACTGGAAACGCTGACCGAGATCGGCCTGCTGACCTTTGCCGCTACCGGCACGGAGGACACGTTGCCTGAGGAAGTGACCAGCGCGCCGATCGCCGAGCGGGCGGCGCGGCGCAATCCGGACAGGATCAGGGGATCAGGGATCACCCCCGCCGCGCCGGAGCGCCATGCCGCGACCCCGCGTGACAGTGCGCAGGAAATCGAGGCACGGCGCCTTGCCGCGCTGCTGCGCAGCGGCGATGCCAGGGAGATTGCCGCAGAGCCGGCGCTGGCTGACGCGGCAGCCGCGCTGACCTTGGGGGTGCGTTATTTTGAAGGGGCAGCCGAACGGAGCGGCGAGCATCACGGGGTGGCCCCCGCGACGGCCCAGTTCCGCGAGATGCTGGCCAGCGCCATCGAGCGTGGCGAACCCGTTGCGCTCAGGCCGGAATTTCAGGCCCAGCTTGCGCCTTTGCGACAAGAGCAATCCCTTGGTTCCTGTCGGAACGAGGGTCTTGCGCAATCTTGGGCTCAGGAAATAACACAAAGGGCAAAACAGGAAATAGACCGGGATAGATAGCTGACAACCTCGCGTGACCCGCTGGTCGCCACACGCTTACGCGCGGGGAAGTCGCTAAGACTGGTCCCGGCGTCGATCAGACGGGAGGCCAGGCGCTGCGCGGCCTGGGGGTCAAATTGATGGATATAGGCGCGGCCCGCTGCAATGTCGGCCTCCGCCGCGCGTCGGCAACGGCCTTTGCATCGGGGGCGATCTGCTCAAATATGACCCGCTCGGCTTCATGGGTGGTCATATAGAACGAACTGCCAAAGGCCTGGTGACGGGCATCGCCGCATGACCGATTGCATCGGCTGACGACGCGCTTAATTCCTTCCCTTAAGGCACTTATGCCTGGGGGAAACCAATGCACACCTTGCGCACCACGGTCCAAATTCTCAGTGATCTTGCCAACATCACGGGAAAAAGCTTCATTTACGTCTACGCCAACGTTGCTCAATCCGATCCAGTGCAGATGCACAAGGACCTTGGTGCATTGGGAAAAGACACTGTCACGGCCATCTTTAAAAACGAGATGGCTATTCTCGAGTTTGATGACGATATCGAAGGCTTGGGCGTCTTTGTTGCGCTCGATGCGGAGCTTCCGCGGAACTCTCGGATCGACACTCACATCGTCGCGCTGATCCGCCCGGATGTAGCAACCGCTTCGTTCAGCCAATACATGTACTTCACCCGAGAATACGATAACTGGGAGCCGGGCTGACGCCATGACCGTAGATCGTCGGCAGGTCGGCGCCTGTTTGCTCAAATAGCAGAGTTCATCGTTCTAAATTCTGGGCACATGTAAACGGTTATGACATCAACGAAGAGGCGACGGAACGGGGCATGCAAATTGAACTATTAGAAGCAGAGGCGATCTCGCGACGCTTAAAAATGCTCATCGAAAAGCACGATAAAATCTCGATAGCCGTCGCCTGGGGCGAGCTGACTGGGGTCGCCGAGACCTTAATCGTCAATAAAGCCAAGTTTGAATCCGTGTTGTTTGGCGTCGATTTCTCCGCAACCGACCCCGACCTAATCGACAAGCTGGTCGGTGTCCGAAACGCATTTGTCGCGAAGAACCGACCTGGCTGCTTCCATCCGAAGATTTTTTATTTTCAATCGGGCGCCGAGGCAGAGGCGATCGTAGGCAGCGCTAATTTCACCAATGGAGGTCTCGGCAAGAATTTTGAGGCGAGCGTCTATGCTAGAGGTGCCGTGGACGAGCCATTCTTCGGGCAAGTCCGTGATCAGCTCGAGAGCTACGCGTGGCTTCGCCGCCGCGTCACGAAGCCGCTCGCCGAGGCCTATCGACGCCAGGCTAAAGTCGCGAACAAAGCGCCGAGGCCGAAGAACCCGGTTTTGCCAGACGACGAGGACGATTGGGCCCGTCTCACCTCCCCGCTCGCGACAATGTCGTGGAAGCAGTTCGCAAAACTCGCCCGCAAAGACACCCATCATGACTTCGATACGCGCATGGCGCTGATCCGGAAGATCCAGACTATGTTTGTCAGGACGGCGTCGTTTGCGGACCTCTCGGTATCTGAGTGGAAGGGTGTCGCCGGCATTCTGGGGAATGCCGAGGCGAAGGCGGAACAGCTCGACGGCTTTGATTGGGGCTGGTTCGGCTCGATGACGAGGGCCCATAGCTTCACCCAAGCCATCGGGCGTCAGGACTCATCGATCGCGGCCGCCTTGGATCTGATCCCGAGGCGCGGTGATATCAGCAAGACGCTGTTCGAAGACTACGTCGAGACCTTCAACAGTGCCTTTCCCAAAAGCGCATCGAGCAACCGCATTGCTACCGCGACTCGCATGCTCGCGATGAAGCGACCCGACTTTTTCGTCTGCGTTGACGCCCCCAACAAACCGGGCTTAGCCGGGGCCCTCGCCTTCGCGCCGACCACCATCAGCCTTGATAACTATTGGAAACGCATCATCGAACCGATTCAGCAGGCGCCGTGGTACAGCACTCCGCGCCCGGCGAACCAAGACTTGGAACTCTGGGACGCACGCGTCGCCATGCTCGACGCCATCTACTACGCCCCGGTCGAAGAATGATCCGCGCAAACAGCGGCCCCAGAACGGTCTATAGAACGATAGTTCCTCATGGCTGATGAGACCCCATCCCTGGTCCGGTACCTTTATTGATCTCGACGCCGACGATCAGCGCGCTGTCGCGCGTAGCTCGTGGTCAAGGGAAAGGCTGTTGTCAGGACGGTCGACGACCTCCTTCCGCGACTTAAGCAGACACTCTGTGTCGCCCTTCTGCGAGAGACGGCCGGAACTAACGAAATGGCCACTGGATACACATAGCCGGACATAGGTAGAACAAATGAATGGTTTTCCGCTGAGATCGGCAATTTTGCGCTGATCGGTCGTTTCTGAGGGGTTGGTAATACCAAAGAGCGATGAGCTTGACTCATCGCTCTTTGGTTAAGCCCGTGCTGCGCTTGAGCATTCTCCATGGCTGATGCGTCAGCATCTCAGAGCCTTGGTATAAGGTGTCGTAAAACAGATGATTTCCGTGCTCAGCTCTACGTCGCTGAGAAGCGTTGCAAAAGCCGCCATATTTCGCGCGACAAACCCTGTCGGATAGCTAAGATGTGCGACAACGTTCATTTTGAGGTTTGTCGCACATGCTGGTCGGCTACATGCGGGTATCGACCAGTGATGAGCGCCAATCGGTCGACCTGCAACGTGATGCCCTCGTGGCCGCAGGCGTCGATGAGCGACATCTGCACCAGGATAAAGCCTCGGGAGCGCGTGACGACCGGCCAGGCTTGAAAGCCTGCATGGGCGATCTGCGCGAAGGCGATGTCCTTATCGTCTGGAAGCTTGATCGGCTCGGCCGATCTCTGTCGCATTTGATCCGCATCGTCGAAGAGCTGAAAAAACGCGGCGTCGCCTTCCGATCGTTGACCGAAACGATCGACACCACGAACGTTCACGGCAGCTTCCTGTTCAACCTTTTCGGTACGCTTGCCGAATATGAGCGGGCGCTGATTATCGAGCGCGTCAATGCCGGGCTCGCCGCAGCGCGTCGACGTGGCCGCAAGGGCGGTAGACCACCTACGATCGATGCAGAAAAGATCGACCAGATCCTCACCGCTTTGGAGGGCGGCGCCAGCAAGGCTTCAATATGCCGCAGCTTCCAGGTGCCGCGCTCGACATTGATCGATATGTTGAAGCGGATCGGATGGGCCGGGGCCGGGGCTGGGGCGGCTGACAAGTCTGCGGTCAACGGCTGACGGCGCGGACCGCCGGCGTGGCATTCCTCGACGCTCAGGCGCGAGCGGTCCTGTTCGAGCCTCCCGACACGCACGAGGAAGCACTGGCGCGTTATGCGCTCACTTCCGAAGACGTCGCCTTTGCGAGGCGTCGGCGCCGATCGCACAACTGGTTGGGTTTTGCGGTTCAGCTTGCGCTGGTCCGCGATCTCGGGCGCCCTTTGCGGTCGAGTGAGGCCATACCGGCGGCCGTCCTCGACACGGTCGCCGACCAGATCGGCATCGATCCCGTCGTATTCGAGCTCTACGCCCGCCGTGACGAGACCCGGCGCGAGCATTTGGCTGAGATCATGACGCGGCTGAACCTGCGAACGATGCAGGAGCGCGATTATCGCCTGTGTATCCGTGCCGCCGCGGCCGGTGCTGTTGCTACGGAACAGGGCGAGCCGATCGTGCTTGCAGTAATCGATGCGCTGAAGGCCGAGCGCATCGTCGTCCCAGGCGCGCGTCTGGTTGAACGATTGGCGCTGGCCGGTCGCGCCATGGGGCGGCGACAAGCACATCGGCATCTGATCGCCGGGCTCACTTCGGCCACGCTTGCCAGCCTGGATGAGCTGCTCAGCGAGCGAAGCGGAGAACGAACCCTGCTGGGCTGGGTCGCCGATGCGCCCGAGGGCGCCAGGCCGAAAAGCCTCAAGGCGGTGATCGCCCGGCTTGAGGTTGTGCGCCGAGCAGGGATTATCGATGAACGGCGAAAAACCATCCATGCCAACCGCTACAGCATCATCGCCAGGGAAGCGCGCATCCTCCACGCCCGTGAGATGCAGCGCTTCTCGGCCGATCGCCGCTATGCAACGCTGACCGCCTTTGTGATCGAACGCCAGGCCGCGCTGACTGATCTGGCGATCGACCTGTTCGGCAAGCTCCTGAGCGTCGCGCGGCGCAAGGCGGACTTCAGCCGCAACGAGCGGCGTTTGCGCGAGGCCGATATCCTGACCAACGTCGCGCTCGATCATGTCCAGCTCGGTCGGGCGCTGCTGACAGCGCGCGCAAACGGCGGTGATTTTGCCCTGGCGATCGCCGGCACGCTGGGATGGGAGGCGCTGGAGGCCAGCGTCGCGACCGCTTCCGGTCTCGTTCACCCCGACAAGCACGACGAGTTCGACGAATTGATAGATCGCCAACGTTCCCTGCGCGCTGTCGCCAAGCTTGTATTTGCAGCGTTCAGCTTTCAATCGCTCCGCCCGACCGATCAAATCCTTGCGTCGATCGAGCTGCTGCGGAAGGTATATGAGGGCGGCAAGCTGCCGAAGACGGTGCCGCTGTCCTTCCTGACCCGCAAATGGCGACGTCGGGTCCGCCCGAGCACTGGCGATCTCGATGTCCGCGCCTGGGAGGTCGCAGTTCTTGTCCACCTGCGCGACCGGTTGCGCGCCGGCGACATCTGGGTCGAGGGTAGCCGCGCCTGGCGCATCTTCGAAGATTATCTCCTGCCGCGGCCGACCTTCGACCTCATGCGCGCCGAGCACCGTCTGGGGCTCGCCGTGCCGGATAGCTTCGATGCGTGGCGCAAGGAGCGTACCGCCACGCTCGATGCCCGGCTGAAGGCGCTCGCCCAAGCGGCCGCAGCCGAGGCGATCCCTGACGCCTCCCTTACCGACAAGGGGCTTTCCGTAAGCCCGATCGGCGAGGAAGAGCGCGACCGGATCAACGCGCTCAGCCGTCGGCTCTATACCCTAGTGCCTCGCGTCAGGATCACCAGCCTGCTCGCCGAAGTGCATAGCTGGACAGGATTTCTCAACAGCTTCACCCATTATCGCACTGGCGACACGGCGGGCGACGAAGCCGCGTTGATGGCCGCCATCCTTGCCGATGCAACCAATGCGGGTGCCGAGCGCATGGCGGAGAGCTCACGCGGCGTCACCATTCATCAGATGATGCTGATGGTCGACCGTCATCTTCGTTCTGAAACCTATGCGACAGCAACGGCTGTGCTGGTCGATGCGCAGCAGGCCCACCCGTTCGCGGCGATCTGGGGAGACGGTCACGTATCTTCGTCCGACGGGCAGTTCTTCCCCGCGGGTGGTCGCGGCGAAGCGAGCCTCGACTATAACGGCAAATACGGCAAGCGGCCCGGCGCCTCGCTTTATGGGTTCGTCTCCAACCGCTTTGCTTCCTTCTTTTCCCGGCTGATCTCGGCCTCGGAGGGTGAAGCGCCATATGTGCTCGACGGACTGGTCCACAACGAGAGCTCGGTCGAGATCCGCGAACATGCGACCGACACCGCCGGCGCGACCGAGACGACTTTCGCCATGTTCCATACGTTCGGCTACCGGCTCATTCCGCGTATCCGCAATCTCGGCAGTCGGCGGCTGTTCGTGATTGAAACCGACAGCGCCTATGATCCGCTCGATGCGCTGATTGGCGGGACGGTGAATATGGACCGCATCGAGCCACACTGGGACGAGGTGCTGCGCCTTGGCGCATCGATCGGCGCTGGGCTCGTGCCCCCTTCAGTGATCCTCAAGAAGATTGCCGCCACGCCGCGCCAGAACGGGCTGTCGGTCGCGCTGCGCGAGATCGGGCGGATCGAACGTTCGATCTTCATCTGCGATTGGCTCCTCGATCCGAAGCTGCGCCGACGTTCGCATGCCATCCTCAACAAGGGCGAAAGTCGCCACGCCCTGGCGCGCGCCGTCTTCCTCCATCAGCTCGGAGAACTGCGCAACCGGGTCGCTGAGACGATGGCGTACCGCGCCTCGGGCCTCAATCTCGTCGTCAACGCGATCATCCTGTGGAACACCGTCTATCTCAGCCGCGCCGTCCGCTTCGTGCATGCCCAGGGAACCACCATCCCCGATGCGCTCCTCGCCCAGGTCGCACCGCTGCCCTGGAGCCATATCGCGCTCACCGGCGACTACCTATGGAACGAGATTGACCGCCCCCTCGAACGCTATCGCCCAATCCGCGCTAATCGCTTCAATTCCAAGAACTTCGTGTTTCCTTAGCGTACACGGCTGAAGAAACTCCCACGGACCCCCTGTACGGCAACGCTGGATATAGCGAACCTGACCAGCATGGTTGGATGGCGCCTGTTCCCGCCCAGACCCAATGGGTGCCACGAGCTTTGGTGTTCTGGCGAGCGGTGATTTCGTCGGGTGGGACGATCGAGCGCGAATGGATACGCGAGCGCAGCCATTCGCTCACCCGCTGGCCCGCGATCGAGGAGGCGGTAGGCGATTATCTTCTGCGTTCGATCTGGCTTGTTTCGTAACCGCTGAATACCTGGCATCCCTGTTGGTCGCGATAGCTGATCAAACGCCGCATTCTATGCTCTCCATTGAACAAGGCTCGGCAAAACCTCTCAATCCGCTTACCGTACGTTTACGACCGGACACTGAGATGCCCCCTTCACGAGGCGTGAAAAACATAAAATATCTACAAATCTCTGAGATGTTGATCGTATGCATACAGTCCATCATACAATGGCTTAAATCGAGACCTCGTAATCTGTGGCGAGTCGATTTGCCCGAGTGTTTTTGTGTAAGTATGAGCCAGGCTGTTTCGCAGAGTTCTAAGAGACGTTAAATTGCTTTCAAACAAGGCCTGAGTAACTGCGTTCGTTCTAGATTCAATAAGTTCAATTTGCACAATGCCAACTAGACGTATTAGCATCATTCTAAAATTGGAATTATAGTCGAATCCATGATTTTTCTTTATTATCTCTTTTTCAACGAACTTCCTATTCGCAATAACGGAAAGATGGCGGTTACAATGCCTTAAAACAATATCATCCATAGATGTTTCTAGCCACCCACAAAGCTCAAGTATGGCTAGTTTAGAGAAATAATATAGCTGCTTTTGCCGTTGTGAAGTTCTATATGCTACGTCCAAATTTCGTAAATTTTCTTGAATATATGTTTTACTTATCACGGCTAAATAGCAAAAATATTCGTTGCTGAAAAAAGTCTAGATTCTACTCTGTCAGGTTTTGACAGACCTTCTGATAAGAATTCTGCTGACAAACTAGGATCGCTACGTAATTTATTGAAAAGAACCTTTAGCTCTTCAGGTTTTTTTGTCTCAACGCGATCTATGTTGTGAGCAATGCCTATCATAGCTGCTTCGATAACAGTTGCTGGATATCGCGGGAGAGGATCGGTGTTCAGAATTTTACTTGAAAATAGGTCAACCGAACGCGTAAATATATTGCGTTTAGTTTCAATATCAGTGGTAGAAAGTCGCCTATTGTCAAACATGTAATCGTTCAGGAATTTTGATATCGAGCCTTTATAGCTACTCTGCCGATCTAAAAAGGCGAAAAAGCGAAGTATGGTTTCTTGTTTTGTGAACCGATAATTCTCTCCATCGCGCATGTGACTAATCCGACGCCAGCTTGGTCTCTGATCAAGTTCTCTAAGAAGGGTATTAAAGTCACCAGTAAATATGCAATTCCTTATTTCTTGATTATTAAGTTTTAATCCTCCGGAATTTAGTCTATGAAAAATAGTGTATAAATATTCATTATGAGATTTCTTCGAAAGATCGCAGCGAAGTATGTTAATGGGAAGAGATTGATTTTCAACACGGCTGTAAATTGTTCGCTGCTCAGCAACCCGAGAAGTTTTTAGTGCAGCAGCACTCTTCCCCCTCAGAGCGGGATCTATGTCAGCTAGACTAGAAAGTGTCCAATCCTCGCCTCGAAGAAATCGTATTATAGTGGATATTCTCTGTAGACCGTCGATTACAATCCACTGATTACGTTTGTAATCCATCGCAAAGCACATGCTTGGAACTGGTAGCTGTTTTACCAAAGAGTCAATAAATCTGGTCTGGTCAGTGCCTTTCCACACAAAGTCACGCTGGAACTCCGGCTGGATAATAAGACTACCCTGCTCAAACATTCTAAACAAATCTGCACATGACCGGAGCTCGTTGTAGGCAACTATGTCTGATGGAGGAGACTCGTTAAAATCGTCTTGATTTTCGTCCCGTTCTTCAAGAGCTATGACTTCCTCATCGGCGGGGTTCATTGTAGTGTCGGTCATAGCGTTACTTTCAGAGTGTTGTGGCAGGCTGCATCAGCCTGTCAGTGTTGATCGGGTTTACCTTGTCACCGCTACTCTAGGAAACCCCTAAGCCGATCTACTAGGTTGGGTTTTGCGAGATCACACTCCCAAAGCGTAAGCACATCCCAGCCTTGCGCGCGCAGCTCACGCTCGGAGGCGACGTCGCGCTCGATCGTACGAGCCAGTTTGGGCTCCCAGTAGTCACTGTTTGAACGCGGCGGTCGTGCGTCTTTGCAGGTGGGATCAGGATGCTGGTGCCAAAAACAGCCATGCACAAATATGACTTTGCGGCGGCCAGGAAACACTAGGTCGGGCGAGCCGGGAAGATCGCGCCGATGCAAGCGGAAGCGATATCCCAAACCGTGCACCAGACAGCGGACAGCCAACTCGGGCTTCGTGTTTTTGCTTTTGATCCGCCGCATGTTCTCTGAGCGGTGTTCGGGCGTTAGGTTGTCCACGATTGCGCTGTAACGAAGCCTGCAGCGTACAGGCGGTCCCATTCAAGTCTAGAACGTGCAGTGACGCCGACGATCTCATTACCTTTCAAATTTGGAAAACCGAGGTCCGCCGCAAGCTGGCGCTGTGGAAGATAGGTGCCGATTAAAATAGCAATACCTTCGTGCCTGAGAGTATCGGGCGCACCGCCATTGGCTCGCAGTCGTTTCATATAATCATATTGGTCGAACAACAGCGTTTGCATCACGTCGCGGTGCACGACGCGTCCTAGATTATCTCGCCAAAATTGTGCTACGCGATCATTGCCTTGAAAAGTTTTACGCAGCTCGCGAAAGCGATCCATATCGATGCCGCTAAACCGGCTTGGTGGAAATGGGCTATCGGCTACGAGCCATAAGATGTGCTGAAAGCCAAATGTCGAGACACCCCGCTTCGTATCACGATTACCTAGGCCGCCATGCAAATATTCGAGCTTGGCAACAATCAGCCCTAGAGAACATGTAAAATTGTGATCGTTTATCGCCATGAGCAAACATGGCTCCGAATTACGGTAAGTTTCTTGTGGAATGGACCAGTTATTCTGAATAGTATTTTTGATATCAACGTCTATACCACCGATTACGAGATCGCGTAAGCCTTTCGGAACATCGAGCATATCTCTAACGAAATGTTCAAGCTTGAGCCCTATGAAGGTCTTTTCGACATTATCTAGTTCGGTCACCCGTGTGCGGGCGGTTCGTACTGGATCAAGCACAAAGTCGACTGCATCTCGAACCAACGCGGGAAAACGCGTTTGTAGTGAAAGTAGACCACCGGCCCGGTTCGCGATCTCACCGCGCAGCATCGAGAGCACCGGAAAGTCCGGGTGGTTTACATCGATTCGGCTCAACGTGGAACGCATTGCTACACGTTGGCATGCTCAAGGCGGCTTGCCGGCTCTTAAATTATTGATTTTAGCCGGCTTTTACGCCCGCTTTCTCGTCTTCACCTGGCTAGCGTTTTGTAATGCCTCGAAAATCTTAGTGGCGACAGCAGCAGCCACAGGTGGCGGAAAGGCATTGCCGACTTGCCGGTAAGCGGCTGTTTTCCTGCCAGTGAATTGCCAGTCATCCGGGAAACCCTGGACACGCGCTACCATAGGCACGGTTAAGCGCGGCATCCCCACAAAATCGCGCTCCGGTGCAGTTTCAGCCAAACTCTTGCCGTTGACTCCGAGAGAGGCCCAGGCTTGCCGCGCGCGCGTTGGGCCAAGGTCAGGGCCGCCGTGCTTTTTAGAGCCGCCGACAAGGGTTGGGGCGATCTCGTCGGCACCGGCCCGCCAGCGCTTCACACCGCGCCAGCCACCGGCCGCCATTAGATCGCCGATCGCTTCGCCGACAGTGACAGGGTTGTGCTCAAGAACGGCAGGCCAAGCAAATAGCGGTGCCAGATCTCGGCGCATAGCGACGATCACGACACGAGGCCGGAGCTGCGGGACGCCAAAATCGGAGGCGTTGAGCAAGCGCCATTCCGCATGGTAACCTAGCTGGTCAAAACGCTTAGCCAGATGTTTCCGGTAATCCTCAAACACGGCGCCGAGAAAACCGCGGACGTTTTCGATCATCACAGCGCGCGGACGAAGCGCTTCGACCAAATCGAGGGCAACCGGGAATAGGTTACGTTCGTCGCGCTCGCCGAGTTGCTTTCCTGCAATTGAAAACGGTGGGCACGGTAGACCGCCAGCTAGAAGGTCGATTCCTTGAAATTTCGACAGATCGCCCTTGGCAAATTCGTGCAGGTCTTGCTCGACCACTCCCCATTCTGGCCGGTTCAACCGCAGCGTGTTGCAGCAATCGCGATCAATTTCGACCACGCCGATATGATCGAAACCAGCTCGTTCTAAGCCGATTGCCTGACCGCCGGCTCCCGCGCATAATTCAAGCGATGTAAGCCGTTGCGTCATACCGAACCTTTTTGATTATCGTTGAGCAGGCCAAGCGAGAGCTGTATTTCGCCGTTGCGATGCCGCTCTAAGAACTCCGCAATCGCGCGTTCACCGACCCATGACACCGAGACATGGGCCTCGTCAGCCAATGCTGTCAGCTCGCGCAACACGCTAGGCGTTAACCCAATCGAAATCCGCTGCTTGGCTTTACCCGTCATGTGCAGCACTCTGTTGCATAGTGCTGCACCATGCAGCACAGTCGTGTTGCCGTCAATTCCCTGCTCCAGCGAGCATCTGTCGATAACGTTATCGCAAACAGAGCGACCAATGCCCGATATATGTAGCGAACGTAGCCATGATAGCTGCCGGGATATGTCAGCAGCACGGTTGACGATCATAACGCCAACCACAATGAGCAATTCGCATGCCAATCACAACGGCCAAAACGTTGGGCACATGCCAAATATAATGCCAAGCAGACTTAACGCAGGAATGATCGTAATAAGCTATTTAAAAGCATCAGAATAGGAAACATGGAAAAGTGCTACGGAAAGATCGCTTAGCAGTATATTACATTGCTATGATCTTTACGTAGTTTAGTCATGGACAAAACAAAAAGTACGACGATATCTGAAAGTACGGCGTGATAACGGCGCATATGTGGACAATGTACTTAAGAATTTGCACGTGTCTGGCTATACCCTCTTGCGAGCACGACAATTTAGGGCGATAAGGGTTACGCCGAGGTCGTTGACCCCGGCGCGCCGAGCGAGAGCGGGATTGCACCCCAATCTTGCTTCACAACCGATCCGTAAGGGACGAAACACGGAGGTAAGCCATGTCAAACCCGATAATATAGCGGGAGGCTCTAGAGCTTTATAACTTCAGCGGAGGCGCCCGTCCATGAAAATGGGCGGGCGCTTTGCGGTACGGCATGAGCTTTCATTCCAGTGTGCGGCAACGGCCCGTTTCCTGACGATCTCGCATGCTCATTCACAGGCGAGATTTCAGAAGCCTCAACTGTTGGGGAACCGTTCACCAATCTGTGTTAAAAAACGATCGTTCTTTCCACTGATCCTACATATGATAATGTCCTTTATCATATATGAGGCTTGCGTGTCGCGCCTCGATCGATTAGAACAAAGAATGAACATATTGGCCGAGGGGTTGGCATCAGGGTCGAGTATCACGGAGACATTCTGCATGAGCACGAACAGCGGCCGCTTCGATGGGAAGAAGATTCATAAGGCTAACAGCGCCAGTTCATCCGTCTATGATATTCGCGGGCGGTATATCCACAAGGCCAACAGCGCGAGCCAAGCAGTATATGAAATTCGAGGGGAGCGTATTTATCGTGCGCATAGTGCCTCGCAGGCAGAATTCGACATCAGAGGCACCAAAATTCACAAAGCCAACAGCGCTAGCATGGCAATTTATGAAATACGTTAGCCAGGAGCTGGTCCCCCACTTTACATACCTATAAAAAAGAAGGGCAGCATCGCCGAGGATCTGGAATCGCGCAACGAGATCGTCGGGATTACCGCTGATGGCCTGGTGCTGCGGATCGAGGGGCGAATATGTGGCGGGCTGGCCTAAGATATTGTCGATCAGCGCTGTCTAGGCGCTGATCGATCGCACATGCGAGAAGCGCATTCCTATGTTGGTTTTCGGGATCATAGTGGAGGTCGAGGAACGGATTTTCAACGTCACGCATGACGAGCCGCTTTGGAAACCGCTAGCATGGGCCCTGGCCGAGTTCTTACCTGGTACGCAGCCCGTCGAAATTTGGGGCCCTGAGATGGCGCTCAGTTTGTGAGTGCAGCCTCAATATGTTGAAAATCAACTAGTCTAACGGCTAAAGAGCTTGCAAGCTCTTTAGCTTGGCGTGAAAAAGGTGCGTCACTTACGACCCACGCACGGTGTCCTTCGTGGAACCCACATCCGGCATATGCTTCTTGAACCGCCTTGTTTCCAATCGTGGTAGCAGACCTTTTACACTGAACGACGATTGTTTCATTGTTAAAGCGGACGACCAAATCTGCGCCATGGTCCCCAGTTGCAGCCGTAAACCGGACCAGCGCTCCGGCCGTTTCAAGACGTTGAGCAACTAGTTGCTCAAATTCAATGCCGGACATATCTGCACTATATGTATCTTCAGATATATTTACATCGGCTAAATCAAGCATATCGTCAATTTTATGTGAAATAGTTAGGTAAGGTAGATTATCATTGGGGTTCAATTTATAATAGTGCCGAAAATTACTAAGCGTATCTGGACTATCTACTACTTTGTCTATAAAATATGTAAGCTCACGGGTCCACGACGATCTGTCTTTATTGCCGTAATCGTCAAAAGTGATGAGTTGCCTTCTCTTAGTAAGTAAGGTGCGTTGATGATTTTTAACATGTAAAGATACAAGTGAATAATAACTTTCCTGCAAAGATGCAAATTTTTCATCTAATGATTTCGATACGTCTGTTGCGTGTTTCTCATATAATTCTTTTTCAACTTTTTGGCCTGCTGAATAAGCAGCAATTAGACCAATTACTAACGCAATAAATAATATGAAAAGGATCACTTAGAGGGCTTTCCGTTTAGGCTGTTTAAAGCACCTGAGGGATATGTCTCGATGCTTGATAGAAGATTACTCCTCCTATGTGTTTTGCCTACACCTAAAGCCAGCAATGATCCGCAAACCCGTCCGAGCAGCCGTTTAGGG
>CAZZYX010000041.1:0-25468 GCA_964658485.1 uncultured Acetobacteraceae bacterium | reverse complement strand
CATCTTGCGGTGCTGCGTACATTGGCCAGTACTTTGCCACGAAGCGAGTCGGTAACTCATCGCAAATGTACGCCTTGCTGTTCAACAGATTGACGACACTGTTGCACAACACAGTGGTGACCAAAGCATGCCCGCTTCGTCGGCCCGCACGAGGTGCAGGTCGGCGGGGAGCGGCGCGCCGCGCACCGCCGGCCGGGTGAGCCAGAACGGAGTGTGGAAGGCGCCGCCCTTCAGATAGTGGCGATCGCAGGCACCGGTGGTGCGGGCGCTGCCATCGGCATGGGCATCGCTATTGTCCGGGCTATTGCAGTCGGCGACCCATTCGAAGGCATTTCCTGCCATGTCGTACAGCCCGAACGGATTGGGCGGATAGCTGGCAACGGGAACGGTGAAACTGCGAGGATTGGCGCAGACGAAGCGGTCAGCCATGCTGGGTGGCGAGCCGAGCGCCGCGATCGTGCCCGATGACAACAAATTGCCGAGTTTGCAGCCATCCTCGGGCGCGTCACCCCAGTACCAGGATGTCGAGGTTCCGCCGCGTGCGGCATATTCCCACTCGGCGTCGCTGGGGATGCGGTAGGCGTGGCCGGTCCTCGCGCTCAGCCATCGGGCATAGGCGACCGCGTCGTTATAGCTGACGCACACCGCCGGATGGTCATCGGTCTGGGTAAAGCCGGGCTTGCGCCACGAAAATCCCGGCAGCGGCCCCCATTTGTCGGTTTTCGGGTCGTGCACGCCGCAATCGGCGGGATCGGGACGCGCGGTTGCTTCGATGAAGTCGCGATATTGGCCGCGGGTGACCTCGGTGCGGCCGAGCGCATAGGGCTTGGCGAAAGTAGCGGTATAGGTCGGTCCTTCGCGATTGCCGAACACCGGAACAATGCCGGCACGAGCCCTTTCCTGGGGGGTAGAGCCCAGCGTCGCCGATCCCGCCGGAATGACTATCATCTCGGGGCAACCGACACAGTCGACGATGGCGCGCGGCGCTGGCGCCGGGGGAACGGGCGGAGCGCCGACGGCGTTGCTGCCGGCACTGAGCCCGGCAACGGCGACAATTGTCAACAAAGATGACCGAATTTTCGACACTCTGCCGGCAATCCTCCATGAGAATCGAACTATCCCGCACCTTGCTCAAACCCGCCAGCCATGGCGCACGTCCAGCCCACTATTCGGTGTTCCGTCCAAAAAATCGTTTCCGGAAGATCGGGACGCGGTAGCGTAGTGGCATGGTCACGACAGGACGGTTTATGAAGAACATTGCTGCCCTTGGCGCCATTGCCGTGCTGATGTGCAGCTCTGCCGTTGCCATGGCAAAACCGATGCGAATATTGCGGGATGCTCGCTACGCCCCCGAGATGGTCGTGGTGCCGGCGGGATCGGTGCTGATCGGTTCGACCGAAGCCGAAACGATACGAGAGGGGCGCACCCCGCCGGCTGCGGCCGCGGCGGAACGACCACAGCGGATGGTGACGTTGCCGTCGTTCGCGGTTGGCAGATATCATGTCACCCGCAAGGAATTCGCCGCTTTTGTCGACGCCACGGGCCGCAATCAGTCGGGATGCCTGGTGGCCCTCGGTCCGGTATGGACCAATGGCCCCTTGCCTGACCGCTCTTTTCGCGATGTCGGCTTTCCCCAGGGCGACGACGAGCCTGCGCTTTGCGTCAACTGGGACGATGCCAATGCCTATGCCGCCTGGCTTTCCGCCAGGACCGGGCATCATTATCGCCTGTTAACGGAAGTCGAATGGGAATATGCAGCGCGCGGCGGGACGACCACGGCGCGGTGGTGGGGCGACGATCCGAGTACCATTTGCGTGCACGCCAACGGCGGCGACCGCGACTATGCAGCGGTTATGCCGTCGGACAAGACCGCCAACCTGACTTGCTCCGATGGCTTCGCTCACACCAGCCCGGTCGGTCATTTCGCGCCGAACCCATTCGGGCTGCACGATGTGTATGGCAATGCCTGGCAATGGACTGCCGACTGTTTCACTGCGGTGCCAGGCGCGCCGCCGCCGCCGGGGCCGTGCCTGGCGCGATCGATCCGGGGCGGATCATGGCATAACAGCGTAGCGACCTTGCGTTCGGCGACACGCTCCAGCCTGCCTGTCGGGATGCGCAGCGCCAGCCTGGGATTCCGGGTCATGCGCGAACTGAACTGATCGCCGGCAATTCGCTGGTAGTTCAGGCCAAGCCCGCAACCGCATATTGGTCGATCCGAAAATGAGCGCCCGACAGTATTGACGAGCCCCGGTCGAGTGTTGCCTAATCGCGTTGATCGCAGGCCGGTGACAGCACGATGCTGGGCGCCGTTCCATGCCAGGCCGGGGAAATTCATGCGTTACGCCGCCACTCACCTGTTGTCTTTCGGCCTCCTGTTGCCGCTCGTCATGGCCGGCGCTGTTCCGGCATCTGCCGCGACCCCGGCCGAAGCGCGATGCGTTGCCGACAGCCGTGTCTGCCTCGAAGCCGTGGCAATGAGCTACATCCAAGCCCTGGTATCGCATGACGGATCGAAAATCCCGCTGGCGCCCGATGTCCGCCGCACCGAAAACGCACTTACCAATGCCAAGGGCATCAGTGAAGTCGTCGAGAGCTTCGCGCGCACCGATATGGTGAAATCAACCGCCGATGTGCGGATGTACACCGATGTCGCCAAGGGTGAGGTCGTCGCATTCTTCCTGCTGAATGTCGATCTGAAGCAGGGCGCGGGCGGCGGCGATGTCGCCACCAAGGCCGGCCACAGCCAATACAAGGTGGCGGTCACCGTCCCCGCGGGCACATATACCGTGCATGAGGCCGAACGCTTCAAGATCGTCGCCGGCAAGATCCACGAAATCGAAATCATCGCCCATGTCGAGAGCCCCAAGAATCTGGGTTCCGGCTGGCCGGTCGCCCGTAATGGAGCGATGAAAAAGTGATCCTGGCCGCCGCGGCGGCCAGGCGGCCGATCACGCCTGGCGACCGGACCCTTTTCACCAGGAAGATTACCATCAGGATATGCGCGCGGCAGCCTGGATCAGTACGCTGTCGGCATTGGCGGTGAAGGCATAGCTGACGCCGCTCGGCGCACGCAGGCTGGCGCCCGCCTCGACCGTGGTAACCGCTCCCCCCATGTCTGCCTGGAGGCTGCCGCTGACCACGTAGAATAAGGTATCGTGAATGTCGTCACGCGGGATCGTCGGACTCCCCGCAGGGAGCCTCGTCTCGATCAGGTCATGCCCTGGAAAGCTGAAAAAGCGGCGAAGGTGGCGCTTTGCCTCGCTGGGCGCCCAGTACGCATCCGGGCCTTCGGCGCTGCCGCCTTCCCATACCGCACATGCGATCTCGCGGGCCTCGGATGCCTTCATCCAGATCGGCCGACCCTTGTCGCGCAGCGGCGCGGGCAGGGCGAACTCGACAAACGGGCCGCCGATCAACTGATAGGTCGAGTGCTCGACGCCGTGCGGTTCGAACGATACGTCGCCGGGGTTGACGGTGCCGCTTTCATCCTCGCACATCTGTACGCGACGGCCGCCGATCTGATAGAACAGGACATCCTCGTAACTGCCGTGCGGATGGGTTCGGGCGCTGGTCTTCATGGTGATGGAGCGGACCGCGCCGACGGGGAAATTGATCAGCTTGACGCCGATTTCGGTGCCGTCTGGCGGAACGGTCTTGCCCTGGCCCGGCCACGCGCTGATCATGACGCCGTCGCGCATCCAGCTATGGACCGTCGTCCATTCGAGGTCCCGGTCATGGACGATGAGCGCCTGCGTCACTGGCGGATCGCCAGGATTGCTATCAGACATGGGATATTACTCCTGTTGGTTGTTCCAGCCCGGCGAGCACGGCGGAAGACGGCCGGATCGCGAGCAGCGCCAGCACCGCACCACCCAGCCCGAGGCAGCCATGCAGCCCCCAGAAAGCGGCTGGCGACATCGTTGCGTAAAAGCCCCCAAAATAGCCGACGAAATTGCTCGCGACGAACGATGTAAGAAAATAAATGCCGATATACATCGCGCGGGCGCCTTCGGGCGCGATCCGCGAGAACAGGGCAATGCCGATGGGATAGACAAAGATATAGGCCAGGGCGACCAGCACATGTGTCGGCATCAACCACCACCAGTCGATACTTTGCGATAGCGACAGCGCAGCGAGCAGCAGCATACCGGCGCCCACCATCGCCAGTCCGATCGCCATCTTGACGAAAAGGCTCGGTTCGGTGCCCGCATTTCCCTGCCGCTGCCACAGCCGGAGGACGAGCGGTGTCAGCGCGACCGAGAACAGCGGTGTCAGCGATTGGAACCAGGTAATCGGGATGGCATGACCTGCGACGTGGCGATCGACATGATCTCTCAGCCACAAGCTGTAGACATTGCCGAGTTGCCCGGCGGTGAGCAGGAAACAACTGGTGATGACAAACACCAGGAAGAGGATCGGCAAGACCCGGCGATCGCTGGGCAGCACCTCCCCCCTGGCGCGCTCAACGCCGTCGACGACCCTAGCCATGCGGTCCTCGGGCAGGTAACGCTGGCCCGAGATGTAGATGGCCAAGCCGATCAGCATGCCGACCCCGGCGGCGCCGAAGCCGTAATGCCATCCATACAGTTCGCCCAGCGTGCCGCAGATCAGCGGTGCGATGATGATCCCCGAGTTCATCGCCATCGAGAAAACCTGGAAGGCATCGGTCCGGCGGCGGTCGTCGTCGCGATAGAGTCCCCCCACCTGTTTCGAGATATTGCCCTTGAGACAGCCCGCCCCGACGATCAAAAATCCAAGCGCAAAGAGAAACGAGGCTTCGAACGCCATCAGGAAGTGACCGAATGCCATCAGGATGGCGCCTGCCATGACCATGCGGTGCTGGCCGAACCAGCGGTCGCCGGCATAGCCGCCCAGCACCGGCATAAAGAAAATGAGGCTGGTGTAGAGACCGAACACGATCGACGAGAGCGGTTGCGCGGCGAGCGGCCCGTACAGGCCCTGAACCACGGCGCGCAGTGCGGCAAAGCCCAGCACATGCTCGACATGCCCCGGCTGGAGCAATTCGCCGACCATGTAGAGGACCAGCATTGCCTGCATGCCCGAGAACGAAAACCGTTCCCATGCCTCGGTAAAGGCAAGATAGGCCAGTCCCCGCGGGTGGCCAAGAAAGCTTCGGTCGCTGGCTGCGGCAGGTGTCATCAGTAAGCTATTCGCAACACGGGCGGCTTGAGTGTCAGTATCAGCACCGCCGCCAGTGCAAACAGGCCCGAGCCGACGTACAGCGCACGGGTGTAGCTGCCGGTTTCGTCGACAACGTTGCCGGTGATGAGCGGTCCGATTCCGCTGCCGACGCCGTAGAGCGTATAGAGCAGGCCATAGATCTTGCCATAATGGCGCCGGCCGAAATATTTGGCACAGAAATAGGCGGCGATGTCGTGTTCGGCACCACCGGCCAGCCCGACGATGACGATCGCCAGACCGCAAAGCCACAGATTGCTGCCCGAGACCGCCAATAACAGACAGGCAAGAGCAGGCAGCGCGAACATCGTGAACGCCACGAGGGGACCAGGAACTACATCGAGCGAATAGCCGCTGATCAGCCGCCCGCCGGTCACCGCCAGACCGAACAGCCCGGCAAGTCCTGCCGCAGTCGTCTTGTCGATCCCGCGATCGGTCAGCAGCGGCACGCAGTGCACAATGAGCGAGGCGATCGCGAGCGCGACCACCGAGAACGACAGCACCATCTTCCAGAAACATAGCGTGCGTGCCGCTTGCGCGAAGCTGAAGCTGTGGTCAGCGCCGGGTTCACCGGCATGTTCGGCACTGGCGGCATCGTCGGGCGCGTCTCGAAAAAAAGCGAGCGTCAGCGGCAAGCCCAGCACGAGGGGCAAGGCGGCAAGCCCGAGATAGGCTGCGCGCCAGCCGTGATGCGCGCTCAGGAAGCTCACGTAACTGGGCATCAATGCACCGATCAGGCCGGTGCCGACCAGCGAGACGCCCAGCGCCAAACCCCGCCCGGCGACGAACCAGCCCGTGATCGTGCGCGCCCAGGTCATCGTCATCGTGCCCGCGCCGAGCACGGCGATCAAACCATAACCGGTATAAAACAGCGGCAGCGAGCGCGGCAGGAATGCAAGCATCGCGAAGGCGAGCGCCAGCGCGACCTGCGATCCGAGTACGATCCGCCGCGGGCCAAGTCGATCGGCCAGCGCACCGACCATCACGCCGGCGACGAGCCCGCCGACGGTAAGGAAGAGCGGCGCAGCCGTGACCTGTCCTCGGGTCCAGCCGAATTCCCTGGTCAACGGATCGACCAGGCTGCTGAAGCTATAGAAGGCGAGTGGCACCGCGCCGGTACCAGCCCCGAAGGCTGCCGCCAGCAGTACACGCCAGCCGCGCCGGAATTCCTCGGCCTTGGTCCGTGTGGCCACCGTCCTCGTGCCGGCCGCCATCGTCAGTGGCCTGCCACGGTCTCGCCAAGGAAAACCGCGTCGAGTTCGGCGATGTCGGCAGCGCTCGCTTCCCAGCTTGCCGCAGCCGCGTTGCTGGTCACCTGCGCTGCTTTAGTGGCGCCGGCGATGACGCAGCCGACGCTCGGCTGGTATAGGAGTGCCCCGATCGCGATGTCTACCATCGTGCGCCCGCGTGCTTCGGCAAAGGCGGACAGGCCCTCGATCATGGCGTAGGTCCGCTCATCGATGACCCGACCCGCCATTCGCGCGCCTTCGGGAGCAGGACGGTCGCGGCGATATTTGCCAGTCAGCCAGCCGTTCGCGAGGGGGAAATAGGGGAGAAGCCCAACCCCGAAGCGCTCGCACGCGGGGATCAGTTCCTGCTCGGCGCTCCGTTCGAGCAGGCTGTAATGATTCTGCGCCGAAATGAAGCGTTCGTGGCCATTACTACGCGCGATCCAGTCGGCGTCGGCGACTTCCCAGCCGGCGAAATGCGAATGGCCGATATAGCGGATCTTGCCTTCCTGCACGAGTTCGTCGAGCGCGGCGATGGTTTCCTCGATCGGGGTGCGCGGACATTGCCAATGCATCTGGTAAAGATCGATGTAGTCGGTATCTAGCCGCTTCAGGCTCGCCTCGCACGCCTGCCGGATATAGCGCCGCGAACCCCATGCGATGTCGTGGCGCTGCTCCATGCCGGAACCCCACTTGGTCGCGAGGATCACCTGCTGGCGGCGACCCTTGAAGATCGCGCCAAGCTGCGCTTCGGAGCCGCCCGCGCCATAGACATCGGCCGTATCGAAAAAAGTGATGCCGGCATCGAACGCGGCATCGACAACGGCGCGCGTCTCTTCCACGCCCATCAGGCCATAGACCGTGCCACTGTCGGCATTGATCGCCTTGCCCCCGAAATTGTTGCATCCCAGGCCCACCACGGAAACGGTCAGGCCGGAGCGGCCAAGCTGGCGATACTTCATGCAGATCGTTCCATGCGCTGAGTGGAGGAGCGGGAGGAGGAGCCGATAGGCGCCGGATGCTGTAACGGCACGCGCTTTTGCGGCGACGGATCGGCCCGATCAACCGCGCTGCGGGGCGTAACCGCGTTACCTTGCGGATCGGTGGTCATACCGGGGCCGGCTTTTGCGCGCCAACGATGATCACGGCGATGATCGGCCAGTTGTCGTAGTGGTTGTGCCATTTGTGACGCGTGCCGTTCTGGATAAGCGTATCGCCCGCAGCAAGCTCGACTTCGACGCCGTCATCGAGTTCGAGCCAGATCCGCCCCGAGATGACGACGATGATATCGGCGCTGCAACTGGCGTGAAAGCCGGCGGCGTCGTTGATGTCGGGCCAATTATTCGGTGCTTCGGCTGCATCGACAACGATGCTGTCGGGCTTTCGCGAACTCAATGTCACCCGGATGCCGCCCGGCGGTGGCCACCAGCCTTGCGCGGGCGGCGGAGCGGCATTGCCCATGACCGGCGGCGCGTCAGCGCTCCAGATCGGCAACGCGCGCGGATCGCCGGTCACGCGTTCGTCAGCCATGACGACCGCCTTGCCCCGCCCATCGACACCGGTGGTTACCCGCCGGACGCCGGCAGAGAGGCTGTCGGGAAAGATCGCGCCCGTCATTTCGCGAGCAGGAACGCCGTCGCCAGTCGCGTCGCCAGCTCGGGTTGTTCAAGCACGAGATAGTGACCACAATTGTCCAGCACATGCATCTCGCAGTTCGGCAGCGCCTTTTCGATAACCGAAAACCCGACCCCGCTTGGTGCCGGTGCAAAGGGCGTCATATTGTCCTCGCGGCCGGCGAGCAACAGCGTCGGCATGGTGATCAGCGGCAACAGCGGCGACAGATCGGTCTGCTCGATTGCTTCGGTGCCCTTGATGAAGGCATCGGGATTGGTGGCGTCGAACGCTGCGTACATTTCTTCGAACTGGGCGCCGGCCTCGGGCCGCTCGTAATAGCCGCGTGCGAAGCCGGCGACCGAGGTCAGGTCGGTGACCGCCTTCATGCCGCTGTCACGCGCCGCGATTTTCCACGTCTTGCGCATCATCCGCGCGGCCAGATCGTATTTGGCCAGGAAACAGCTGAACACGATGCGGTCGATCACTTCCGGGTGATGCGCGGCCAGATTGACGCCGATCATCGCCCCGAACGACGTGCCGTGCAGGTGCACCTTGTCATAACCCAGGGCAACGATGAATTCATGGACGATCGCGGCGATGCCGGCCATGCCGCCTTCGCGCAGCGAGCCGGTGCTTTCGCCATAGCCCGGCAGGTCGAAGTCGACGACTTCGAAATTTTCCGCCATCAGCGGGGTTATCCGCGCGAAATTCTTGTGGCCGAATGCAGACCCGTGAATCTGCAACACCGGCTTGCCCGTGCCGGTCTTCTTGTACCAGAGGGTTTCGCCGCCGGGGATGGTGATGGTGGGCACGGGTCAGTCCTTCCTGAGCAGGGCGATCAGCCCGGCGATATCGGGGGCGTCGTCGATTGCCCAGACAGCCTGGGCAATCGCCTGCGCACGGTCTGCGGGCAGCACACCCTCGGCATATTCCCCGAACAGCGCGGCCAGCGTGTCGTCGGGAACGCGGGCGCCGGGCGTGCCGAGGAAATTATCGACATTGTGCGTGAGTGTACTGCCATCGGTAAAGGTGACGGTCAGCGCGCAGCCTTCGAACGTGGGTCGCGCCGGGTCGGCGGTCAGGTGGATCTTGTCGCTCAGGGCGATGACGGCTGGGTCGGCATAGCAGGGCTGGGCGGTCTCGGCGGTGGTGAAGCGGCCGCGCAACCATGCCGCGGCGACGCAATGGCATAGGTCGAACGTCGCCTGCGGGACGCTCTGCGGCCTGCCGAAGCGCTGGCGGCGCCCTTCGACGATGGTGACGACGATCGCCTGCACGCTCAGGTCCATGCGCTCGACCGTGCGCCCGTTGGCACCGGCCAGGATGGCGAGCGCGCATTCGACGGGACCGTGCGTGATCGTTTCGGTGGGCACTACCTTGTAGGTCTGCCCGAAAATCCGCCAGTCGTGGCCAAGGCTGTCCAGGATGCCTGCGATCTTGGCCTGGTCCTCGTCGCTATGCGTCTTGAACATCCCCTGGTCGCCCTCGAACGCGGTCGGCGGTGCGGTAAATCCGCGCTTGGCGAGCGAGCATGCCTGCAGCCCCGAGCGCGCAGCAGCGCCGGTGATAAAGGCCAGCGTGTGGCTGCCGGCCGCTTCGTAGATACCCGCCGGCGTGCACATCGCGATACCCAGCGCGTGCTGCATCTGCTCCTCGTCCAGCCCATCGAGCACCGCGCAGGCGGCCGCAGCGCCCACGCCGCCGGTCAGCCCGGCGGGGACCATGCCGCGATAATAACCGGTCGGCATCAGCATCGTTGCCACCGCCAGTTCGACTTCCAGCCCGATCGAGAGTGCGGTGATCAGGTCATGGCCGCTGCGCCTGTCGGCCTCGGCCGCTGCAAGAACCGCCGGAAGCACGCCCGACACCGCGTGCATGAAGCAGGGAATATAGGTGTCGTGAAAATCGAGCACTTCGTAAAGCGCGCCGTTGACCATTGCTGCCAGCGCAGGGGGCAGTTCGGTACCGAACCAATGGACATGGGCACCGCTGCCGCCTTGCGCTTCTTCGATCGCCCAGTCGTGGAGCAGCGTGATGGCCTTTTGGTCGGTCGCGCCTACCGAGGCTTTAAGCTGGTTGAGCAGCAACCGTTTGGCTTCATGGCGGATGTCGTCGCGCAAGCCTGCCGCCATTGTCCTGCGCATGAAAACGACGAGCCGGCCGGACACCGTGTCGGGGCGAAAATCGCTCATGCCGCGTCTTCGCCGTGCAAGGTCACGCCCCGGGCAATGTCGCCGTACATCCATTCCAGGATCTCGGGCTTTGCCTGGTGGAAGCCGCGCAGGCCATTCATCGCGTCCCATGCCGGGAAACCACGCAGGCCAGCAAGGGTCGGCTGGCCGGCATAGTTGAAGGTGCACAGAGTCGTGACCGGATAAGCGTGAATAGTATGGACATGCGCCGCGAGAGCGGGAGCAACGCCCAGCAAGTTGCGCGCCGCCACGGGGGAGCTGACCACGAGGTCGATCCAGGCTTGGTACTGGCGCTCGATCGGGTGGGTCTTGACCGGATAGCCGGCCTTGCGTTCCGCCTCCATGTCCGGAACTTCGAACAGGCTGAGGCGCGCACGCAGCACCGCAGGATCGTCGTTCCATGCCGCCACCATCGCGCTAAGCGCCGCAAAGAACGGCGCTTCATCGCCCTTCTGCCGGAAAAACAGCTGGTAGGTAGGCAGGGCGGGGGTGCCCTGGGGTGTTGCCGTGCCGGTCAAATCCTTGAAGGTCCGGGCGTTTGCGCCAAGCGCCTTGTAGGTCGTGCTCTGGTCGACGATCAGGTCGATATCGCCGAGGATGCCGGGCAACACATCGCGCGGCGGCGACTGGCCGAAGACTGCGAGTGCGGCATCGTCGCGATACCGCACATCGGATGTCCACATCAGTTGCTCGTCGACGGGACAGGCGAAACTGATGCCATTGACCGGCGCGAACAGGTCGGGCAGCACGGGATCATATTGAAAATGGCGATAGTCGTAGATTCCGTCGCGACGCGCGATTGATGGGCTGTGCACGTCGCGCCAATAGCGCCGGACCACTTCGAGGGGCAGTTCCTTTTTCTTCCAGCCGCAGGTGACACGGCATATACCTGCGGCATTTTCGGTGGCAATCAAATCGCTTTGGACAGGATCGGTAGTCAAGGCACCCCCCCACAAACTCGGCCGGGCGATGCCCCGGTTGCCCGCATCTGGCGGCTTGGCCCGGCAAGCGACAATCGGCTGTCGGGTCGTCGCCTGCTATACGGTTGAAGCGACCACTCATTGCGGTTCGGGAATTGCCGACAATTGCCTCCGCAGGAATGTCGCAGCCCAGTCGATCGAGCGACCGGCTTCTGACAGCAGCCGGCCGAGCGTCAGGTAACCGTGGATTTGTCCGGGCAAAAGCCGCTGCTCCACCATTACCCCAGCGGCGCGCAGGCTTGCGGCAAACGCCAGGCCCTCGTCATGCAACGGATCGTGCCCGGCAATGGTGATGAATGTCGGCGGCAGTCCGACAAGGCTGTCCGCGCGCAACGGCGAGAGCCGCCAGTCGCTGCCAGGCTGGTCAGGGGGAACATAGTGACGGCGGAACCAGCGCAATGTCTCGCCGGTCAGCGGCACTCCTGCGACATCGACAAACGACGCGCTTTCAGCTTGCATCTCGGTAACCGGATAGAACAGCACCTGCGCAAACGGCATCGGGTGGCAGCGCTTCCGCGCGTGCAGCGCCACCACGGCCGCCAGCGTGCCCCCCGCGCTGTCGCCCATCACCGCGATCCGCGCCGGATCGATTTGCCAGCGCGCCGCTTGATCGAGCAGCATCGCATGCGCGTCGCATGCGTCCTCGACAGCGGCGGGAAAAACATGTTCCGGTGCCCGCCGATAGTCGACCGCGATGAGATGAAGGCCGGTCGCGCGGACAATGTGGCGGCACAGGCTGTCGTGCGTTTCCAGGTCGCCGATCACCCAGCCGCCGCCATGGAAAAACAGGATCGCAGGCTGCAAACCGGGCAGAATTTCCTCCGGGCAGTAACGTCGTACCGGAATTTGCCCCGTCCGGCTGGCGAAACCGTGATCGCTTACCGCGCCGATCTCGACCGGCGGCAACTGGGTGGTGGCCCGGCCCGCGAGATAGGCGGCGCGCGCCTGGGTCACGGTCATCGTCTCGAAAGCAGGCCTTCCGCTGCTGCGCAAATCGTCGAGAAAGGCGGCGACCTCGGGTTCGAAAGCCGCTGGCGGGACAGCCGGTTGTACCGGTGCGTCAATCGGCATCATCAAGCGCCCGGTAGGCTTCGCGATCGAACACGGCGGTCTGGTCGAGATAGGTCTGCACCGGCCCGCTCCAGTTGTTGATCACCCGGCCATTGGCGTTCTTGTACCAGCTGGTGCAATTGCCCGCCCACGCGCTGCCTTCGAGATCGGCCTGCAGCGCGGCATCATAGCTGTCCATCGCCGTCTCGGTGATATCGAGTGCCACTTCGCGAGACAGGATGTGTTCTGCCGCCTGCGTTATATAACCGAACTGCGCCTCCAACATCGACAGGATGCTGTTGTGTCCGAGATTGGTGTTGGGGCCATAGATCATGAAGAAATTGGGGAAGCCGGGAACCGTCATGCCCTTGTAGGCGCGTGCGCCGTCCCGCCATGTTGCCCGCAAGTCCCGGCCAGCCACGCCATGCACATCGACCGGCCCCTGAAAGGTCTGCGTTTCGAACCCGGTACCCCAGATGATGACATCCAAGGCATGAAGCATGCCGTCCGCCGTGATAATACCCTCGGGGACGATCCGGGTGACGGCGTCGGTGACAAGATCGACGTTTTCGCGCATGAGCGCTGGCAGATAGTCATCCGAACGGAGCACCCGCTTGCAGCCGAGCGGGAAATCGGGGAGCAGCCTGGCACGCAGCGCGGGATCGGGTACCTGGGCGTCGAGATGCCGGCGAGCCTGCTCCTCGAGTTCGGCGGCCTCTGCACTGCCTTCGCGCATCCGCAGGAAAGTGGTCTCGCGCCACGCGAACAGCGCCGCCCTGCTGTCGCGGAAACGGTCGGGATCGCTGGTGTAGAGTGCAAGTTCTTCGTCGCTATAGCGCCGGTCACCGCGCGGCACGATCCAGTTGGGACTACGCTGGAAGACGGTCAGGTGCGCCGCCTGGCGGGCCACCTCGGGAACATATTGCACGGCGCTGGCGGCATTGCCGACACTGCCCACGCGCTTGCCGGCCAGATCGAGCGTGCCGGGCCAGCACGCCGAGTGGAACTGCTCGCCCGCAAAATCCTCGCGCCCGGAGAAGCCGGGGATCGATGGTCGGTTAAGCTGGCCCCATGCGGCGATGAAGATACGCGCCGTGATCGTGCGTCCCGATTTCAGCGCGATCGACCAGTGGCGCTCGGTGTCGATCCAGCGGGCCGAGACGATTTCCTGATTGTAATCGATGTGGGGCGATAGGTCGTTTTCGTCGATCAGGCGCTGGGCATATGCGAGCAACTCGGGTTGCTGCGCGTAGATGCGACTGACACCGAGGTGCAGCGCAAAGCTATAGCAATAAAGATGCGATTCGGTGTCGCAGGCCGCGCCGGGATAGACATTCTCGCGCCAGGTGCCGCCGGCGGAGCTTGCCTTTTCGATGATGCGAAAGTCGTGCCGGCCTCGATTACGCAGGATGCAACCCATACCGATCCCGCCAAGGCCTGCGCCCAGGATGATGATGTCGTGGTCGGTAGGCATCTGATACGGTCCTTGGAATTTCACGCAGCGTCGCACACGCGCCTGGCTGGGGCTGATAGTAAAACCACATGCCGGTGGCGCGGCGCTTGGCCGGCAACCACCGGCATGTGGTTAGCCGGGGACGGCTATTTTGCCGCCTGGGGGAAGGGCAGGTCGCCGGTCTGCGACAGGCTGGCGCGCACGGGCGATCGGGCTGGGCGCAGCACCGCATGAGGGCGCACAAAGTAATAGGCGATTTAGTCATGGCTTGCGCCTTTTCACGCAAATGCCCTGAAAAGATGAAGAACATGGGGAGTCGATAAGGTATCTGTCCTTGAATGGCGGTAAGCCCCAACGAGCCGGAGCGGATATCGGCGGCGACTGTAGTGGTCAGGCATGGCTTGAAAGTGCCCGAAGGATTTCGCCGAAGGTCGAGGAACCGATAGATGAAGATCACTGCCGCGGTGCTGGCGTCAACCGGCCATTCCGGCCTTTTTGCCGACAGCCGCCCGCTGACGCTCGCGGAAATCGATCTCGCCGAGCCTGGCGCCGATGAACTGCTCGTAAAAATCGAGGCTGCCGGGCTTTGCCATAGCGATTTGTCGGTGATTAACGGCGACCGGCCGCGACCGATGCCGATGGCGATCGGGCATGAGGCGGTGGCGACGGTCATGTCGTGCGGTGCGAATGCTGCCAAGCAGTTCGAAGCCGGCGATCGGGTCGTGCTCAGTTTCCTGCCCGCCTGCGGATATTGCCGCGAGTGTCAGTCCGGCGAAGGCTACATGTGCCCGAACGGCGCGGCGGCCAATGGTCGGGGAACGCTGCTCGGTGGCGACATCCGCCTGAGCGAATGCGGACGCCCGGTGCATCATCATCTCGGAGCATCGGCCTTCGCTACCCATGCCGTGATCGACCGGCGTTCGGCCGTCAAGATCGCCGGTGACATCCCGATCGAGATAGCCGCGCTGTTCGGCTGTGCCGTTCTCACCGGCGTCGGCGCGGTTCTCAACACCGCCGCCCTTCGCGCCGGCGAAAGCGTCGTGGTCTTCGGGCTGGGCGGAGTCGGTCTTTCGGCTCTGATGGGCGCGATTGCCGGCGGCGCGCAGCCCGTGGTCGCGATCGACCCGGTGCCCGAAAAGCGTGCGCTGGCGCTGGAACTCGGCGCGGCTGCGGTGTTCGCGCCGGGCGCTGACGAGCAGGCGATCATCGCTGCGATCGGCGGCAAACCGGATCTGGTGGTCGAGACGGTCGGTAAGGCCGCGGTGCTGGCACAGGCCTATGGATTGGCGCGGCGCGGGGGGCGGATCGTGACCGTCGGCCTGCCGAACCCCGCTGAAATGCTATCGATCCAGGCCGTGTCCCTGGTCGGCGATGGCAAGACCCTGATGGGCAGCTATATGGGCTCGGCGATCCCCGCGCGCGATATTCCGCGCTACATCGCCTTGTGGCAAGCCGGTCGCCTGCCCGTCGAACGGCTCCTGACTTCGGTGAGTCCCTTGTCGGAGATCAACACGCTGTTCGACCGACTGCACAGCGGGCATGCCATTCGCCAGATTGTCATTCCATGACCCGGATCCGCAAACGCTATGTCGATGGCCCGTTCGGACAGGTTCATGCTCGCCTGAGCCCGCCGGTCGCGGGGACGATGCCGCTCGTCTGCCTGCATGCCACGGCCTATTCGTCGCGGACCTTTGTGCCGTTGATGCAACAGGCAGCAGATGTGCGGCAGGTCATTGCCATCGACCTGCCCGGCTATGGCGAGTCGGACGCTCCGGCAGCCCAGGTCGAGATCGCGGCCTATGCCGATGCCGTCGCGGTGGCGATCAGGGCATTGGCGGATGGTGGGCCGGTCGCCCTGCTTGGTTATCATACCGGCGTGTATGTCGGGGCAGAACTGGCGGTCCGGCACCCGGCGCTGGTCGACAGACTGGTGCTGATCGGCATCCCCTATTTCCAGGCATTGGACCTGGCGTTCTGGCGTAAAAAACTCGGACACCGCACAGTTCTCGGCGACAGGCTGGCGCAGTTCGACGAGCGCTGGAATTTCCTGGTGGCCAGCCGCGCGCCCGAGGTTTCCCTGGAGCGTGGCTTCGAGAATTTCGTCGATGAACTGAAAGCCTGGCCCAACGGCTGGTGGGCCCACGACGCCATGTTCGCCTATGACAGCGATGCGCGGCTGCCGATGCTGCGCCAGCCGGTATTGGTGCTCAACCCGGGGGGGCATCTGGCCGAACCCTCGCGGGTAGCTGCGCGGTTGATGCCCGGCGCCCAGGTCCTGGAAATGCCCGACGTGACCGGGCCGATCCTTGACGCCGCGCCCCACCGGATCATGAGCGCGGTTCAAGGGTTTGTCGGGAGCGCCTACAAGGCTGCGTGAGGTCCAATTGAAGGGGCCCAATCCACCGAAGAACGGATGCACCGACTGTTGCCTCCGGGGGCTTGGGACCGCCCGGTCTAGGGGCGAGGCGTGACCGAGACCTGTCCTCCGCTGACTCGCGTGCCGACACCCAGCTATTCGCAACGCCAGGTGATGATCATCGTCCTGATCCTGGCGATCGCGGCGTTCATGCAGATGCTCGACACCTCGGTTCTTGCCATCGCCATTCCCGCCATGGCCAAGGATTTCCGCGTGTCGCCAACCGCGTTGGGCCTGGGCATCACCGTCTATGTGCTGGCGGCTGCGATCATGATACCGACCAGCGGCTGGATCGCCGACCGTTTCGGCGCGCGGCGGGTTTTCGTCGGCGCGCTGCTGGCGTTTACGGTGGCTTCCGTGCTTTGCGGCTTTAGCCAAACCCTCGAGCAGTTTATTGCTGCGCGCATGCTGCAGGGAGTGACCGGTGCGCTGCTCAGCCCGGTCGGCAGCGTCATCATGATGTCGATCGTCGATCGGCGCGACCTGATCCGGATGACGAACCTGTTCACCGCGCCGATGCTGATCGCGCCGGTGATTGGGCCGCCACTCGGCGGGTTCATCACGAGCCGGGACGGATGGCCTTGGATATTCTACCTCAACATCCCGTTCGGGATTGCCGGCGCGGTTCTGGCGACGATCTACATTGCCGAACTGGGGCGCAAGCGCCGACCGTTCGATGCGTGCGGCCTTTTCCTTAACGGACTGACCTTTGCGGCCCTCGTCTATGGCTTCGACCGGCTGGCGGAGGATCGCGCTGCACCTGCAATGGCCGGCGGGCTGACCCTGATCGGCGCGGTGTTCGGCTGGATGGCGATCCGCCATTCGCGCGCCCATGCCCATCCGTTGCTCTCGCTCTCGCCGATGCGCTATCCCAGTTTTCGGTTGACCAGCATCGTGGCGATGCCGTTCATGCGCCTGCCCTCGGCGGCGTTGCCCTTCATCGTGCCGATCTTGTTGCAGGTCGGCTTTGGCCTGAGCGCGTTTGCGACCGGGATGCTGTTCCTGGGCTACACCTCGGGCGATCTGGTGATGAAGGCGGTCACGACGCAAGTGTTCCGCCGCTTCGGCTATCGTTCAACCATGCAGTCGGCGATTATCGGCGTGGTCGGGTCACTGATGGCGTGTGCACTGTTCACCGTGGGCACGCCGTTCTGGGTGATGCTGCTGGTGCTGTTCATCGGCGGGTGTTTCCGCTCGTTCACGATGACCGCGCTGGGCACATTGTCCTATGCCGAGATTCCCCTGCCCGAGATGACCAGAGCGACCACGCTTAACCAGGTGGTGATGCAATTATCGCAAGCGGTCGGCGTGTCGTTTACAGTGCTTGTGTTGCGGATGGCGACGATCTGGCGGGGCGGGGCAGTCGATCGGGTCGGCGCGATGGACTGCCGTATCGCGCTGGCCGTGGTTGGCCTGGTCACGGCGCTAGCCCTGATTCCGATCGGTCGCCTGTCGCCGCATGCCGGCAGCGAACTCAGCGGGCACCGGGCTGGTCCGGGCCAGGCGCCGCGCGAATAGCAACCGCCTTGCTGGCGAAGAGCGCATGGCGCTCTGTAGCTCGATGACGCTGGTGGTCGGCCCGTCGGCGGCGCGGCGGTACTGCTCGCAAGCTCTGTCAATTGTCCATGTGGAGCCCGTTATAGCTTACCTGCCAACCGGCGGCGTTCTTGACCCAGTTCATGTGATAGGTCCACATGATGATGCGGGCAGGGAGCCCCCCACAAGCGCCCGGACCCTGCGCTCCGCAGTCCTTGCCGACCAGATTGCGGGTCAGGTTGAAATGCACCGCGGTCGTGATCGTTCTGGCCGTGTTCGCTGTCAGATCCTCGAAATAAGTGTCGACTAGATAATGGCGTTTGACTGTGGGATCGATCGCGGCTGGCACCACAGCCGGAACGGGCGCCGGGCCGGCCACGGCTTCGCGGCCGATGGTCCGCACCGGTGCCCTGGCAAGCGGGTAATAGATTTCGGTGACGACATCAGGCGCCATCATCGTGTCGGCGAGTGTTCGCGTATCCTTGCCCTTGATGCCGTCGCCGTCGGCCAGCAGCACATAAAGCGCCAGGTCCTGGCGGATCTCGTCCTCGGCGATCAGGCGATCGATGGGCGACAGCTTTGCTTCGCCGGCGGTCGCGGTCTGGGCAATCGCGCTGGTGGACGTTGCGGCCAGGATCAGCGCGAACGAGTATTTGAGCGAAGCGGTGGCCATGGCGGGTCTTTCTGGCTGGGAAGAGCTGACTGCGGAAAGGATCGGTCGGCTGGCAGCATAGTCATACATGCGTGCAATTTGCCCCTTGTCCTGCGTATTTGCGCGAATCGCATATGCTTCATCCGACAATCGGTGCGCCCGGGCTTCGCGGTGGAATGGCGCAATCCACTTTGCCACGCAAAATTCGATTATCTTTCCGGACTGGAATTCGAACATCACGGCAGCTTTGGCCGGCGCGCCATATCGGGAGTGGCGCTGGCGCAGGGCGAACCCGGCAGCGCGACCGAATGGCGGTCTGGCGGAAGGGCGGCCGTGCCTGCCCGGCAAAGTGACCTAGGCTGAGAGCGGCGCGACCATGACAGGAAAACACCGTGAACCACAAAGCCTCTGACAACTGGGTAGGATATGGCGCGCTGCGCGGGGGGAAAGGGTATGTAGCGACGCCATTGGGCCAGATTCATTACCGCGATGTGGGGAGCAAGCATTCTCCGGTGACCTTTTTGCTCCTTCATCAGACATGGTTGTCAATCATCCAGTTTGCCGAGGCGCAGAACGAACTGGTCGCTTTGGGCTATCGCGCGATTGCGCTGGACATGCCGGGGCACGGCTTGTCCGATCCACCGCCGCGCCAGCCGACACTCGCCGAGATCACGGCAAATGTCAGCTTTGTGCTCGAGGCACTGTCGATCAGCAAGGTCATGGTGGTCGGTCATCATTCCGGGGCGGCCATTGCCGCCAAGCTGGCGGCGCGCCACGCCAGCCAAGTGCAGGCGGCAATCCTGCACGGTTCCCCGCTTTTCACCCCCGAGGAATTAGCGCTTTTCCGGTCCGCTCCCGATTATGATCGGACGCCGCGCGCCGACGGTGCCCACATGAGCGAGTGGTTTGCGCGGAAATTCGCTGGCGATCCCGAGCCATCGGACGCCGGCACCCTGCTCGGGCGTACCTGGATGCTGATCTCGAAGTTTTCCATGGGCGAAGATCTTGCCCGCCTCGCGGTGTTCGAAAACGACATGATCCCCGATATCGAGGCTATTGCCGTGCCGACGCTGATCCTGACCGATGGCGGCGATCCGATCCGGCATTCCGACTTCCGGGTGCGCGAGCTGCGGCCAGACTTCGCGTTTGAGGTTTTTACCCAGGAAGGCGGAATGTCGGTCATGGCACACGCCAGGGAATGGGCGGAAAAGCTTGTTGCCTTCGCCACCTCGGCGGTTGTGGCCGGTACATCCGCCAAGGAAGGCTGATAGCAACGTACGGCGCGATGATCGACCTTACTTCCAACGTTCGCCCAACATCGAAAAGCTGGCCCAAAGGTGGAGTGGCGTGGCCCTTGCAAAGCATAGCGCAGCAATTCTAGCCGAAATCTCCGAAATTAATGCAACGGGGCAGCGACGGGTCGGCTTGTATGGGATTGCGTAAGGCGTATGACGATGGGCACCTGCTTGCATATTCCTCGATGGAGTGCCCGATTATGGAGATTCAGCAGCTCAAACACCTGCTGGCGGCCGCCGAGCACCACAATCTTTTGAGGGCGGCCGAGAGTTCGTTCATTTCGCAATCGGGCCTGAGCCGCAGCGTTCGAGCGCTTGAAGATCGGCTGGGCGTGCCACTGCTCATTCGCGGGCCCAAGGGGGTCGAGCCGACAATTTACGGCCATGCGGTGATGCGCCGCGCCCGCGTCATTCTCAACGAAGTGGCGAAAACCGTCAAGGAAATCAGAGAAATCGAACAGGCCCGGGTTGGCGAAGTGACCTTCGGCATCACCCCGAATTATGCCACCTACCTGGTCCCGCAATTGCTTGCCGAACTCCACCGCGAACGGCCTGGCTTGCATGTCACCGTCATCACCGATGGCTTCATCGAATTAATGGCGAGAGTGAAAACGGAATCGATCGATTTCGCTTTCGGGCTAATCGGTCAGATCAGGCGCAGCGACGGACTCGCCATCGAAGCGATCAGGGCCCATCGTTCGCGGGTCATGGCCAAGGCGGACCATCCGCTCGCACTGAAAGACAAGGTCACCTGCGAGGACCTGGCGCATGCGGAATGGGCCATGCTGAACGGCGAGGGAGTTCAGCGCAGCTTCGGCCTGTTCTTCCAGACGCGGGGGTTGCCGGTCCCAGCCCAGGTTCTGCGCTCCAATTCGATCTCGCTGATCCGCCAAATGGTCAAGGATTCGAACACGATTTCAATCCTGCCGATGGAAGTGGTCGAACGCGACCTCGCTGAAGGAACGGTGGTCGTTCTCGATTGCGAGACACCCGTCGAGCAAACCAGGGTCGGCGTTTTCTATCGCGAGGACGGTTTGCTGACGCCGCAAGCCGAACTGGTCATAGATCTGCTGCGCCGGGCCGGTAGCTCGCCTGCTACGAACCCCATGGCTTGAGGCTGGCAGCTCCCGGCAGTCAACGCCCGGACATCCTGCCATGGATTTCTTGCCGGCAACCGGTCGCAAACTTCTTCAGGCCCCCGGTTTCTCCCAGGTCCTGGTGCGCGGATCCCAGGGAGCGAAGCTGGAAGCCTGCGTAGGATCGCCCTTGCCCTTGTAACGCGCCTGGATCGGATAAGGGTAGATCGGGCGCGAATAGAGTAAGTTGGCTGGATCCATGTCCTTGTCCAGATACATCGGCCCCATCATCTGCGTGATCCACTTCAGCTTGTGACCCATCAGCAGGTTCGGCGCCTGATTGCGCTCCACCCAGTCTTCCAATACCGGGACGTAGTTCAGGCTTTCGGCCCCGACGTTGCCGGGGATATGGCTTTGTCCGGGGATCGCGAAGAAGCGAAAGAAGCTCTGCGTTTCCTTCCGGCTGCCGACCAGGCGTTCGACGCCTTCATAGTAGCGAATCGGACCGTGCGGATTGATGACCTCGTCGGCAAGCCCGGTGTAGAGGATGAACTTGTGCCCCGCCGCCTCGAACGGACGGATATCCGGGTTCGTCGCATCGTCGAATACGAAGGTGTAGGGATAGTGATAGGGATTGCTCATCTTCATCGAAATATACCGACCGGCACCGCCGTCCTTGGCGACATAGGCGCCAATCCACGCCAGTTCGGAGCCTTTCATTTGCCCCTTGCCGTCGCGGTAGACGCCGCCGACCGCATCGATCTGGATCTGCGTCAGGCAATCCGGGGTCTTTTCGCCCTTGCACAGCAGCGACGCCGGTTGGAAATTGCACGTCGACGGGTCAGTGATGATGCCGTCCTTCAGCCCGTCATTGGCATCGCAGGCCGCCATCGTCGCCTTGTGCAACATCATGATTTCGGCGGGTGAAACGAGCGGCTTGCCGTCGGCGCCGATCAGCGAGGCGCCAAGCCGGATCTTACCCTCTTCCCGGGATACGCCGGGCACGGACATTGCCGGCTCGCCGCCGATCACGCCGTCGTAATCGTCGGGGAATTTCTGAACCGCGACCAGCGCCTGGCGGCCACCCGTGGATGCACCGACGAAATATGAATAACGCGGCTTCTGGCCATAATAGGCGGCGACCAACGCCTTGCCGGCCAGCGCTGCGACATGGGTGGCGCGGAACCCGAAATCGATCTCGCCAGGGACGTTGTCGATCGCCCACAGATCGTCGTAGGTGGTCGACTTGTGCCCGAGATCATTGGACATGCAGGCGTAGCCGCGCTTCACCTGCTCTTCGCAGGCATCGGGCAGATAGGTGCCGCAGCGGCCGCCGCAGCCCGATTGCATGAACTTGCTGTTCCAGGTCTTGACCGGCAGCACCATGCGAAATGCAACCTGCGGCGCGATAAAGCCATCGATCTGGCAGACCTCGGTGGCGCCATCGTTGGCAGCGCGGACCTTGGCGCTGGTCAGCTTGGTCGGTGCATCGGCAACATTGGAGAAGTCGCGATAGGCAAGGTCCAGGCAGCGGCCTTCCGGCGTGCTGGTGTCTGGCGGAGCGGTGGGCTGCCCGACGATCGTCTGGAGGAAGGGCTCCGCCAATGTCGCCGCCTTCAAGGTGACATTGGTGGAGTGGCCTCCGCCCTCGCCGCCGCTCTTGCCGGGCTCGGCGCTCATCGTCATGACCCCGCCGGTCGACGGCTGTGCCGGTGCCTGTGCGGATGCGGCAGGCTGAAGCAGCAGCCCGCTGAGCAACAGCATCGCGCCTGAACACACACACTTCAAATTCATCATAACGAACTCCGGCCGCTGAAACATCCGATGGCGCGGCGCGCATCGAGCCCCATTGCGTCGCATATCGTACATGCTGCATCGCGGAAGCTGCGGAAGTGCTCCATGCGCGTTTGACCGTCATTCGGTTGGATCCGCATGCGATTTTCCGGATCAGTTTTCTACGCCGCGACAAACGCTGTTCTCGGACATATTTTCAGTCTTCCGAAATTGTTTTCAGGCGCAAGCGTCAAAACTTCGCGATGAGCGTGACCCGGCCACCATCAGGACCGCGCCCGTCATGATGGTCTCCTTCAACCGATCAGCAGGCGGATGCCGAGTGCCGCCGCCAGCGCGGGAATCATCGTCGCGGCACCGACCTTGAGAAAGCTCAGAAACCCCACGTCCTGCCCTTCGCGGCGGATCGCCTGCAGCCACAGGATGGTGGCGAGCGAGCCGGTGATCGATAGGTTGGGGCCAAGATCGACGCCGATCAACAGGCCGTCGACGATCAGGCGCGGGGGATGCGTCTGCGCCACCGCGGTGCTCGCGACAAGCCCGGCGGGCAGATTGTTCATCAGGTTCGACGCGAAGGCCAGGATCGTGCCTGCCAAAGCCGCGCCCCTTTTCGGATCGACCGCTGGCGCTTGCAGCGCGCCGGCGACCCGCCGGATCAGGCCGGTCCGGTCAAGCGCTTCCACCAGCACGAACAGCCCCGCGACCAACGGCAGCACGCTCCACGACACCGACTTTGCCAGCTCGACCGGCGAGCGCTTCGCCAGCGCGCACACCCCGAGCGTCGTCGCCAGACCCGCGAGGCAAGTCGGCAGCCCGAGCGGCAGGTCGAACGCGGACATCACGATCAGCAGCACCGCCGTCGCCACGATCCCCGCGAATGCCGCCTTGCCGCCGGTCTCCAGTGGCTCGCGTTCGGCGTCGCTTTCGCAATCGCCGGCCAATCGCTTGCGTTCCACCCAGCGCAACATCAGGTACGTCACCGCGATCGAGGCGAGCGAGGGCAGCGCGAACGAGCCGAACCATTGCCCCAGCGGCGGCATCTTGCCGCCATAGAGCACGAGGTTGGCGGGATTGGAGATCGGCAGCACGAAACTCGCCGCGTTGGCGATCAGCGCGCAGGCGAACAGCAACGGCAGCGGTTCGGCCTTGGCTTTCCTGGCGGCGGCATAGACCGCGGGCGTCAGCACCACTGCGGTGGCATCGTTTGACAGGAAAGTGGTGGTGACGACCCCGGTGACATAGACCAGCAGGAACAGCCGTGCCGTCGATCCCCTGGCGTTGATCGCCGCCGTCGCCGCCACCCAGTCGAACAGGCCCTGCTCGCGCGCGGTCTCGCTCAGCAGCATCATCCCGATCAGGAACAGATAGACATCGGTTCCCTTGGCGATGGCATGCATCCCGGCGGCAAACGGCATCAGGCCGAGCAGCAGGAGCAGCAGCGCCCCCGCGACGGCCCAGATTGCCTCTGGCCAACGGAACGGCCGGATGATGACCGCAGCCGTGGCGGCGACGCAAATTGCCCAGGTCAGGTAAGTCGCAAGCATCACCGGTGCCCACCGTTCGAACCGGTCAATGCGCCGCCTCCCGGGAGGTATCGCGCGTCGCCGCACAAGCGGGCCGCAACGTGCCGGCGAAACCGATCCACAACGCCAGCGAGACGAGCGCGAAACCACCGAGGATAAAGAACGCAAAGCGATAGCCGAGGAGTTGCGCGATCCAGCCGCCGATTGCAGGGCTGAGCGACGCGCCGACGCCTTGCATCGTCATCACCGCGCCTTGACCCACGTTGACGCGGCCCGAACCATCGAGCAGGCACGCGACCAGGCCCGGTACGGCGACGCTTTGCAGGCCCGCGCCAACGCCGTCGAGCGCCTGCACCGGCCACACGCCCCAATGCTGGATGACCATGCCGGCGATCAGCCCGCGCACCGGCAGCGCGGCAAAGGAAATCAGCAGCACCAGCCAGTAACCCCTGCCCGCCGCTACCCGCATCGCGATCAGCGAGGTGACGATCATCACCGCCTGGGCGACGACCACCGTGGTCGCGGTAAACACCGCCGGGTCGCCTTTGCCCGCGCCGACCACGGCCAGGCCGTAGAGCGGCAGCATCGCGCCGTTGCCCAGGTGGAAGCAGGCCAGCGCCGCAGCCAGGATCAGCAACGGCTTGTTGTGCAGCAGCGCCTTGAATCCCTCTGCCCGTCCACCCCCGGCATTGTTATTCTCGTTATTCTCCAGCCCGCGCGCGGCCTGATGATCGATTGTCCGTTCGGGGATCGTCAGCACCGAGGCGATGGCGAGCACCCCGAATGCGGCGGCAAGATAGAAGATCGCCGGCATCCCGAACTTCCATCCGAGGAATCCCGACAGCCCTGCGCCGATCATGTTGCCGGCATGGTTGAACGCCTGGTTGCGGCCGTTCTGGGCATTGAAGCCGGTTTGACGGACAATGCCCAGCGTCATGCCGGCGACGGCGGGGCCGATCGCCGCGCCGGCGATGGCAGTCGCGACCTGGCTGGCGGTGACGACCAGCCCCGATTGCGAGAGCAGGATCAGGAACGACGCGGCAACGGTGCAAATTCCGGTCACCACGACGACCATGCGCTTTTTGGTGGTGTGATCGATGAACGCCCCGGCTGGAGCGGTGAACAGCATCCCGGCGACGCCCCCGGCGGTCATGACGGTGCCGATCGGCCCCGTCGCCCAGCCGCGCTGTTGCAGGAACACCCCCAAGAACGGGCCGATCCCCGCCTGCATGTCGGCCATGAAGAAGTTGAGCGATTGCAAGGCGCGGCGCGCCCGTTTCGGGTCTGCCGACCGGGACGGTTCGCGCTCATCCGTCATGCTCATGCTCCTGTTGCGTGGTGTAACGACCGAAGGCTGGATCGGTGGCAGGGGGACGAGCGATTTGCTGCCCCCCTGCCCATGCTACTGGTTCGTGGTGGGCGCGGGCGCGGATGCGCCGCCCGGCGCTGCCGGTGCGAC